>NZ_AP022570.1:902025-1202701 GCF_010728325.1 Mycolicibacterium poriferae
GACCAGTCATGAGCACCTACGGCCTGTCGGTTCTCGGCGCGGATTTGAAGTCACTGGCCCAGACCGCCCAGGCCGCCGACGCGGCCGGGTTCGCCGCCGTATGGGCCTCGGAGTTCTACTCCCGGTCCGGATCGATCTCCATGGCCGCGATGGCCAACAGCACACAGAACTGCCGGATCGGTTCCTCCATTCTCTACGGCGTCGGCCGAAGCCCGCTGGTGCTGGCCACCGAGGCGCGTGATCTCGACGAACTCTCCAACGGACGGCTGGTGCTCGGCATCGGCAACGGCACCAAACGGATGATGAGCGACTGGCACGGCGTGCCCGACACTTCCGCACCCGCGCTGCGGATGGAAGAACTCGTGATGCTGCTGCGCCGGATATGGAACCTGCATGAAGGGCCGATCCATCACGAGGGCCGTTTCTACAGAATGAATCTCACCCCGACCGGCGACGTGGGTCCCCCCAGCCGGCCGATCCCGATCGTCACTGCCGGTGTCCGGCCCCGGATGTGCGAGGCGGCCGGGCGGGTGGCCGACGGCCTGGCCGGACATCCCCTGTTCACCACCACCTACGTCGAGGAGATAGTCCGGCCCGCTATCGCCAGGGGTGCCGCGCGCACCGGCCGCGACCCCAGTGACGTGGAGATCATTTCCATGGTGATGTGCGCCATCCACGACGACGCCGAGGTCGCCAGGCGCGAACTGGCGCAGCAGATTGCGTTCTACTCCTCGGTCAAATCCTACGAGACGGTACTTGATGTGAACGGCTTCGCCAGCGAAGGCCGAACCATCCGGGAAGCATTCGCCCAGCGCGATTTCCCGGCGATGTTCGCCGCGGTGTCCGAGGAGATGATCGACACCATGGGCGTCGCAGGGACGGCACACGAGGTCCGGGAACAACTGAGACGCTACGAAGGCGTCCTCGACCACATCATGCTGTATTCACCATCGGTTGGCATCGCTGCGGAACGGGTGCAGCAAAACCTCGACAGCATCATCGGGGAATGCTCGCCCGCCTCGATGTCGCCAGGGCAGTCCGGTCCACGTTCAACCTGATCGACGCATTGCCGCCCACGTCGACCCGTCCCCGTGTCCGCGGCCCATTTAGTGCGTCTGCCGCGCCGACCCCGCCGATGATTGCGTGGCGCTGTTGAGAATGTTGGCGTCGTCGGTGTCGGGGAGGTCATGGCGGACCACGCGAACCCGCCCCCGGGGCAGACAGGCCATGTAGCCGTGGCGCATGCCATAGAGCTCCCATGCTGTCTGTTCAGCGTCGGGGTCGACATCGATGCGGTGCCCGCCCGAGAAGCTCAGGTGTAGCCCTCCATCGTCGCTGGACCAGGCTTGGGTGCACACCGCGCCGGCGAGGTTCAGCAGTGGACGTTCGTGGGTTGCGATCCTGAGGGGGTCAATACGCACCGCCTCGATGGGGTAGGTGCCGACGGCAGGAAGGGTCAATAGCAGGGGGCAGGAGATGACGATTTCGTTGTAGTCATCGAAATCCAGAACCAGGCCGCCGCGCAGCGAGAGGCGTTGTACGACAAGGTTTTCGATCCATTGGGTGTACATGGCAGTCTCTTTTCGAACGCATCATGGGCCGTATCTCCAAAGAGTACGCTAAGTAGCGCTGCGATACTAATAGTATCGTTACCGGTTTGCGGTGGGCCGAGCAGCGCTGGTCACGACGCGCCTGGTGGCTCGGTCAATGCGCTCGCGGGTGTCGGCGGCTGTCGCGCGGTGGCCGCTGAAGGCCACGAGGTTGGCCAACCAGATGTCGGAGATGACCCCAGCGACGTGCAGATCGGTAGGGGTGGGCTCGCCGCCCCTGAGCGTGCGGGCCAGCAGGATCTGGATTTCATCGGCCGCGCGGTCGAGTTCCGCGGCGGCGCGGGTGTCTGCGACGGCGAAGGCCCGTGTCATGGCTGTCGTCAGCCGTGGGTCGCGCTGCCAGCGGTCATGCAGATGTGCGGTGAGGCGTTCGAGCCGTTGCAGCGGTGGGCCCTCACCACTCGCCCAGTCGCCGGCGGAGTCGAGTCGACGGAACTCGCGCGTCAGCGCTGCTACCAGCAAGTGGGTTTTCGCCGGGAAATAGCGGTAAAGCGTGCCGACGGCGATGCCGACCCGCTCGGCAACCGTCCGCATCTGAACCGCCTCGTAACCACCGGCCGCGGCCACGGCCAAAGCTGCATCCAGAATTGTTTCGCGGCGCCGTGCGGAGGCGCGTGAACGCGACGCGTTAGCGGCCCGCTTCTCGGTAGCGACCGAGTTCGCTTCCGAAGGCAGGGTTTTCCCGTGGCTGCGCGCCTGAGGGAAAGTCATGACGGCTCCGGGTCGAGACCGCCGCGGCGCGAGAACTGCTCCAGAAGATCGCCGAAAGCGCTGACATCGCCGTGTGCGGCGAAGTGCTCAGGGCTGACGGCAATGAATACTGCACTGGCGGTGAAGCGGGCGATCCCACCCTCACCCGTGCCTGTCGCCGTGACATGCAGCGCCCGCCCTTCACGAGAGACGATGTGGGCAGTAATCCGGTGGGTCTGATGCAGCGGCACCGGCCGCAAATATTCGACCGTCAGGGTGCGGGTGACCGCTGGGGTGCCGGCGATCCACAACGTGAAGCCCAGGACGTCATCACATGCGGCGGCCACTGCCCCGCCGTGAGCCAGGCCCGGGGCCCCGATATGCCGCTCGTCGAACGTCACATCGGTGTACACCGCGTCGCCGCTGCGGTGCACCACTAGCCGCAGTCCGTGAGGGTTGTCCGGGCCGCAACCCATGCAGGTCGTGGTGTGCGAGGGCAGCCGCTCCGGCGGCAACACGCTTTTGGGCACCATCACCCTCCAATACGATCGGTTTCGCTGCGCTACCGTTAGTACCACACTGCTAGACTGCTGTGACAGCATCGTGTGAAAGATCGACCGCCGAGGTGAATGAGTGAGCGACAGTCAGTCAGTGCCAGTCCTTGACGACGACGTGGACCCTCGGCGCATCCGGTCACGCACCCGGCTGCTGGATGCTGCTGCAACGCTTCTGAGCACCGGGGGGGTGGAAGCAGTCACCATTGATGCGGTCACCAAAGCATCCAAAGTGGCTCGAACCACGCTGTACCGCCACTTCCACAGTTCGTCGCATTTGCTCGCAGCCACGTTCGAACGCCTACTTCCACAAGTGGCCACTCCGGCACCGACCAGCGGACCCCTCCGTGAGCAGCTGATCGAATTGCTTAGCCGCCAAGCCGCACTCTTCAACGACGCGCCGCTGCATGTCACGACACTCGCGTGGCTCTCATTGGGGCCCACCGGCTCCAATAACGAAGCTGATGACCGCCACACATCGGGGGCGCTACGGGCCCGAGTCGTTGACCAGTACCGTCAGCCATTTGACGCCATACTCACCAGCCCGAAAGCACAAGCCGAACTTGACGACTTCGACCGGGAACTGGCGCTCTGCCAACTCGTCGGACCACTCGCCTTCGGCCGAATGACTGGGATTCGCACCATCACTCACAATGACTGCGCGAACATCGTCGATGACTTTCTCGCCGCCCACCGCAAGACCGATAGCGACGCCAAAGAGTCGAAGATCGCCACCAAGCAGACGGGCCGCCCCGCGCGTCTAGCTCGGTAGGCACAACGAAATCACAGCGTCCAGCCGGCTGGTCCTTCGACCTTTCTGTCGAGGTCGGACGGCACGAACATTGTGAACGGATTTGTGAACGAGGCTGTGCAGAACAATGGCGACCGCCTCGACACCATGTGACATGGGAGATGCCAATCCCCACCCCACCTGCCCGTTAGCGACGTAGGAAGAAGTGGAAGACCGCAACCGGCCGGCTCACAACTTCGAGGTCGCGTGTCGCGCTGCATGCGCGAGATGTCAGCGGTTGACGCGATGCGATTTCTTGGACAACCGTTTGGTTCTAGGATTCGCCATTTAGATGGCAGAACTCGGCCGACATTTCAATGGCAATGCAACGGTTGCACCTGGTCGACGCGCGGACAAATGACACGCAGTTTGGCAACCTACAGATGCTTCTTCTACTTCTTGTGGATTGCCATTCTCCGTGTCGTTTTGCAATTTGGAATGTCGCCGTAAACGGCATCGCGGATGGCAAAAAGTCTGACCATTGGTCGACCGTGCCGGTGACCATTGATGCGGGGGTTCGGCACAAACGGCGGCAGTGCACCGGCAAGAACGCCGCGAGGGCCCGGTGTGGCGATAGGCCGACGCCTCCGAGACGAGTTCGGCATGATCGTCCATGTCAGCGCGGGGTCTAGCCTGGTCATGTCTCCACCGTTCGTGCTGACGGAGGCCGAAGCCGGGCAGTTGATCGAATCCGTGGGCACCCTGCTGCGCCGAGTACAGCGGTCGCAGCCGGCGACATGACCGCACGACGTCAGGCCGATCGGGGTCGCGCGGGGTAGGGGCCTCCGAGACGGACCCAAAGCCGCAGCCGCCCCGCAATGGCCCTGCAGGCGAGTATCGAGCGCCACACAGCGCGAGGTGCATCGCGACGCTGACGGCTCGCCCAACCGGACGGCGCACCGAGGGCAACCGCGTCCGCAACGACCTACGGCCCCCCTGTGCACGACACGAACTCGAGAACAAGGATAGTTTCAATGGATCAGCATTCTGCCCCGGTTGGAACCGACGACGTGTACGCGGCTCTGCCAAGGGCGTTGGAACTGGCGACCGACTACCTCCAGGGTCTGCCACACCGGCCGGTTGACGCGAATACGAGCTATGACGAGGTCGTCGACGCACTGAGCGGCCCGTTGCCCGAGGAAGGTACGAATGCGGTCGCGGTAGTCGAGCGGTTGGCCGCCACTCTCGGTCCGGCAACCATTGCGTGCGCCGGCCCTCGCTACTTCGGCCTCGTCGTCGGGGGATCGCTACCCGCTGCGCTGGCTGCCGACTGGCTGGTATCGACCTGGGACCAGACCGCGTACAGCCGGATGTCGTCGCCGGCGGGCGCTGCGATCGATGCCGTCACCGAGCGCTGGGTTCTCGACGCTCTCGGGCTGCCCCCGCGCGCGGCCGTCGGGTTCGTCACCGGAGCCACGGCGGGGAACGTCGTCGGGTTGCTTTCCGCACGGCACGTTCTCTTAGCGCGGCAAGGCTGGGACGTTGAGGCCGATGGGCTCGCCCAGGCGCCCCGTGTTCGCGTACTCGTGGGCGACGAGGTCCATCCGTCGGTACTGCAGGCGTTGCAGATGATCGGTTTGGGATCGCGCCGCGTCGAGCGCGTAGCAGTCGACGCACAAGGAGCGATGAGAGCCGACGCGCTCGCCGACGCGCTCGCCGCCGACTCCGACCCCGCCATCGTGTGCGCGCAGGTCGGCAACGTGAACTCCGGAGCATGCGACCCAATGTCAGAGATCGTCGCGGCGACCCACGAGCACGGCGGCTGGGTTCACGTCGACGGCGCATTCGGACTATGGGCTTGCGCATCGCCGCGACTGTCGGCACACGTCCGAGGTGTCGAGCTGGCCGATTCCTGGTCGACCGACGCACACAAGTGGCTCAACGTCCCCTACGACTGCGGCTTGGCCATCGTCGCCGATCCCCAAGCTGCCCGCTCCGCACTGGGCGCCAACACCAGCTATCTGCCCACAAGTGCCGAGCGCGAACCCGGCGTCCTGGTGCCCGAGATGTCCCGGCGTGCACGCGCGGTACCCGTCTACGCAGCATTCGCATCGCTAGGCAGGCAGGGGTTGCGACAACTGATCGAACGCTGCTGCGAGCATGCCCGCCGCCTGGCCGAGACGATGCAAGCCTCCGACGGCTTTTCCGTATGCAACGACGTGGTGCTCAACCAGGTCCTGATCCGTGCCGACGACAGCGACGAGCGCACCTGGCATGTAGCTGAACTCGTGCGACGCAGCGGAGAGGCGTGGGTCGCGGGAACCGAATGGCACGGTCGAGCGGCGATACGCGTGTCCTTCTCGAACTGGACGACTGCAGACGACGACGTCGACCGTCTCGTTGAAGCGCTGCGGCAATCGCTGGCGGCGACGCGCAAAGCTCAGCAGGAGTAAGGCCAAGGCTGCGGCTTAGCCGCGCCGTATGGCTGACGTGGCCAGATCCGCCATTTGGATGGCAAAACTCCTCCGCCATCTCTTTGGCAAAGCAAGAGAAACGGCAGGTCACACGACCGGCCTATGTCACGCAGTTTGGCAACCTACAGATGCATAAGTGCCCGATGCGCAAGGGCGGTCTCCGAAGCCGAATCCACCGACCGGCCATGGTTAACGGCCCGTGGCACGAGACGTGGAATAGCACGTCGGTGCCGCTCGTTAGCTTGTCCAGTGACACGTGATCCCCACGTTTCGCTCTCCGGGCCGTAAACCGTCTGCTGGACTACGCTAAGCACGCGGTTCTGTGGCCTGAGCACGACCGGCGTTCCACCCCTGACCGAGCCAAGAAAAGGACTCACCATGGCATCAGCTCGTACGCGCCGCGTCGCGGCATTCGTTGGCGGCGGGGCCGTCATCGCGATGATCGGCTTCACCGCGGGGTGCGCCAGTGACAGCGAGACCCCCGAAGAGACCACCCCCACGACCACCACGACGACGACCACGCCGCCGCCGGTGAGCCCGACCGAGAAGGCCCCCGACCCGGACGGCCCGAACATCTTCACACCTCCGGTCCAGGCGCCTCAGAACACGGTCAACCCGGGTCGCGACGACTACGGCCAGTGACCACAGCGTGCCCGGACGCTGTCCGGGCACGCTCTGAGTTCCTGCGGGTGCCATGACGACGAGCGCGAGAAAGCGGGCGACAGGTCGTTCCCTGGCCGTCGTGCTCGTCGTCGGGGCGGTGCTGGTGGGCGTGGCGCTGTCCGTCCGCGATACCGGCTCCGACGAGAAGCTCATCGAGGGCCCCTACGCGTCGTTGCTGGCCGCGTCGGTCGATCTCGGGCCTGCGCGCGAGGAGAGCATCGAGTTCACCGCCAGCCTGACCGACCGGTCACGACCCACGGCGCTGATCGAGTGGGCGCGCGACCGGTCGCTGTCGGTTCAGTGGCGACCCGGCGACGACTGGGTGGTGCTCGAGGGCGCGCCCGCAGCTGTCGAGCGGGCGTTCGCCGTGTCGGTCCGGGACTACCGGGGGCGGATGGGGCAGCACTTCTACGCCTCGCCGCACCAACCCGCGGTACCCGAACACCTGCAGGGTGAGGTGTCGGAGATCGGCCGGATCCTCAGCTACCTCCCGCATCACATGTCGCGCCCCGGCCACTTCCCGCTCGACGTGCCCGACCGGGGATTGTCGCCCGATGCACTGGTGACCACCTACAACGCCGACGAACTGGTCCGCTCCGGATTCACCGGTGAGGGGATCACCATCGTGATCTTCGCCTTCGACGGATTCCGGCAGTCCGACCTCGACCAGTTCACCACGATGTTCGGCTTGCCCCAGTTCACCCCGGAGGTCGTCGGTGGATCTCCCGGTGAGCCGCGGGCCGAGCTGTCGATGGATCTGCAAGTGGCCCATGCGATTGCACCCGCTGCCCGAAAAGTCGTGGTCAACGCCCGGCCGACCGTCGAGGGCGACGGCGGCTACCGCAAGATCGGTGAGATGCTCGAAGACACCGACCGCCGGTTCCCGGGTGCGGTGTGGAGCTTCTCGATCGGCTGGGGATGCGACAAACTGATCACCGCCGCTGACCTGGCGCCGGTCCGGTCCGCGTTGCGCACCGCGCAGTCGCACGGAACCACGGCCTTCAACGCCAGCGGTGATCTGGCCGGCATGGAATGCCGTGGCGGACAGGACTGGTCGTCGCCGCCGAGTGAGCAGGATGTCGGCCTCGACTCGATCGCCTCACTGCCCGAGATGACCAGCGTGGGAGGCACGACGTTGTCCACCGATGCCGACGGCGAGTGGGTGTCCGAGCAGACCTGGTTCGATGTGCCGCTTTCGCAGGGCACCGGCGGCGGCGTCTCGTCGCTGTTCGAGCTGCCGCCGTGGCAGCAGGTCGCCGCGCAAGCCGTCCCGTCCGACCGCAACACCGGTATGCGCATGACACCGGATGTCGCCGCGGTGGCCGACCCGTTCACCGGGGTGAGGATCGTTCTCGACGGCCAGGTCGTCGTCGGCGGCGGGACGTCCCAGTCGGCGCCGATCTGGGCTGGTCTGACTGCGCTGATGAACCAGTATCTGCTCGCCAACGGCGGATCCCTCATCGGGGACATCAATCCGCTGCTCTACCGAATCGCCGAGGGCGCACCGCGACCCGCCTACCGCGACGTCACGTTGGGGGGCAACGCCGTCGACAACGCCGGCCCCGGTTATGACCTCGTCACCGGACTCGGCACGCCGGACGTCGACAATCTCGCCGAGAATCTGCGGCTCGCTCAACGGGTGCAGTCCTGATGACCGCGCCCGGCATGACCGAATGCCCGATCTGCCAGACCGACGTTCCCGCAGGCGAATACTGCGGGCAGTGTGGCGTGCCGCTGGCCGAACACCGCAGCGGGGACGGCCCGCACTGGCTGCGCGCCCGCGCTTTCAGCGCCGCACCCGGGCAGCGCCTACTTTCTCCGGCGTTGACCAGTTCGCTGTTCCCGCATCTGAATCCGCGGGCGCGCACAGTGTTCCTGATGGGCCTCGGGCTGCTGGCGGCCGCCCTGGTCGCGGCGACGTTGTTGCGGATGCCGGCTGCGCTCATCACGGTCGCCTCGCTCGGTCTCCCCCTGCTGTTCGTGCTCTACCTCCGCGAATCCGATGCGTTTCGGGATCTTCCACGCCGCGAGTTGGCGTTGACAGCAGCGTTGGGCGTCGTCCTGGGCGTCGGGTGGGCGCTGCTGACCGGGGCGGCCGTCGCTCGTTCCTACGGTGTCCCGTTGGGTGCGGGTATCGCCGCTGAGCGGATTCTGCGTGACGGGATCGCGGTGCCGCTGGGCAGCATGCTGCTCATGCTGGTTCCCGCGCTGGTGACCCGGTGGTCGTGGCGAGGTGAGCGGGAGGCCCTGGACGGCTACGTCATCGGTGCGCTCGGCGCACTGACCTTCACCGCCGCAGCCAACCTGGCCCGGTTGGCGCCGCAGTTCACCACCGGCATGGTCAACCGGGTGCGTCCGTTGGACGGTCTGCTCGTCGAAGCCGGCGTGCGCGGAGTCGCGATGCCGTTGACCGCTGCGGCGGTCGGCGGGCTCATCGGGACGGCGCTGTGGTTCACCCGTCCGCCGACGAAGGTCCACCAGCACCGTGTCTTCGTCCGCGCCATACTCGTCGTGATCGCGGTGGTGGTGGTCGCGATCTACGCGCTGTTGGGGGTCGTCGATGTCGCCCGCCTTCCGCAATTGGTTCAGCTGGCACTGCATCTGACGTTGACGGGGATTGCGTTGTTCGCGTTGCGGGTCGGTCTGCATCTGGCGCTGCTGCACGAGGTGCAGGACGACATGCACGCCGACGAGCCCATTCTGTGCGTCGAGTGCAACCACGTGGTGCCGGATGCGCCGTTCTGTGCGATGTGTGGCGCGGCGATGCGGGCCTGTTCGCGCCGGTCACTTCGGGATCGGCGCGCGGAGCGCCCGGTCCGGCTCGCCGACGATGCGCGTGCCGGCGAGGTCACGGTGGGTCTGCTGCCCGGTTACTCCATACACTCCGGCACGTTCGAGGCGAACCGGCCGCCGACCACGTCCTTTCGCACCGTTGCGCTGGCGCTCGGGGTCACCATCGCGGTGCTGGCGGTCGGGCTGGTCGGGGTCTCGGGGCTCCTCTCCGAGCCGCCCCCCAGATATGTCTGCCCGCCTGACTGCGGGAACCCTCCGATGAACCGGGCAGTGGAGATCAACCCCCGCTTCACCGCGGCCGACGGCGTTTTCTCGGTGTCCTACCCGGCTGCGGGAGCCGCATACGAGGTCACGACGACCGACGACGGCGTGACCGCGGTCCTGCAGGCCGGGGACGGCGGCACGATGCAGTTGTTCAGCCGACCCGCGCAGGGTCGCAGCGCCGAGGAGATCGCTGTGGAGCTGGTCGACGAAACGTTCCCGGACACCAAGACCGCCTACGAGATCCCGAACACGATGGTCGGCTATCAACCCGGATACGGGTTGGCCGCCGACCTCTGGCCCCAGGGTGCGATGAGCAGTTCCAGCCGCATGCGCATCATCGTGATGGTCGCCGTGAAGAACGACGTGGCGCTCATCGCGGGGGCGGTTGGGCCGTATCGCGCTTTCGGACCGGACTTCGGCTCGGGCAAGCCCTCGGCGGCCAGCCTGCAGTTGGCGCTGGACATGGGCAAGTACGTCAACAGCTTCAGCTGGCGCGGCGACCCGCCCCGGTAGCCGGCTGGAACGGTGAACCGCTAGGACCGCACCGAGATCGTCGACGCTCTCAGGGTAGCTGGTGCCCTGAATGGCATTGGCGCACCGCCGAACTCATCGGCACAAGGTTCGACGTCGACACGAAACGTTTTCGGTGACCCCTGGCAGGCGACTCACGTCTGAGGCGGCGTGCTCTCCGGAAACCGGTGCGCCTCATCGAAGCTGTCAATCACCTGCGAGGTGAGGAATCGGCGATTGGCCACGGTTCTCCTCGGGAAAACGACCGATACCAACCACTGACCCAGAGGGTGGATCATGAACCGCTACATCGGTACAAGTGTCGCAGCAACGGCCATCGCGTTCGGCGCACTCACGTTCGCCGGCAACGCCTGGGCCCAACCCGACGAGAACGGGACGCCGCAACCGCCGGGCGACGAGACCGCTGCCGCGACCATCCAACGGCTTCAGAGTGAAGGTCACTCCGTGGTGGTGCAGGGTGCTGTCGACGGACCGCTGGAGGCCTGCGACGTCGAGGACGTGACCAGCGGTGAGCAGGAGACGACGATGATCGTGACAGTCGCCTGCGATCCCGACTACGCCGGCTGACCGCTCAGACGATCTTGCGCAGCACCGTCCCGGGCGGATAGTCCAGCACCATCGGTTCCCCGTCCCGGCCGGCCGCGGTGGAGGTCAACGTGACGTGGGTCATCTGGCCGGTCGCGGTCGGATGCACCGACTTCACATCGGCGACGTGAAAGGCGTTCGCGCGCGGGTCAGGATCGTCGGTGACCGCGAGTACGTCTCCGGCGCGGACGTCATCGACGGCCACCTCGACGATTTCGAACTGCTCGGACATGGCATCGAGTCTATGAGGTGTCGCGCCGGCGAACAGCTCGCCGCTCGGCAGGGTCACGCCCCGGCACGGCCCACCGCCGGGCGTAGTCTGCACAACCGTGATCGATATCGGCCTGGACGACATGCGCAACTGGTTCGGCTTCGGGGTGGCGGGCAACTTCGCCGGGCACCTGGAACAGGCCGGTGAGGACGCCGACTTCGTCAACGTCAGCAGTGAGGGCAGCGCGCCCAAAGGGATCTTCCCCTGGTACGCCCCGGGCACAGACTCCTTCCTGAGCGAATTCCCGCTGTCCACCGACGCCGTGGTGCTTCCCGACCAGACCGACGGACCCCTGAACCTGCAGATCGAACCGGAGGTAGGCCTGGCCTGCCAGGTGGTGTGGGACGGCGACACCGTGGTCACGCTGCGCCCGTTCGCGCTCGGCGCATTCAACGACTGCTCGATCCGCCGGCCCGGGGCCCCCAAGATCAGCCACAAGAAGAACTGGGGTCCGGCCTCCAAGGGTGTCGCGCCCACGTTCTTCGAGATCAGCGACCTGACACCCGACGGGCCGACCGCCACCCTGCGGCTGGTCTGCTACCTGCACAGCGACGGCGAGGAGCACGCCTACGGCGTGGACAGCCCGCTGATCGGCTACTCGTACTACGGCGAGGTGCTGCTGGACTGGATCGTCGAGCGACTGGCCAACCAGAAGGGCTCGGCCGACACCCCGCTGGAAGACGTCGGTGCGCTGATGGTGGCCAGCGGTCACCCCGAGAACGTGCTGATCGGGATCGGTGCGACGCGGTACACGCCGCTCGGTGAGTCGACGTTCCTCAAGCCCGGCGACCGGGCCATCGTGCGGGTCTACGACACCGAGAGTGAAGCATCCTCCGAGCTCAACCAGTTGGTGCGCTAGATCCCCATACTGTTGCACTCACCGTAGCGCTGTCGACTAGCATCGGTCACTGTCATGGACGCCGACGACGCCGCCGCTGCGATCGCTGGACAGCGGGCGCTGGTTCTGGGAGCGAGCGGCAATGTCGGCGCCTGCGTGGTCCGGCATCTCGCGGCCGCCGGCGCCGACGTGCGGGTGCTGCTGCGGGCGTCGAGTTCGACGAACGGCATCGACGGTCTCGACATCGACCGCCGGTACGGCAACCCATTCGACCCCGCCGCGGTCGCCGCGGCGATGGCCGACCGCGACGTCGTCTACTACTGCATCGTCGACACGCGCGCCGAACTCCGTGATCCGGCTCCGCTGTTCGCCACCAACGTCGAGGGATTACGCACCGTGCTCGACGTCGCGGTCGACGCAGATCTGCGGCGCTTCGTCTTCTGCAGCACGATCGGCACCGTCGCCGTCGAGCGCGGCGGCGCCGCCGTCGACGAGGACACCCCGTTCAACTGGGCAGACCGCGCGGGCGGCTACATCCAGTCCCGCAGGCAGGCCGAAGACCTCGTGCTGTCCTACGCCAGGCAGCGCGCCCTGCCGGCGGTGGTCGTCAATGTGTCCAACCCCTACGGCCCGCCCGACTGGCAGCCGCGCCAGGGGGTGTTCGTCCAGATGGCGGCTCTGGGCAAGATGTCCATCTACATCCGCGGCATCGGCTCGGAAGTCGTCGGCATCGACGACGCGGCCGACGCCATGGTGCGCGCGAGCGTTCGGGGCCGCGTCGGCGAACGCTACATCGTCTCCGAGCGATACATGAGCCACCGCGAGCTGGTCACGACCGCGGCCGACGCGGTGGGTGCTCGGCGGCCCCGGATCGGGGTACCGATGGCGGTGATCCGGATGGTCGCCGGGGTCGCGGACGCCATCGCGGCAGTGTCGCGCCGGGATCTCCCGCTCAGCAGGCAGGGTGCTTGGCTGCTCGAGCACACCTCACCGGCCAGTCACGCCAAGGCCACCCGGGAGCTCGGCTGGGAACCGCAACCCACCGAGCACTTCATCGCCCGTGCCGCGGAGAACTACCTGCGCAGGAGCCGGTCGACCTGACACACCGGCCGCCCGTCACCGCGTTGTCGACCCCGGGTGCCGCCCACCGTCTGCAGGTGATCTGAACCGCATACGGAATTTATCGGCGACGGCGGGGCTTTCATCAAGTGCTGCCGACAGGGCGGCACCTGATCGAGGAGAGCCGATGTCCGAGCGCCGCAACGCCGCCCAGTACCCTGACCGATCTTCTGCCGGGAGTGTCCGCCGACTGCTCGCCATGGCCGGTATCGGCGGCGCGGTTGCCGCCGCCCTGATCGGCCCCGGCACCGCGTCTGCCCAAGCGGAATCGTGCCCCGACGTCGAGGTCGTGTTCGCCCGCGGCACCGCCGAGCCCGCCGGACCGGGCCGGGTGGGTCAGGCATTCATCAGCAACCTGCAGAACAGTCTCAACGGCCAGAGCGTGGGCGTGTACGCGGTCAACTACCCGGCCTCCTACGACTTTCTACAGTCCGCCCCGCAGGGCGCCGGTGACGCCAGCGCGCACGTGCAGAGCGTCGCTGCCAGCTGCCCCGACACCAGCATCGTGCTCGGCGGCTACTCGCAGGGCGCCGCGGTGGTGGACCTGATCACCGCCGATCCCGCCGCCACGTTCGGCTTCGGCCAGCCCATGCCGCCCGCGGTGGCCGACCACGTCGCGGCGGTCGCGGTGTTCGGCAACCCCTCCGACAAGATCGGCCGGCCGTTGAGCGCGATCAGCCCGCTGTACGGCGCGAAGACGGTCGACCTGTGCAACGGGGCCGACCCCGTGTGCTCCAACGGTGACGACCGGGCGGCACACAGCCTGTATGTGCAGACCGGGCTGACCGACCGCGCCGCCGACTTCGTCGCGGCCAGGATCTCCGCGGCGCCGGGATCCGCCCCGATGGTCGACGCCTCGGACACGGTCGGCTGACGCGCCGCGCCGCGACAGGCACCATGGAGGCGTGACGCCCCCACCCACCGATGCTGTGCTCGCCGGACTCAGCCTCGCCGAGAAAGCGGCTCTGACCAGCGGTACCCGGTTCTGGTACACCGAAAGCGTTGAGCGCCTGCAGCTTCCCTCCGTCATGCTCACCGACGGACCTCACGGTCTGCGAAAACAGCGCGCCGGAGGTGATCATCTCGGGATCGGCGACAGCGTCCCGGCGACGTGCTTCCCGCCCGCGGCGGCGCTGGGCTCATCGTGGGATGTGGACCTGGTCGAGCGGGTCGGCGCGGCCCTCGGAACAGAAGCCGCGCACGCGGACGTCGGTGTCCTACTCGGCCCCGGACTGAACATCAAGCGTTCTCCGTTGTGCGGACGCAACTTCGAGTACCTGTCCGAGGACCCGCTCGTCTCCGGCGTGCTGGCCGCGGCGCTGGTCGCGGGAATCCAGAGCCGGGGAGTCGGGGCCTGCCCCAAGCATTTCGCGGCCAACAACCAAGAGCACGACCGCATGCGGGTCAGCGCCGATATCGACCCGCGGCCGCTGCGCGAAATCTATCTGCGTGGGTTCCAACACGTGGTGACCGAGGCCCACCCGTGGGCGATCATGTGCTCCTACAACCGGATCAACGGTGTCCACGCCGCCGAAGACCCCTGGCTGTTGACCACCGTGCTGCGCGACCAGTGGTGCTTCGCCGGCCTGGTCGTCTCGGACTGGGGTGCGGTCAACGACCGGGTGGCGGCGCTGATCGCGGGACTGGACCTCGACATGCCCGGCTCCGCCTTCGCCGACGCGCAGATCATCGATGCGGTCGCGGCGGGATCGCTCGACGAGGACGTTCTCGACTGCTCGGTGCGCCGCGTGGTCGACCTGGTGCGACGAACCGGGGCGCCCCCGGCCGCGGCGACGTTCGACACCGATGAACATCACGCGCTGGCTCGCGAAGCCGCGGGACGCGGCATCGTGCTGCTCAAGAACGACGACGGGCTGCTTCCGCTGCCGACGCGGACGCACATCGCGGTGATCGGCGAGTTCGCCCAGTCCCCGAGGTACCAGGGTGCCGGATCGTCGACGATCGTGCCGACCCGCCTGGACTGTGCCCTCGACGAAATCCGCTTGCAGGCAACGGGTGACGTGGTGTTCGCGCGCGGCTTCACCACGGCGGCAGAGCCACCACCCGGCGAAGCCGACCGGCTTCTCGACGAAGCCGTCGGCGCGGCGGCACACGCCGAGGTCGCCGTCGTCTTCCTCGGCCTGCCGGCGCGCTGCGAATCCGAGGGCTTCGACCGAGACGACCTGGACCTGCCCGTGGCGCAGCTGCGACTGCTGGACGCGGTGGTGGCGGTCAACCCGCGAACGGTGGTGGTGCTCTCCAACGGCGGCGTGGTGGCGCTGCCCTTCGCGAGCACGGTCCCGGCCATCTTGGAGGGGTGGCTGCTCGGGCAGGCCGGCGGTGCGGCCACCGCCGACGTGTTGTTCGGTGCGGTCAACCCGTCGGCGAAGCTCACCGAAACCATCCCGGTACGCGTGCACGACACCCCGGCCTACCTCGCATATCCGGGCGAGTTCGGTCACGTCCGTTACGGGGAGGGATTGTTCGTCGGCTACCGCTGGTACGACGCGCGGTGCCTCGAGGTGGCGTTCCCCTTCGGACATGGGTTGTCCTACACCAGCTTCGATTACGCCGACGCTGTGGCGACGGTCAACTCCGCAGGCGGGCTCGACGTCTCGGTGACCGTCACCAACACCGGCGACGTGGCAGGCCGCGAGATCGTGCAGGTCTACACGAGCCTGCCCGGCAGCGATGTGAGCCGCCCGCCCCGCGAGCTGAAGGCGTTCACGTCGGTGCACCTCGACACCGGTGCTTCCACGCGGGCCACGATGACGATTCGGCGACAGGACCTGGCGTACTGGGACATTCGGGTCGATCGCTGGGTTGTCGAGGGCGGTACGTATACCGTCGACGTCGCCGCATCGAGCCGTGATGTCCGCTGCACGGTTTCCGTTGCCGTCGACGGCGACGACCTCGATATCCCGTTGTCCCCGATGTCCTCGTTGGCCGAGGTGTTCGCCCACCCCGTGGCCGGTCCGGTCGTGGCGTCAGCGTTCGCCGAACAGATGACCTCCCTCTCCGGGGGTGACGGCCTCATGCCCAAGGTGGACATGTCGCGGATGCTCGACTCGTTCCCGATCGGCAAGGTCGGCATGCTGGCCTCGGCCGCCGGCGTGGAGGTCGACCCGGCCATGATCAGCGAACTGCTCGATCGGGCCAACGATCCGCCCGACTGAACGAGCCGCTACGGCAGGTGCCGCACCGTCTTGGCGCCGACGGTCACACTGCGCCGCAGTTGCTCGACCGGCGATCGGCGCCGCAGCGGCGGGCTGACCGTGTGGGCCCCGTCGGCGACGCCGCCGAGCACGTCGCGCAGGGCTTCAGCGGCGGACCATCGGGGCTGCCAGCCGAGTTCGGTGCGGGCGCGGCCGCAGTCGAGGAGCGGGACGCTGAACGCCATGTCCAACCAGCCTCGGTCGATCGGTTGCAGCCGTGCGCGCCAGCTCAGGTCGACCAGTCGTCCCAGCACGGCCGACGGCAGATGAACTGCTTTGGCGCCGAGAGCGTCCGCGACGTCGTCGCGACTCACGGGCGGTTCGGCGGCCAGGTTGAACGCCCCGGCGGCACCGCGGTCGAGCGCCCTGGCGAAGGCATCGGCGACGTCGTCGGCGTGAACGAGGGGGATGCACAACCGCCGGTCCAGCGGCAGTACGGGCAGGTGCGTGATCACGGACATCGGCACATATCCCGGGAGGAAATACCGCATCTGGCCGCTGGCCGCGCCACGCTGCACGATGAACCCCGGCCGCATCCGGGTGATCGCCACGCCGGTGCCGCGGTGTGCGTGTTCGTAGCGGTCCAGCACGGCCTCGGCGGCCGACTTGTCCCTGCTGTACGGCGACGAGGCGATTCCGGAGGTGGACCAGGATTCGTCCACTCGGCAGCCGTACCGGCCGGCCGCGTAGGTGCCGACCGACGACATGTGCAGCAGGTGTCCGACGGATTCTGCGTGGGCCGCGTCGAGAATCGCTGCCGTGCCGCCGACCCCCACCCTGCTCAGGTAGTCGGTGTTGCGGGTGGGTTGAAAACCCCAGGCCAGGTGCACGACCGCGTCGGCGCCGGCCACAATCGGGCGCAGCCGGTCGGCGGCGTCCGCGCCGGCGACGTCGAGGCTGTGCCAATGCACCGACTCGTAGGGTCCGACGGGTTCGGGGAGACGGCGCACCACCCCAACCAGGTCGTGTGCGGAACCGGCCGCAGCGAGACGACGCAACAGCGCGGTGCCGACGTTGCCTGACGCGCCGGTGATGACGATGCGCATGAGCTGTCCTTCCGCCGCGGTCCGTGCGGAGGCGAATTGCCGTCTCGCGGGAACTCAAACGTTTGGGTGCGGGCACAGCGGGCACCCGACTGCCGAGCGCTGCCGACAGGAGGGCGGAGAAGTCATGACCGAACCGAGATCGGAACCTTCAGTGGGCCAGCTGGTCAGTCAGCTTTCCGAGCAGACGTCACGGCTGGTGCGCGACGAGATGCGCCTCGCGCAGAAGGAATTGCAGCAGTCGGTCAAGCATGCCGGCATCGGCGCCGGCATGATCGGCGCCGCAGGGTTGCTGGCGGTTCTGGGCCTGGCGACGTTGATCGCGGGCGCAGTGGCTGCGCTGGCGCTCGTGCTGCCGGTGTGGGCGTCGGCGGTGATCGTCGCGGCCGTGTTGTTCGTGGTCGCCGGGATCGCGGCGGCGGTGAGCCGCAAGCAGGCGCAGGAAGTCCCACCTCCCACGAACGAGGCGCTGGACAGCGTGAAGATGGACATCGACGAGATCAAGGCGGCCCGACATGGCAGCAGAACCTGACCCGCAGCCGGGTCCCGACGCCGGCATCGAAGAACTGCAGGCCGACATCGAGCGCACCCGCGGGGAGCTCGGTGACACCGTAGCGGCGTTGTCGGACAAGATGGACGTCAAAACCCGCACCCAGAACCGCATTCACGAGGTCGCCGACCACGCCAAAGCCGAACCGGCCGTTCCGGTGGCAGCCGTGCTGGCGGCCGCGGCCGCGGTCGGTCTGCTGGTGTGGCTGCGGCGGCGCCGCTCCCGCTGAGGCCCCGTTCAGAACAGATGCCGTTGAGACTGCGTCCACGGTGGCCGTCACTCGACATTGTCCGCCGTGGACGCAGTCTCAACGGGTTTCGGTGCGGCCGATCTCGGCGACGACATCGGCGATCGAGGCGCGGACGGCGTCCTCACCCGCCGGTTCCAACGCCATGGCGCCCTGCAGGAAGGGCCGGAACAGGTACCAGCCCAGCTGCAGTGCGCTGATGTTGGCGGCCGCCAGCCGCGCCTGGACGTCGGTGTCGAAGTTGGGTCGGATCTCGTCGAGCAGTCGGGCCAGGGTGGGGAAGCTGGACTGCAACTCGCCTACCGGATAGCCGTCCAGGATCGCGCGTGCCACCACTTTCGCGTGGCGGATCAACGCCTCCTCGACCTCGGCGCCCGACGCCTGCGATTCGATCTGAGCGGTGATCCGCCCGGCGAGATGGTCCAGCACGGCACCGACGAGGTTGTCCTTGGCGCCGAAGTGGCGGAACACCAGACCGTGGTTGACCTTCGAGCGGGCGGCGACCTCGCGGATCGACGTCGCGGCCGGCCCCTTCTCGGCGAACAGGTCGGACGCGGCCTCCAGCACCGCCGCGGCGACCTCGTCGCGCCCGAACGGAGTTGAGGTGCGCTGCCCCGTCGACTTCGTAGCCACCCGACTACGGTAACCCGCGCGCCGTTAGATGTGTTGAGGCGATCGGGAGGCGATTAGTATCGCTGATGTGGCCGAGCAACTCGACGCCGGGCAGTTGCGCGCTCTGGCAGCGGTGGTCGAGTTCGGCAGCTTCGACGCCGCGGCCGAGTACCTGCACGTCACCCCGTCGGCGATCAGCCAGCGCATCAAAGCCCTCGAACAACGCGTCGGTCAGGTGCTGGTGCTGCGGGAAAAGCCCTGCGTGGCAACGACAGCCGGCGTTCCCTTGATCAGGCTGGCGGCTCAGACCGCGTTGCTGGAAGCGGAAACGCTCGCCGAGATGCGAGGCGGGTCACCCGAGCGGCCCCGCGTCGCGGTGGCTGTCAACGCGGACTCGATGGCCACGTGGTTCACCGGAGTGTTCGCCCGCCTGCCCGACGTGCTGTTCGACGTGCGCATCGAAGATCAGGATCACTCCGCGCGGTTGCTGCGTGAAGGTGTGGTGATGGGTGCGGTGACCACCGAACGGATCCCGGTCAGCGGGTGCCGGGTGCGACCGCTCGGGGTGACGCGCTACCTCCCGGTCGCGGCACCGCACTACCTGCAGCGCCACCTGCCCGACGGTCTGACCGCAGACGCCGCCACCGCGGCGCCGTCACTGTCCTGGAATCGCGCCGACGCTCTGCAGGATCAACTGCTGCGCAGCGTCTTTCGCCGCTCCATCCGGCGACCGATCCACTACATCCCCACCGCCGAGGGGTTCGGCGCCGCCGTGCGGGCCGGGTTGGGCTGGGGGATGTATCCCGAACAGCTCGTCGACGCGTCGTTCGTGCCGATCACCGATGCCCACCTCGACGTACCGCTGTACTGGCAGTCCTGGAAGCTCGACAGCGACACGGTCGCGCAGGTCACCGACGCCGTCACCGCCGCCGCAATGGGGCTGCGTCGGCGCCGGCGAGAACGTTAGGCAGAATTGTGCGGGTGCACACCACGGTCAGGGTTCGGGTACTCGGTGTGGGCATGGGACCGCAGCACGTCACCGGCGAGGTTGCCGAGGCGCTCGGCACCGTCGACTACGTGCTGGCCGCGGAGAAAACCGCCGACGATCAGCTGCTCGCCCTGCGGCGCGCGATCGTGGCCGCGCACCCCGGTCCCACGGGTCCGGCGGAGGTGGTGGCGGTGCCCGACCCCGAGCGCGACCGCTCCGCCGGATTGTCCGCCGGTGGCTATGACGCCGCCGTAGCGGACTGGCATGATGCGCGCGCCGCCCAGTACGCCGCGGTGCTGACCGAGCGAGCCGGGACGGCGGCGTTCCTGGTGTGGGGCGACCCGTCGCTGTACGACTCGACGATCCGGATCCTGGACAAGATCCGCGCCCTCGGCGTCGACGTCGACTACGACGTCCTGCCCGGCGTCAGCGCCCCACAGCTGCTCGCAGCACGGCACCGCATCGTGTTGCACGACGTGGGACGGTCGCTGCACATCACCACCGGCCGCCGGCTGCAGGACGCCGTGACCGGAGGCCAGGACAACATCCTGGCCATGCTCAACCCGCCGCCCGATCGGCTCGACTTCACCGGCCTCGAGGAGTGGACGATGTGGTGGGGTGCGAACCTCGGCGCCCCCGGTGAGCAGCTGCTGACCGGTCGTCTCGCCGACGTGCTGCCGTCGCTCGCGCCGGCCCGGGACGCGGCCCGTCGGACCGATGGCTGGGTGATGGACGTCTTTCTCGTGCGGCGCACCTGATGGCCGGCCTGCTGGTCGCCGGCACCACCAGTGACGCGGGTAAGTCCGCGGTCACCACCGGGTTGTGCCGCGCGCTGGCCCGTCGCGGTGTCAACGTGGCGCCCTTTAAGGCGCAGAACATGTCGAACAACTCCATGGTGTGCACAGGTCCCGACGGCGCCGGCGTGGAGATCGGCCGGGCCCAGTGGGTGCAGGCGCTGGCCGCGCAGACCAGACCCGAAGCCGCGATGAACCCCGTGCTGCTCAAGCCCGGCAGCGACCAGCGCAGCCATGTGGTGCTGATGGGCCGGCCATGGGGTGAGGTGGCGTCGTCGGACTGGCTCGAGGGGCGGCGGGCTCTGGCGGCGGCCGCGCACGCCGCGTTCGACGACCTGGCCGCCCGCTACGACGTCGTCATCGCCGAGGGCGCCGGCAGCCCGACCGAAATCAACTTGCGGGCAGGCGATTACGTCAACATGGGGCTGGCCCGCCACGCCGGGTTGCCCACCGTCGTGGTCGGAGACATCGATCGTGGCGGCGTGTTCGCCGCGTTCCTGGGGACTGTGGCGCTGCTCTGCCCGCAGGATCAGGAGCTGATCGCCGGGTTCGTGGTGAACAAGTTCCGCGGCGACCTCGCGCTGCTCGCGCCCGGCCTGCGTGACCTCGAGCGGGTGACCGGACGGCGCGTGTACGGCACGCTGCCCTGGCACCCCGACGTCTGGCTGGACTCCGAGGATGCCCTCGACCTGCAGGGCCGTCGCGCGGCGCAGTCGGCGGCCCGCCGCGTGGCGGTCGTGCGGCTGCCACGGATCAGCAACTTCACCGACGTCGACGCACTCGGACTCGAGCCCGACCTCGACGTCGTGTTCGCCTCGCACCCCGCGGCGGTGGCCGACGCCGATCTCGTCGTCCTGCCCGGCACCCGAGCCACGATCGCCGACCTCGCCTGGCTGCGGTCGCGAGGTCTGGACCGGGCGGTGACCGAACACGCCGCCGCAGGTAAACCGCTGCTGGGAATCTGCGGCGGGTTCCAGATGCTGGGTCGGGTCATCCGCGACCCGGAAGGCGTCGAAGGCGCGCCCGCCGAGGTCGACGGGCTCGGTCTGCTCGACGTCGAGACGAATTTCGTTGCCGAGAAAGCTCTTCGGCTGCCCACCGGGCAGTGGTCGGGTGTCCCGGCCGCCGGATACGAGATCCACCACGGCCGCATCACCCGCGGCCCCGACGCCGACGAGTTCCTGGGCGGGGCGCGCACGGGCCGGGTGTTCGGCACGATGTGGCACGGCGCGTTCGAAGGTGACGCGCTGCGCGGAGCATTCCTGCGCGAGACCCTCGGCGTGCAGATCTCCGGGGCGTCGTTCCCGCGGGCCCGCGAACACCGCCTCGAGTTGCTCGGCGATCTCGTCGAAACGCACCTCGATGTCGATGCCCTGGTCGGCCTGATGGAGCACGGCGCGCCCGCAGGGTTGCCCTTCTTGCCCCCGGGTGCGCCGTGAGAGTGCTGGTGCTCGGCGGCACCGCCGAGGCCCGGGCGCTGGCAGCGCAGCTGTGCGGGACCGGGATCGAGGTGACGACGTCGCTGGCTGGCCGGGTCGCCGATCCGCGGCTTCCGGTGGGGGAGGTGCGCATCGGAGGTTTCGGCGGGATCGAGGGATTGCGCACTGCAGCAGCCGAATTCGATGCCGTCATCGATGCCACCCACCCGTTCGCCAGGAACATCTCGGCGAATGCGGCGGCAGCCTGCACCGGCGGTGCGGACCGTCGGCCCCTGCTTCGGCTGGAGCGCCCCGGCTGGGCCGACCGGTCGCGCGACAGCTGGCACTGGGTGGACACCCACGAGGACGCCGCCGCGGTGGCCGCGACGCTCGGCCGTCGCCCGTTCCTGACCGTCGGACGTCAGGAGATGTCGCGCTTCTTCGCCGACCTCCGCGGGCACGCCGTGCTGGCACGCGTCGTTCAGGCTCCCGACCAGCCGTTGCCCGACCGCTGGAACCTGATCACCAGCCGCGGTCCCTACGCGCTGCCCGGCGAGCTGGCGCTGATGGCCGGGCATCGCGCCGACGTGCTGATCACCAAAGACTCCGGCGGTGAATACACCTGGCCGAAGATGGCCGCCGCCGAACAACTCGGCGTGCCGGTCGTCCTGGTCCGGCGCCCCGCCCGTTCGCCCGACGTCCCCACCGTGCCCGACGTCGCCGCCGCGCTGGCCTGGGTGCACACGATCTCTACGAGGTCCGGGTGAAGATCCTCGTCACCGGGGGTGCCCGGTCGGGCAAGTCCCGCCACGCCGAAGGTCTGCTGAGCGGCGCCGATGCCGTCACCTACGTCGCCCCGGGCCGGCCGGCCGACGGCACCGACCCCGACTGGGACGCCCGGGTGGCCGAGCACCGGGCCCGGCGGCCGTCGCACTGGCGCACCGTGGAGACCAGCGACATCAGCGCTGCGGTGGCGGGGTCGACTGCACCCGTGCTGGTGGACTGCCTGAGCACGTGGCTGGTGGCGGTCCTGGACGAGGCCCGGCTCTGGGACGCCGCCGCCGCGTCCGTGCAGGCCGAGGTCGAAGCCCGTCTGGACGTGCTGTGCAGCACCCTCGAGGACGTCGCCGACGTGGTGCTGGTGACCAACGAGGTCGGCCTCGGCGTCGTCCCGGCGCACCGCTCCGGTGTGCTGTTCCGCGACCTGCTCGGCACCGTCAATCAGCGGGTGGCGGCGCGGTGCGACGAGGTGCACCTCGTCATCGCCGGTCGGGTTCTGACGTTGTGACCGGCGGGACGGCGACGTCGGCCTGCCAGCGGGCGCACCGCTCGGCGTCGCTCTGCTCCCACCAGGGCGGCGAGCCCCGTTCTCCGAGAGCGACTTTGGCGGCCTGCACACCCGCCCGTGCCGCCGGCTCGGCGTCGGTGCCGCGGGTACGCCGCACCTCCCGACGCCACGCCATCAGGATCCTGGTGAGCTCGGCCCGTCGCGGCTCCGGGATGGCGGGATCGGTTGCGCGCCAGCGGCGCCCGTCGATCACGACGTAGTGGCAGTCGGCGCTGTGCTCGGTCACGACCGGTAGCGCTCCTCGTGCAGCACCGCCGCCAGCGACGACCGGGACCGCCAGCCAAAGCGCTCCAGGTCCGGGGTGTCGGGCAGCTCGGCCACCGCGCCGAGGCACAGCCACGCCACCGGCCGCACGTGGTCGGGCATGCCGACCAGCTCGCGCAGGAAATCCTCGCGGTAGAACGACACCCAGCCCACTCCCAGCCCCTCCGCGGTGGCCGCCAGCCAGAGGTTCTGGATCGCGCAGACCACCGAGTACAGCCCGGCATCGGCAATGGCGTGCCGGCCCAGGACCTGCCGGCCGCCGCGGGTCGGGTCATAGCCGACGACGACGCCCAGGCCCGATTCGCAGATGCCCTCGATCTTGATCCGGGCGAACACGTCGGCGCGTTCGCCGGTCAACCCCGCTGCGAACACCTCCCGCTCGGCGGCCACATGGTCCCGGAAGGCGTCGAGCGTCTGCGGTGAGCGGACGAGCACGAAATCCCACGGTTGCGACATCCCGACCGACGGCGCGGCGTGGGCGGCCAGCAGAACCCGCTCCAGCACCTCCGGGGGCACCGGATCGCCGGTGAACTCCCGCCGGGTGTCGCGGCGACGGTGGATGACGTCGTACAGCGAGTCCAGGGTGGTCACGAGCTTCGGCCCCTCACGCGGCAACGTCGCGCTGATCGGTTTGTCTGCTCTTCGCGCAAGCGCTCATCGTCGCCCACCCATTCGCTTGGCCGCGCGGTCCCGGGCGGGGTCGTAGAGGTGGCTTTCGCCGGCCTGCGGGTCGGGGCGGCCCGCCAATGTGCGGCCGACCAGCACGACCGCTGCCTGGCGCAGGTCAGCGGCCTCCACCGCGTCGGCGATGTCGGCGACAGTGCCGCGCAGCACCCGCTCGGTCGGCTGCGAGGCCCGGTACACCACGACGACCGGGCAGTCCGCCCCGTAATGCGGTGCCAGTTCGGTCATCAACTCGCGAACACGGGTGATCGCCAGGTGTAGTACCAGCGTGGCCCGGGTCGCGGCGAACGCCGACAGCTGCTCGGTCTCCGGCATCGCCGTGGACCTCTGCTGGGTGCGGGTCAGCACCACCGACTGTGCGACCAGCGGCACCGTGAGCTCGCGTCCGACGCGGGCCGCGGCCGCCGCATAGGCCGGCACCCCGGGGGTGATCGCCCACGGCACGCCGGCGGCGTCCAGGCGGCGGGTCTGCTCGGAGACCGCCGAGTACACCGACGGATCACCGGACACCAGGCGCACGACGCGGTGGCCGGCCCGGTGCGCCTCGACCAGGCGAGCGACGATGGCGTCGAGGTCCATGTCCCCGGTGTCGACCAGCTCCGCGTCCGGGGAGCAGTGCGCGAGCACCTCCGCGTCGAGATAGCTCCCCGGGTACAGCACCACCTCGGCGTCGGCGAGCATGCGGGCTGCGCGCACGGTGAGCAGGTCGGCCGCGCCGGGTCCGGCGCCGACGAACTGCACCGCCCGGGGATCGTCGTTCATCGACCGAGAGTCTAGAGGTGCGCAGGTTGCACGCGCGTAGCGCTCAGGCGGTGCTCAGCGCCGGCGGACTGGCCGCGCTCGAATCGGGGTTGGCCAGAGGCAATCCCATGAATCGTCGGGCATTGTCGCCCATGAAGTCGTAGGTGCGGCGGACGTCCATGCCCTCGGCGTACTTCCAGAAGCCGCGCGGCTCGGCCAGCCCCTCGGGGTGAGGGTAGTCCGAACCGAACATCACCTTGTCCCAGCCGACGGTGTTGACGACGTCGGAGACGCAGCCCTCCCAGAACGGGCTGACCCAGATGTTGCGGCGGAACACGTCGAGGGGGTGCTCGGGGAAATTCTGCGGCATCTTCTTGACCAGTTCATCGAAGTCGTTGAACAGCGGGAAGATCCAGCTGCTGCCGCTCTCGACGCTGGCGATGCGCAGCTTCGGGAACCGCGTCAACGTGCCGTGACAGATCAGGCTGGTGATCATGTCGGCGATTTCACGGTGACCCAGGACCATCCAGCGGAACGCACTCATCGCCATGAAGTTCTGGGTGTGCGGCGGTTCCCACCGGCCGACGTACTCGTCGAGCGGAGGGTAGCTGGCGTGCAGCACGATCGGCAGCCCGGCTGCCTCGACATCACGCCAGAACGGGTCGAATTCGGGCAGCGCTGGCGACCGCCAGCCGTGCAACCCGTTGACCGGACCGGGCTTGACCAGCGCCACCTTGGCGCCGTGAGCCAGGATGAACTCCAGCTCACGCTGCGCGGCGTCGACCTCGGACAGGTTCAGGATCGGGGTGGAGAACAGCCGGCCCCGGTAGTTGTAGGTCCAGTGTTCGGCCATCCACTGGTTGAGCGCATGGATGATCGCCAGCGTCAACTCCGGGTCGTCCGCCGACGAATGCTCGACGAGGCTGGCCAGCGTGGGGTAGCTGATGGCCTCGCGCACGCCTTGGCGGTCGAGCTCGGCGATGCGGTCGGCCGGGCCGCGCGTTGCCGGGGGCGCCTCGATCGCCTGACCCTGCATCTCCCGCAGGGTCAGGCCGTCGGAGTTCTCCCCGGCGAAGAACTTCTCGTGTGCGCCGGGTGCAGCCACCCGTTCGAACGTCGGGTTGGGGATGAAGTCCGACACCCGGTTGTTGATGACGATGCGCGTGTGCCTGCCGAACTGCGCGAACTGCACCGCCCGTGAATACCGTTGTGGCAGAAACTTGGTCAACGCCTCCGGGGTTTCATACATGTGCTGGTCGGCGTCGAAGATCGGCGCGTCGCGAAACTGTGCCGGCGTGGAGGACATGCAACTACTGTAATGCCAACAGTAAGGATTGCGCCAGAGCGGCTCGGCTCAGCCGCTCAGGCTCTTGTCGAGTGTGTCGAGCGCCTGCAGGAATGCCGCGCCGGGCGTCGGTGCGTCATCGGACACGGCCATGTACACCCCGATGATCGCGCCGGCGGTCACCTGCAACTGTTCGTCGGGTTCAGGGCGGTTCAGCCGCTGGGCGATCGCCTGAGTGAGCAGCCGGATGGCTTTGACATGCTCGACCCACAATGCGCCCTTGGCCTCGGGCAGCGAGTACAGAAGTCGCTGGCGTGCGATCACGTAATCGAACTCGGGCCCGGCCATCGAGGTGAACACCTCGGCGGCCGCATGCCGGTAGGCGGCGACGGTCGACAGCTCCGCCGGCGCGGCCAGGAACGCCTCGATGATCGGCGCCAGCAGGTCGTCGGAGAACAGCACGGACTCCTTGGTGGGGAAGTAGCGGAAGAACGTCCGTGGCGAGACATCCGCAGCCTCCGCGATCTGGTCGACGGTGGTCTGCGCGTAACCGTTCGACTCGAAGAGCCGGAAAGCTTCGCGCCGGACCGTCTCCCGGGTGCGGAGCTTCTTGCGTTCGCGCAGCCCAGGCTCGTCGCCGGTGTTCACGTGCCGGCGACCTGGTTGCGGCCGAGGCTCTTCGCCAGGTACAGGGCTTTGTCGGCACGAGCCAGGGTGTCGGCCAGCGGCTCCGGACCGCGGTAGTCGGTGTAGCCGATGGAACAGGTCTGGCCCGCGGGCACACAACCGCGGATCCGGTCGAGGATCTCGCGGGACTGGTCGACGGTAGTCTGAGGGAGGGCGATGAGAAATTCCTCTCCGCCCCATCGGGCGAAGACGTCGGTGTGACGCAGCGACGACACGGCCACCGTGGTGAACGCCTGCAGCAGAGCATCACCGGCCTCGTGCCCGTGACTGTCGTTGTAGAGCTTGAAGTTGTCGAGGTCGACGACGGCGATGATCAACAGCGCACCGGCGTGCTGAGCGTCGTCGAGGATGGCGCGCATCCGGTCGTCCCACGCGCGCCTGTTCAGCACGCCCGTGAGTGGGTCGGTGTAGGCCGAATGCCTCAGCTCGTCATAAGTCTTGGCCAACGCCGTCATGTCGCGGAACTCGAACTGCACGATGCGCAGACCGCCCTGGTCGACAGCACGGGCGTTGAGCTCGATCGTGATGATCTCGCCGTCCAGCCGCCGCAGCGTCCCCCGATGCGCTCGGAGCTCGAGCTTGCCGGCCAAGATGTCGGTGACCATGATTTGCGCCGCGCCGCGATCCCCGGAGGGGATGAATTGATCCATGGGTCGGGACAGGACCTCGCTCACGTTCGGGGACCCGAACAGCAGCGCGGCCTCGGTGTTGGCGAACACGATGACGCCGTCGGCGTCGACCATGGTGACGGCGATCGGTGATTGCTCGATCAAGGCCCGCCAGTGGTGCTCAGCCTCGGCGTGCGCGGCCCTGGCGGCGGTTAACTCCGTGACGTCGGTGGACACCCCGCCCACCCCGAGGACCTCACCGGCTTCATCGATCAACGGGAACTTCGTCGATCGATAGGTGTGCACCGTCCCATCTGGATGGACGACCTCTTCGCTGAAGACCTGCGATTCCCGGGCGCCCATGATGCGGGCGTCGTTGCGGCGATAGTCATCGGCGGTCTGCTGGTCGAAAAGGTCGTGGTCGGTCAGGCCCAGCAACGACGAATGCGCGGGTGCGATCTGCTCCAGCGCCCGGTTGCTCATCACGAAGCGCCCCTCGATGTCTTTGGCGTAGATCAGTACGTCGGTGTGCTCGAGGACCCCGTTGAGCATCCGCTGTTGCTCCCGCAGCGCGGCGTCGGCCACCAGTCGGGCGCGGGCCTCGGCGGCGAACCGGCGGGCCTGCCGCCGCAGCTCGAGCTGGCTGACGACCTGACGCGCCAGCGCCGCCAGATGACGGCGCTGCCGCTCGGTCAGCGACAGCGGCTCGGGTCCGAATACGCACAGCGTGCCCAGCACGGTGCCGTCGGCGAGCACGAGGGGAGCCCCGGCGTAGAACCGGACATGGGGCGCGCCCACGACCATCGGGTGATCGGCGAACCGGGGATCGACGCGCGCGTCGTACACCTCGACCACCGAGGCGTCGCTGGGCTTGATGCGTTCGCAGAACGACAGCTCGCGAGACGTCTCGGTCAGGTCGAAGCCGTGGCGCGACTTGAACCATTGCCGGTCGGTGTCGACGAGGCTCACCGCCGACGCGGGCGCTCCGCACAGATCCGCGGCTAGCGCCGTCAGATCGTCGAATGCCGGTTCCGGCGGCGTGTCGAGGATCGTGAAGGACTCGAGCGTCAGCAAGCGCTCCGTCTCGTCGGCGACGGAGCGGTCATCAGCGGCCTGGGTGCTCAAGCCGAGTGCCTCTTCGGGCGAGCAACGTTGAATTCCGACAACCCCCGGCAGAAAATAGACTTACGCGCTGGTCAATGCTACACAGACCGGGTCCTCCATGACCCCGGCGCGCAGCAGTGGAGTGGTACCGCGGATCCGAGCGTGTTCTTCGCCGCAACCGACCCCGTGACGTCTCGCTATCGACCTCGAGGTCGTAGTGGCTGACGTCGGAAACACCGTTCACTGCCCAGGCTCGGACTGTGGCGGCGACCCGGGACGACTACAGTTGACAGCTGTCGAGACCAGACGGAAACCCAACGCCGAGCAGCGGCGACGTCAACTGTGTGACGCCGCCATCGCCTTGCTGGCCGAAGAAGGTGGGCGCGGGCTGTCCCACCAGAAGGTGGACCGCCGCGCACAGGTACCCGACGGCACCACCTCGTTCTACTACCGCACCCGCTCAGCATTGCTGCGCGGTGTCGCCGACCAGATCGTGTACTACGACATCGAATTCTTCACCGGCGCCTTCGCCGACGAGGCCGGCGCCGAAACCTTGTTGAGCATCCTCGCGGAGCAGATGTTGCTGCTGCGCGAGGAGCCGCATCTGGCGCGCACCCGTGCCCGGCTGGAGTTGACCATGCTGGCCCGACGCGACAGCGAGCTGGCGTCCGGCTTCCAGGATGTGTTCCAGAGCTACCGGGCGCTGGCCGAGCGGCTCGTCATCGGTCTGCAGTCCGGCGGGTCCCCGCCCGACCCGGAGCTGGCCGGCGAGCAGGCCGCCGTGCTGCTGACCTACCTGAGTGGGCTGGTGTTCGGCTTCGCCAACGGGGCGAGCGAACCGGCCACCCGCATCCACATCGAGTGTCAGCTCAGGTCGGTGATCACCGGGGTGGCCGTCGAGTGGGGAAACGCTCACGCGCCGATCAGCGACTCCACCGGTGTACGGGCGAAGTAGACGGCGAACCCGGCCGCGACGACCCACAGCAGCGGGCTGACGTCACGCGCGCGGCCTGTCGCCGTGCGCATCACGACCCAGGAGATGAACCCGACGCCGATGCCGTTGGCGATCGAGAAGCTGAACGGCATGACGGTGACGGTCAGCACCACCGGCAGCGCCACGGTGAACTCCGAGAGATCGATGTGGCGCAACTGCGCGGCCATCAGCACCCCGACGATCACCAGCGCCGCCGCCGCCACCTCGGTCGGGACGATCGACGCCAGCGGTGAGACGAACATCGCCGCCAGGAACAGCACGCCGGTCACCAGGTTGGCCAACCCGGTGCGGGCGCCCTCCTCGACGCCGGCACCGGACTCGATGAACACGGTGTTCGACGACGACGAGGTGGCGCCACCGACCACCGCCCCGGCACCCTCGACGAGCAGCGCGGAGCGCAGCCGCGGGAACGTGCCCCGCTCGTCGGCCAGCCCGGCCTCCCGGGACAGGCCGGTCAGGGTGCCCATCGCGTCGAAGAAGTTGGTGAACACCAGCGTGAACACCAGCATCACCGCCGACAGCACCCCGATGCGCGCGAAACTGTCCATGCTGAACGCCCCGACCAGTGACAGGTCGGGCAGCGCGAACGGCGACCCGGACAGCGTGGGCACCGACAGGCTCCACCCACCGGGCTTCTCGGTGGCCGGCCCCAGATGCCAGATCGCCTCGATGGCGGCCGCCAGCACCGTGCCGCTTACCAGCCCGATGAGGATGCCGCCGCGCACTTTCCGCGCGACCAGGACAGCGGTGAACAGCAGCGTGACGACGAAGACCACCGTCGGGATCGTGCTGATGGAACCGAGCCCTTCGCTGCCGAGGCCGACCGGCGGCGACGGCAGCCCCGTCGAGCTGATGAAGCCGGCGTCGACGAGACCGATGAACAGAATGAACAGCCCGATGCCCGCGGTGATCGCCAGTTTGAGCTGCATCGGCACCGCGTCGAAGACCAAGCGCCGCAGACCCGTCACTGCCAGCAGCACGATGATCAGGCCGTTGATGACCACCAAGCCCATCGCTTCGGCCCACGTGACGGAGCCGACGACGGTGGTGGCCAGGAACGAGTTGATGCCCAGGCCGGCGGCGAACGCGAACGGCAACCGCGCGATGAGCCCGAACAGGATGGTCATCACACCCGCAGCCAGCGACGTCGTCGCCGACACCTGCGCGAAATCGAGTCGACTGCCGGTGACGTCGGCCGAGCCCGACAAGATGATCGGGTTCAGCACGATGATGTAGGCCATCGCGATGAACGTGACGACACCGCCGCGGACCTCGGTTCCGAGCGTGGATCCGCGCGCTGTGATCTCGAAGAAGCGATCCAGCGGTTTCACAGAGGCGGCCTAACCCCGCGGTGCGGGCGGTGGCGGGGGCACCGGCATGCACAGACCGGTGCTGGTGTCGAGGTATTTGCCCGGCACGCAGAACGGCGCGCAGCCGTAGATCACCCCGGTCTCACCGGGCGGGCACCCCGCGATCGACGTCGCCGGGACGGCGTGAATCGCCAGCGGCACGGCGGCGGCCGCGACGGTGAGCGCAGTGGCTATCAGATAGCGCATGAGTTGTCCTCCTGCAGGTCATGTCGGAACGCCGGTGGCGACGCGGGGCGGGTTCTTCTCGGGCGGGCCGTCGAGCACGGAAGCCGCGATCCGGTCGCGGTGCTGCTCGGCACTGCCCAGCAGCACGGCGTCGGTGTAGGCACGCTTGTAGTAGAGGTGAGCCTGGTGCTCCCAGGTGAAGCCGATGCCGCCGTGCACCTGGATGGTGTCGGTGGCGATCCGGGTGAGTGCGTCCGAACAGGTGGCCGCGGCGATACCGACCGCGAGACCGGGATCGTCGCTGCCGTCGGTCAACGCCCAGATCGCATGGTAGGCGGTCGACTTGGCGTGTTCGAGAGCGACGAGGTCGTCTGCCAGGCGATGCTTGACCGCCTGGAACGAGCCGATCGGCCTGCCGAACTGCAAGCGGCTCTTGGCGTACTGGACGGTGAGGTCCAGCAGATGCGCGGCCGCGCCGACCTGCTCGACCGCCAGTAACGCCGAACCGACATGCAGGGCGTGGCCGATGACCCGCCCGGCCTCTTCGGGGCCGGCGACCAGTCGGGCGGGCGCGTCACGCAGCTCGACGTCGGCCTGTGGACGGGTGAGGTCCAGCGTGGTCCGCACGGTGCGCCGCACTCCGGCGGTGTCGGCATCCACCGCGAACAGGCCGAGACCGTCGGGGCCGTTGGCCGCGACGAGCAGGATGTCTGCAGCACCGGCGTCGACGACGCGCTCGACGGTGCCGGTCAGAGCCCACTCCTGGGGTGTGCGTGCGGCGTCGACCTGCACGGTCGCCGGATCGAACGCGCCGGCGGTGTCGGTGAGGGCGAACGCCGCGGTGCGCGAGCCGTCCATCAACGGCTCCAGTAGCGCGGTGTTCTCCGGGCTCTCCGACGCCGCGACCAGCGCCGGGATGGCGAGGTAGACCGTCCCGAACAGCGGGCCACAGGCGAGCGCCGCCCCCAACTGCTCGACAGCGACGGCCTGGTCGATCAACGAGCCGCCGACGCCGCCCCGCGATTCCGGCACCGACAGTCCCAGCACGCCCAACTCAGAACCCAGCCGCGCCCACACCTTCGCGTCGAACGGCGGATCGGATTCCATCTGAGCGCGGACCGCGGTCTCGTCGATGTGTTCGGCGCAGAACGCGGCGACGGCGTCACGCAGCTGCCCCTGCTCCTCGCTGAACGCGTACTCGGCGCTGCTCATGCCCGCAAGCTCCTCAGCTGTCTTGTCGGGCTGATCCGCAAGCTCCTCAGCTGTGCTTTTGGGCTGATCCGCAAGCTCCTCAGCTGTGCTTTTGGGCTGATCCGCAAGCTCCTCAGCTGTGCGTTTGGGCTGATCCGCAAGCTCCTCAGCCACGCGGCACCTCCTTCCACGGCATACCCGCGTCCGCCCGCAGGTCACCGGGCAGCCCCAGCACCCGCTCGGCGAGGATGTTGCGCATCACCTCGGACGTGCCTCCTTCGATGGTGTTGGCGCGGCTGCGCAGGAAGCGCTGCTGAATCGGGCCGCGCCAGTCCTCGGCGTCGGCGTCGCCGCTTGTCCCGTAGCCGTCATAGAGGATGCCCTCGGGCCCGAGCAGGTCCATGCAGAACTCGTAGATGTGCTGGTTCAGCTCGGCGCCGACCAGCTTGCCGACGGACCCCTCGGGGCCGGGGCCGCCGACGCTGGCCGACGCCCGGGAACGCTCCGAGGTCAGCCGTTGCGCCTCGGCGCGCAGCCACAGACTGGTCAGCCGGTCCCGCAGCACGGGTGTCTGCAGGTCCGGCCGGGAGGCCCACAACGCGACCGCGTCGCCGATCGTGCCGGCGCCGCGCCGGTTGCCGCTGCCGCCGAGCGCGCTGCGTTCGTTCATCAACGTCGTCATCGCCACCCGCCAGCCGTCCCCGACCCCGCCGAGGCGGAAGGTGTCGGGGATGCGGGCATCGGTGATGTAGACCTCGTTGAACTCGGCGTGGCCGGTCATCTGCCGCAACGGACGGGTCTGGACACCGGGTCCGTGCATGTCGAGCACGAAGTACGTCAGTCCCTTGTGCTTGGGGACGTCCGGGTTGGTGCGGGCCAACAGCAGACCCCAGCGGGCGCGGTGCGCCAGGCTGGTCCACACCTTCTGGCCGTTGACCACCCACTCGTCGCCGTCCTGGACAGCCGAGGTGGCCAGGCCGGCCAGATCCGAGCCGGCACCGGGTTCGGAGAACAGCTGGCACCAGATGTCCTCGGTGGTGGCCAGCGGCCGCAGCAACTGATGCCGCACGTCGTCGGTCTGGGCGTGCTCGCGCACCGTGGGCGCGGCCATGCCGTAACCCATCGGATTCAGCGACAGCGGCACCGGGCCGCCGGCATTCTGCAGGATGCGGTCCGCCACCACTTGGAGGCCGCGCGAAACACCCAGGCCGCCGAATCCGGCGGGAAAGTGCACCCACGACAGGCCGGCGTCGAAACAGGCGCCGAGAAACTCGGGGATTGAAACGGAACGGGGGTCGTGCTCGGCGACGACCCGCTCGGCGGCGTCGGCGACGAGATCAACGTCGGCTGCGGTGCCCATAGGAGCACCTTAGCCAGGTCGGAATGAAGTCGGCTGGGGTATCAGCCTGCGGTCAGCGCGAGGTGGTCCAAGTCGGCCCTGTGGCGACGCTGAAGGAGGAACCGGAGCCACCGAACATCGATTAACACAGCAGTCCTTTACGCGGTCTTGGTGAGGAGGGGGAGGAGTTGGCGCCGGGCAACCATCACGTCGGCGAAGTGGTTGAGCGCCGCGGGGACCGATCCGGAGGTGGTGAACTCGACATCGTGTTCACGCAGCACCTGCTCGACGGCGCGGCTGGCGACCAGTGACCACTCCAGCCCTGCGGCATCACACAGGTCGTCGATGCGGAACAGCAGTGAAACCGCTTCCCGGGTAAAGGAAGTGACGCCGCTGAGGTCGAGGATGAACGGTTTCTCGGGAATGATGAAGCGTTCGGTGTGGTCGCCGGCGCATTCGACGTTGGTGTCGCGCAACTGGCCGGTGATCGTCACGACGGTGGCCAATTGGCGGCAGTGCGCCCGGATGCCGGCGCCGTCGCAGTCGAACGTCGGATTGCCGTACATTGCAGCCTCCCTCGATCCCGTGCTTGCTCGGCCGCTGTCGGCCCTTACACCAATGAAAGGTAGCCAGGCAATCTAAGGCCGCTGGGTGTAATGACTAAAACATCGCTAAGAACTGGGATCAGGCCCGGTCAGCAAACTCGCCGGTAACTTGACGCCGGCGCTCAGTCCCGCCGCTGCTGTTGGGCACCGGTGTAATTGGCCCACGGGTTGTAGTCGGCCAGCAGCGGCTCTTGCGCGGGGCGCGCGTCCTCGTCGACATGCTGAAGATTGATCCGGATGCGGTACCAGATCGAGCTCGGCCCTCGCATCCCGTCGACGAGAACGTCTGCGGGCTCGAGCTTTTCGGCCACCTGAGGATATTTGTCCTGCCACTGGTGCAGCGCGGCCATCGCCTCGTCCTTGGTCTTGGTCCGGGCGATCTCGATCAGCGGCATGCTGGAAACGCGGGAACCCTTGGCTCCATCGGTGGAGCGGCGCGCCCCCTTGGGTGCCTTCTCCGCCGGACCCAGCCGGTCGGCGAGTTCGAGCAGCGAATCGAGGGATCCGGCTGTGTCCGCCATGCCCTCCCACGGGTCGCCGAGTTCGGCGACGCGCTGCGGCACGGTGGCGACCGTGAACGTCTCGGGGCGGCACTCGGCGACCTCGTCCCAGAACAGCGGTGTGGACACCCGCGCGTCTGGGGTCGCCCGCACCGAGTAGGCCGAGGCGACGGTGCGGTCCTTGGCGTTCTGGTTGAAGTCGACGAAGACGCCGTGCCGTTCTTCCTTCCACCAGCGCGCCGTCGCCGATTCGGGTGCGCGGCGCTCCACCTCGCGGGCGACCGCTTCGGCGGCGGTTCGGACGAGTTTGAACGGCCAGCGGGGTTGAATGGCGGTATAGATGTGGAAGCCGCGTGAACCGGAGGTCTTGGGCCAGGCCACCAGGCCGTGATCTTCGAGCACCTCGCGTGCGACGAACGCGACGTCGAGGATCTGTCGCCAGCCGACCCCGGGCATCGGGTCCAGGTCGACGCGCAACTCGTCGGGATGGTCGAGGTCGTCGGCGCGCACCGGATGCGGGTTGAGGTCCACGCAGCCCAGGTTCACCGCCCAGATCAACCCGGCGGCGTCGTGCAGCACCGCCTCCTTGGCCGAGGTGCCCGACGCGTACTTGAGCTCGGCAACGGAGACGAAGTCGGGCCGGTTCGCCGGCGCACGCTTCTGGAAAATCGCCTCCTGCCCGATGCCCTTGACGAACCGCTTGAGGATCATCGGTCGATCCCGCACGCCGCGCAGCGCCCCGTCGGCCACCGCCGCGTAGTACTGCATCAGGTCCAGCTTGGTCAGCCCGATCTCGTCGAAGACCACCTTGTCGGGGTGGGTGATGGGCACCTGCGTTCCACCGATCTCGAACGTCTCGCGAGCAGGCATTCCTTCATCGTATGTTCCAGACCGCGGTGCGACCGTCGTCACATAGGGTGGGCGCATGTCGGAGCTCAGCGATATCTCCGCGCAGGCCGCCGCCAAGGCCCAGCAAACGGTCGGCAAGTACCTCGAGCGTGGTTCGGCCGAGTTGCACTACGCCCGCAAGATGTTCTCCGCCGGGGCACTGAAACTGGAGCCCCCGCAAGACATCGTAGCCTTCGTCGCCGACATCCGCCGTTGGGGCGAGTTCGGGATGATCCCGGCCCTCAATGCACGACGGACGCCCAACGCAGCCGCGGTGATCGACGACTTCGGCGAGATGACGTTCAAGGAACTCGACGACGCCGCCAACGCGGTGGCCAACGGCCTGCTCGCCAAGGGCATCAAGGGCGGTGACGGCGTGGCGATCCTGGCCCGCAACCACCGGTGGTTCCTGGTGTCGGTGTACGGCGCCGCCAAGACCGGCGCCCGCATCATCCTGCTCAACAGCGAGTTCTCCGGCCCGCAGATCAAGGAGGTGTCCGAGCGCGAGGGCGGCAAACTCATCATCTACGACGACGAGTACACCAAGGCGGTGCAGGCCGCCGAGCCCGAACTCGGCAAGCTGCGCGCGCTCGGCATCAACCCGGACAAGCCCGACGAACCGTCCGGTACCGACGAGACCCTCGAGGACCTGATCGCGCGCACCGGCAGTGCGCCGCCACCCAAGGCCTCCAAGCACTCGTCGATCATCATCTTGACCAGCGGCACGACCGGTACCCCCAAGGGCGCCAATCGCAGCGCGCCCCCGTCACTGGCGCCGATCGGCGGCGTGCTGTCGGCGGTGCCGTTCAAAGCCAACGAGGTGACCTCGCTGCCGGCGCCGATGTTCCACGCGCTGGGCTTCCTGCACGCCACCATCGCGATGATGCTCGGGTCGACGCTGGTGCTGCGCCGGCGGTTCAAGCCGGCCACGGTGCTGGCCGACATCGAGAAGCACCGGGCCACCGCGATCGTGGTCGTGCCGGTGATGCTCTCGCGCATGCTCGACGAACTCGACAAGACCAGCCCCAAGCCCGACCTGTCGTCGCTGCGCATCGTGTTCGTCTCCGGATCGCAGCTCGGCGCCGAACTGGCCACCAGGGCGCTCAAGGAGCTGGGCCCGGTCGTCTACAACCTGTACGGCTCGACCGAAGTGGCGTACGCGACGATCGCACGGCCACAGGATCTTTCGAAGAATCCCGCCACGGTCGGGCCCGTCGTCAAGGGGATGAAGGTCAAGATCCTCGACGACAACGGGAACGAGCTGCCACAGGGTGAGGTGGGCAGGATCTTCGTCGGCAACTTCTTCCCGTTCCAGGGTTACACCGGTGGCGGCGGCAAGCAGATCATCGACGGCCTGCTGTCGTCCGGCGATGTGGGCTACTTCGACGAGGACGGCTTGCTCTACGTCAGTGGCCGTGACGACGAGATGATCGTCTCCGGCGGCGAGAACGTGTTCCCCGCCGAGATCGAGGATCTGGTCAGCGGTCACCCCGAGGTCGTCGAGGCGACCGCACTCGGCGTCGAGGACAAGGAGTGGGGCCATCGGCTGCGCTGTTTCGTGGTGAAGGTCGAGGGCTCCTCGATCGACGAGGACACCATCAAGACCTACGTCCGGGAGAACCTGGCGCGTTACAAGGTCCCACGTGAAGTGGTCTTCATCGAGGAGTTGCCTCGTAATCCGACCGGCAAGATCCTCAAGCGCGAGCTGCGCGAGATGGACATCGAGTAGTCCGACTAGCCAGCGCCGTGCACCGCGAGGCCTCGCACCACGAGCGCGCGCGTCTGTACAGCGACGCGCCGCGCTCGCTGGCATTCAACGCGCCCTCGCCTCCGGTGAGGGTGCGCTGCGGTACGTGACACGCCCCGCGCGGGCGTGCAGCCACGCGCGGGCGTGCAGCCACGCGCGCTCGTCGGGCGAGGTGGTCGGCGGCTACTTGACGGCGTCGGCCATCATCGCCGCACCCGGGATGGCCAGTGAGATGAGCATCACCAGCATCAGGAACCACCCAGAACCCTGCCAGGCGGCCCAGCCGCCACCGGCCTTCCACACCCGGTAGGTCTGGATGAAAGCGCCCAGGCCGCCGAGGAACAGGAACACCGGCACCAGCGACGCGGCGTACACCGAGTCGCGGGCCCCGAATGCGTGGAACGCGAGCGCCACCCCGGCCACCGCAATGACCACCAGCGTGTACAGAGCCGCCGGCCGGAACGACCCGGGCTTGTCCAAGCGCTTCTCAGCGAAGTCGCGGTCAGTACTCATACCGGACGGGTACCCCCGATCGGCAACCCGAATCTGCGGTCAGATCGCAGTTTCCTGGAAAATTGCGATCTGACCGCAGGCTCGGCGCCACTTCGCGATCTCCCCGCAGGCTCGGCGCCCAAGAACCCGCAGGCTCGGCGCCAAATCGCGATCTCCCCGCAGGCTCGGCGCCCAAGAACCCCGCTCTAGGGATCGCGGGGCAGCCCGAGCAGGCGTTCGGCGATGATGTTGAGCTGCACCTCCGACGTGCCGCCGTAGATCGTCGTCGCGCGTCCGGCGAGCAGGTACTCGGCCCACTTGCCGGACGGTTGGCCCTGGTCGCCCACCGCGGCGTCGGTGCCGAACGACGACACCCCGAACTCGGCGTAGCCCTGGCCGGTCTTCATCGACAAGAGCTTGGAGATGGCGGCTGCGGGCATCGGGTCACCGCCGGCGAGCGTCAGCAGCGTCGAGCGCATGTTGAGCAGCTTGGCGGCGTGTCCCTCGGCGATCAGCCGGCCGGCCTCGTTCTGCTCGAGCTGGTCGAAGTGGCCGTCGCGGACGAACTCGACGAACTGGTCGAGGCTGGCCAGGAACGGCGGCTCGCTGCTCCCGATCGAGACGCGTTCATTGGTCAGCGTGTTGCGGCTGACCTCCCAGCCGCGGTCCACCTCGCCGAGCACCATGTCGTCGGGGACGAACACGTCGTCGATGAACACGGTGTTGAACATCGCGTTGCCGGTGAGCTCCCGAAGCGGCTTGACCTCGACCCCCTCGGCCTTCATGTCGAGCAAGAAGTAGGTGATGCCCTGATGCTTGGGCGCGCTGGGGTCGGTGCGGGCCAGCAGCGCACCCCACTGCGAGAACTGCGCGCCGGTGGTCCAGATTTTCTGCCCGGTGATGCGCCAACCGCCGTCGACCTTCGTGGCCTTGGTGGTGAGGCTGGCGAGATCCGAGCCCGCACCCGGCTCGGAAAACAGCTGACACCAGATCATCTCGCCGCGGAACGTCGGCGGCAGGAACTGCTGCTGCTGAGCTTCGGTGCCGTAGGCGACGATCGACGGGATGATCCACGCGGCGATGCCCATCTGCGGTCGCTTGACCCGCCCGGTGGAGAACTCCTGGGCGATGATGATCTGTTCGATCGGGGTGGCGGCCCGTCCCCATGGTGCGGGCAGGTGCGGTTGCACCCACCCACCCTCGGCGATGGCGGCGTTACGTTCTTCTCTGGGAATCTCTTTCAGCGCCGCGACCTCGGCCCGGATCTCCTCGCGCAGCTTGAGCGTGTCGGGGTCCAGATCGATGTCGATGGATCGCATGCCGGTCGACGTCGCGGTGTCGACGACCTGTTGGGGGTAGTCGGCGGCGCGGCCGAACGCGGCGGCCAGCACGATGGCGCGCCGGTAGTACACGTTGGTGTCGTGCTCCCAGGTGAAGCCGATGCCGCCGTGGACCTGGATGCAGTCCTGGGCGCAGTGCTGGGCGGCGACGGGGGCGAGGGTCGCGGCGACGGCGGCGGCGAACTCGAAGGCGCTGGCCTTCTCACCGTCGTCCTGACTGCCAGCGCGTTCCTCGTCGATGGCGCGGGCGGCATCCCACACCGCGGCGGTGGCGCGTTCGGTTTCGGCGATCATGTTGGCGCACTTGTGCTTGATGGCCTGGAACTGGCCGATCGGGCGACCGAACTGTTCCCGGATCTTGGCGTAGGCCGCGGCGGTGTCGGTGGCCCACCGCGCAACGCCGATGCACTCTGCCGAGAGCAGCGTCGTGATCAGCGCTCGGGCCATCGTCTGCGGCAGGTTGGACAGCACGCGGTCGTCGGTCACCTCGACGCCGTTGGCGCGCACGTGCGCGACGGGGCGCAACGGGTCGACGGAGGCGACCGGCTCGATCTCGAGCTGGTCGGCGTCGAGGACCACCCACTCCTCGCCCGATTCGATCGCGACCGGCAGGACCAGTACCGAGGCCTGCGCGGCGGCGGGTACGGAGCGGGCTTCGCCGCGGATCACCAGGCCGTCACCGTGCCGCGTCGCGGTCAGTGCGGAGCTGATCGCGTAGGTGGCGATGGTCTCGCCGGAGGCCAGACCGCTCAGCACGGCGGCGTCGGGATCGTTGGCCGCGATCAGTGCGCTGGCGATGGCCGACGGCACGAAGGGGCCGGGCACGGCGCCGTAGCCGAACTCGGCGGCGACGATGGCCAGTTCCAGGATGCCGAAGCCCTGCCCGCCGACCGACTCGGCGAGGTGGACGCCCTGCAGGCCTTGTTCGGCCGCCGACTTCCAGTAGGGCGGCGGGTTGGGGATCGGGTTCTCGAGGGCTTCGTGCAGAACCTCCGAGGGCGCGACACGTGCGACGTATGAGCGCACGGAGTCGGCCAGATCGTTGTGCTCTTCCAGGATGGCGATGGGCATGCGTAACCCTCCGTTGGGCTGACTAACCGGTCGGTTGGGACCGAGACTACCTCGCCACCTGGTTCACCACGTTGGCGAGGTCGCGTCCGTCACGAAGCCGGACGCAGTTGTCGACGGCCAGTTCCAGGTAGCGGCGCATCGTGTCGGCGGTGTACCAGGTGACGTGTGGGGTGAGCACGACGTTGGGCAGGTCCAGCACCGGATTGTCCTGGGGCACCGGTTCGACGGCGAACACGTCCAGTCCGGCGGCCGCCAACCGGCCCGACCGCAGCGCGTCGACCAGGGCGTCCTCGTCGACGATCGGTCCGCGGGCGGTGTTCACCAGCACCGCGCCCGGCTTGAGCCGGCCGAACGCCTCACGTCCGAGCAACCCTGTGGTGGCCTCGGTCAGCGGCAGATGCAGCGACACGATGTCGCTGTCGGCGAGCAGATCGGGCAGGCTGCGCCACCCCGGCGTGCCGTCGTCCCGAGTGCTGGTGTGCAGCACCCGGGCGCCCATCGCGACGACGATCCGCTCGACGCGTTTGGCGATGCTGCCGTAGCCGATCAGTCCCACGGTGCAGGAGCCGATGTCGCGGACGGTCTCACCGAGGCTGGGGTCCGACGGCCAGCCCGACCCGATGCGGGTGGCGTGATCGAGGGCGGGCAGGCGGCGCAGCGCGGCGAGCATCAGCAACACCGTTCCCTCGGCGACCGACGGCGCGTTCGCCCCGGGCATGTTGGCGACCGCGATGCCGCGGGCGGAGGCGGCGGTGACGTCGATGGTGTTCACCCCCGCGCCGAGTTTGTGCACCAGCCGCAGGTGCGGCGCCCGGGCCAGGTCGTCACCCGATACCGGCCGCAGCACGTGCCACAGCACCTCGGCGTCGGACAGCTCGCGGTAGAACGTGTCGTCGTCGTCTTCGGCGCAGAAGCGAACGTCGAGCCAATCACGCTGCGCGGAGAGAAAATTGGTGACCTTCTCGCCGGCCACGAAGTGGGCGAGCACTCTCACCATCGCGTGGCGATCCATTCGGCGATCGTGTCGGCCTGCTGGGTGCGGGCGCCAGGTGTCGTGAAGTAGTGGTCGGTGTCGATGCTGCAGGCGGTCTTGTCGGTGCCGGCCAGCGCATCGTGGATGCGCTCGGCGTCGGAGGGGAACACGCCGGTGTCCTGCTCGGCGTTGATCACCAGCGCCGGGCAGGTGATTCGGCTCAGATGTGGTTCGGCACGGGTTTGGGCATGCCGCAGGCTCCACATGCCCAGCCAGTTGCGCAACGTGCAGGCCGATGCGATGCCGTAGGTGGACCGGTTCGCCCGTGCCGGGACCCCGGCGTAGCACATGTTGGGCTGCCGGTTGGTCGGCTCCAGGGTGGGATCGACCATCCGCGGGTCGGCCCAGGTGCGCATCACCGTGAAGGGCCGGTCGGAGAAGCCGGCGGCGCGGACCCGGACGAGCTCGGCCAGCGCCCAGTCGGTGATGGCCTCGTTGCGCGCGACCTGCGCGGCGCGGTAGCGGGCGACGAAGTCGGCCGAGTACGGCGGTGCGTTGCGTTCGTCGAACAGGTCCAGGTCGGGATCCGTTGCCACCGCGTCGTTCTCGTCGGTGACCGAGGCATCCATCCACGCCGTGAGCACGTCGGGCCTGCCGGGATGTGCAGCCGTGGCGACATAACCGTCGGCCGCCGGCAGGTCGTCGAGTCCGGCCGCGGGTCGCATTCCTTCCAGCGGGGTGACGTGGTGCGCGACGGCGTGCGCCTGATAGGCGGCCATCAGCGATCCGCCGCCCGAATTGCCCAGCAGGACAATGGTGTCGACGCCCTGCTCTTCACGCAGCCAGCGCACCCCGACACCGATGTCGACCAGCGCGTGATCGAGCAGGAAGCTGCTTTCGAATCCGCGGAAACGGGTGTTCCACCCGAGGAAGCCGAAGCCGCGCCCAGCCATGTACTCGGCGAGATAGTGCTCGGAGAAGTCGATCTGGTAATGCGTCGCGATCATCGCGACGGTGGGCCGGTGTCCCTCGGGGCGGTGGTAGAGCCCCTGGCAGGGATGTCCACCCGACCCGGCTCGGTGCGCCGTCGTCGAGTCGAGCCCGACGAATTCGCGGGTGACAGCCGTGGATGTGGTCATGGTTCTCCCGACTCCCGATGGTAGATCGTCCGGTAGAAGATTTCGGCGAGTGTCGTGATGCAGGCGTCGTCGTCGACGGTGTCCTCGTCACGGCTGCCGGACAGTTGGGTATAGCAGAACTGGTTGAACATCGACACCAGGGCCACGGCGATCAACTGGGGGTCACTGCCCGCGCAGTAGCCCTGTCCCTGAACCTGTTTGACCAAGGAAGCGATCAATTCGGTGGGAAATGCGCAGATCTCGTTCCAGTACTCGGCGAAGTCGGGGCTGATCATCGCCATCTGCGACACGCTGATGATCTCTGCGAGCCGGTTGCGGTAGGTGTGCCAGTGTGCCGCGGCGGCCTGGCGGGAGCGTTCCCGGTTGCTCAGCCCGGGTGCCGTCGCGGCCAGCGCGCGTTCGCGGGCTTCGTCGCGGAAGCGCAGTGCCCACTCGCGGACCATCGCTTCCTTGGAGTCGTAGTAGTTGTAGAACGACGCCGTGGAGCGGCCGGCCTCGCCGGCGATGTCGGCGACCGTGGTTGCCAGGATGCCCTTGCGGGCGATGACCCTGCGCGCGGCGTCGTCGATCGCCGCCTGGGTCTGGCGGCCGCGCGCTGTCGGCAACGGAGTCCGCGCCACCGTGCTCATGTATCCAGCGCTCCTCGTTGATCGATACCTGAATCTGATGTTAGATTCAGTTTTCCGCGGTGGCTACCCCGCGGGGACCCGGGATGGGGAGGCGAAGTCGTGATCAAGCCGTACAACACCAACACCGAATTCGACCTCGGCGGCATCAACCACGTCGCGCTGGTGTGTTCGGACATGCAGAAGACGGTGGACTTCTACAGCAACGTGCTGGGCATGCCGCTGATCAAGTCCCTCGACCTGCCCGGCGGCATGGGGCAGCACTTCTTCTTCGACGCCGGCAACGGTGACTGCGTGGCGTTCTTCTGGTTCGCCGACGCCCCCGACCGCGTGCCCGGTATCTCCTCACCGGAGGCCATCCCCGGCATCGGTGACATCGTCAGCGCCGTGAGCACGATGAACCACCTGGCCTTTCATGTCCCGGCCGAGAAGTTCGACGAGTACCGGCAGCGGCTCAAGGACAAGGGAGTCCGGGTCGGCCCGATTCTCAACCACGACGAGAGCCCCGCGCAGGTCTCACCGACTGTCCATCCGGGGGTGTACGTCCGGTCTTTCTACTTCCTGGACCCGGACGGCATCACCCTCGAGTTCGCTTGCTGGACGAAGCAGTTCGGCGACGCCGACACCGCCACCGAGCCGAAGACCGCCGCCGATCGTCGGGCGCCGACGCGCGTCTAGGGGTCGCGGTAGAGCGCCGGGTCGCCGAGTCGGTCGATCAGCATGCCGAGTTGGTCGGCGAGCTGCTCGGGGGTGAAATCGAGGTCACCGGCCAGCCACGCGCTCAGGGTCTGAGCCACGCCGCCGACGACGAAGTGGCTGGCCGCCTTGATCCGCTCGTTGGCGGTCACGTGTAGGGCGGCCTCGGCGTGCTGCCCGGACAGCAGCGCGAACAATGCGCCGGACTCCGCGCGCTTGCGCACCACCACCGGGTTGGCCAGGCGATCGCTGAACAGCAGCCGGCCCACCCGGGCGTCGTCGGAGATGGTGCGCACCAGGTTGGTCATGCCGGCCCGGGTCTGTTCGCGCGCCGGTGCGGCGGCCACCGCCGCCTGCGTGGTGGCCGCGATGTCAGCGACCACCCAGTCGAACACCGCGCTGACGAACGCGTCCTTGTCGGCGAAGTTCTCGTAGAAGTAGCGCGCCGCCAGACCGGACTGCGCACAGATGGCGCGCACCGTGAGGTCGCCGGGGGTGGGCGCGGCGCCGAGCAGGTCCAGGCCCGCAGTCAGCAGCCGGCGTCTGCGCTCGGCGATGCGCTGGCCGGCTTCGATTCCCCGGTACGGACGAATCTGGGCCATCTCCCCATATTGACACCCGCTGCGCGGAGGGAGCAATATCAGGAAACACGTGTTCGCACATTTGGTGGCGGCACCGCCGAGAGGAGTGTGTCCAGTGACGGTGAGCGAGCCTGTTCCGCAGGTCGATTCCCCTACCAGCAGCCCCGAGGCCACCGCCCGTCGAGGACGGAGCGGAGCGGACGACGGCATGCTCGGGCTGGGCCTGCTGGCCGGCCCGGCGAATGTGATCATGCAGCTGGCGCGTCCCGGGGTCGGGTACGGAGTGCTGGAAAGCCGCGTCGAAAGCGGCCGTATCGACCGGCATCCGATCAAGCGGGCCCGCACCACCTTCACCTATCTCGCGGTGTCCACCAGCGGAACTGCCGAGCAGAAAGCCGCCTTCCGGCGCGCGGTCAACGGGGCGCACGCGCAGGTGTTCTCCACCGACGAAAGCCCGGTGAAGTACCACGCCTTCGACAAGGACCTGCAGTTGTGGGTGGGCGCGTGCCTGTACAAGGGCGTCGTCGACGTGCACCGGATCTTCGGCGGGGAACCCGACGAGGACACCGCCGAACGGCTGTACCTGCAGGGGCGCGCCCTGGCCACGATGTTGCAGGTGCCCGAGTCGATGTGGCCCGCCGACCGCGCCGCGTTCGACCGCTACTGGCAGAAGGCCCTCGACGAGGTCCACATCGACGACACCGTCCGGGAGTTCCTGTATCCGATCGCACTCTCGCGTCTGCAGGGACTCACCCTGCCCGGCCCGCTCCGACGTCGCACCGAGGGGCTGGCCCTGCTCATCACCACCGGCTTCCTGCCGCAGCGCTTCCGCGACGAGATGCGACTGAGCTGGGGACCCGATCAGCAACGCCGGTTCGATCTGCTGATGAAGGTCCTGCGCACCGTCAACACGATCTCGCCGCGCTTCATCAGGGAGTTCCCGTTCAACGTGCTGCTCAAGGACCTCGACTGGCGTATCCGCACGGGCCGCCCGCTGGTGTGACCCCCCACCGCGTCGGTGATCCGGTTCACCGTGCGGGTGCTACCCGGTGAGTCTCGACAGTGAGCTTATGCAATGCTAACTTCAGCAAAAGTTAGCTTAGCCATACATAAGTAAGCCACGAGGGAGACTGCGGGCCCGGGGGATTGCCAGCCGGCGCCGCGAATCACACACGCATGGACATTGGAAGTGACACCGTCGCGACGGTCGCCGGTCACCCGCACCGGATAGACCGCGACGTCATCAGCCGGTTCGCGACCTGCTGTCGCGCGCTCGGGTTGTCGGTGCACGACCGGCAGCGACCGGCGGATCTGGCCGCCGCCCGATCCGGGTTCGGTGCTCTGACTCGCGTGGCTGCCGACCAGTGCGACGCATGGACCGGCCTGGCCGCCGCCGGAGACGTGACACCGCAGGTGGTCGAGCAGATTTGGCAAACATCGGCCACCGCGGGCGCGTTGCAGCGTCAGATCGAACTGGCGCCCGGCGCGCTCGGCTTCGGCTATGACACCGGTCTCTACCTGCGTTTCCGTGCCGCGTCCCCGGCGGACTTCTCCCTTGCCTATGCGGTGTCCCTTTGCGAGGCAGCAGATTTCGGGACTGCTGAGCGTCTGGTCGGTGAGCTGCTGGAACACCGGCCCGGGTGGTTGCAGGCTCGCTGGGTGCGCGCGGCGATCCACTACCGGGCCGAGCGTTGGTCCGACGTGGTGCGGATGCTGACGCCGATGGTCGGTGACCGGTTCCTCGACGACGCGAGCGCTCACGCCGCCCGGGTGACCCTCGGCATCGCGCTGGCCCGGCTGGGCATGTTCGCCCCCGCACTGTCGCACCTTGAACAACCCGACGGCCCGCTGACCGTCGCCGCGACCGACGGCGCGCTGGCCAAGGCGCTGGCCCTGCGTGCCCAGGGCGAGGACGACGACGCCCGCGAGCTGCTGCAGGAGCTCTACGCCGCGAATCCCGAGCATGCGCAGATCGAAGAGGCCTTGTCCGACGCCACATTCGGGTTCGCGACCACCACGGCGGCGCGCATCGAGGCGCGCACCGATCCGTGGGATCCCGGCACGGAGCCCGGGGAAGCGGACTTCGTCGACCCCGGGGCCAAGGACCGCAAGGCGCACCTGCTGGTGGAGGCCGAGGCCGAGCTCGCCGAGTTCATCGGCCTCGAGGAGGTCAAATACCAGGTCGCCCGGCTGAAAAGCTCGGTGGCGATGGCGATCCGGCGCCAGGAGCGGGGGCTGGCCGTCGCCCAGCGCACCAATCACCTGGTGTTCGCCGGGCCGCCCGGAACGGGCAAGACCACCATCGCGCGGGTGGTCGCCAAGATCTATTGCGGGCTGGGTCTGTTGAAGAAGGAGACCGTCCGCGAGGTGCACCGCGCCGACCTGATCGGCCAGCACATCGGTGAGACGGAGGCCAAGACCAACGCCGTCATCGACAGTGCGCTCGACGGTGTGCTGTTCCTCGACGAGGCCTACGCGCTGGTGTCCACCGGGGCCAAGAACGACTTCGGCCTCGTTGCCATCGACACGCTGCTCGCGCGGATGGAGAACGACCGTGACCGTCTGGTCGTCATCGTCGCGGGCTACCGCAAAGACCTCGACACCTTCCTCGACACCAACGAGGGTCTGCGCTCCCGATTCACCCGCAGCATCGACTTCCCGTCCTACTCGTCGAAGGAGCTGGCCGAAATCGCCACCCGCATGGCCGAGAAGCGGGACTCGCGCTTCGACGATGCCGCCCGCGCCGACATGGAACGGCTCTTTGCCCACCTCGCGGAGTCCTCGACCGCCGACGCCGCGGGCGTGCAGCGGCGCAGCCTCGACATCGCCGGCAACGGGCGTTTCGTGCGTAACCTCGTCGAGCGTTCCGAGGAGGAGCGCGAGTATCGCCTCGACCACGCACCGCGCACCGACGACGCCGGGGACTTCACCGACGACGAGCTGATGACCATCACCGCCGCCGACGTCGCCAACTCGGCGGCACCGCTGCTGCGCGGGCTCGGTCTGTCGGTGCCCGATCAACAGCCGGGCCGGTCGTGACCGCGCCCGACGGGGACCGGCGTTCGTTCAGCTCGCGGACGCCGGCCAACGAGAACCCCGACCGCGTCGGCTACCGCCGCGGTTTCGTGACCCGACACCAGGTGACCGGGTGGCGATTCGTCATGCGCCGCATCGCCTCCGGTGTCGCGCTGCACGACACGAGAATGCTGGTCGACCCGCTGCGCACCCAGTCGCGGGCCGTGCTCGTCGGCGCGCTGGTTCTCGTCACCGGCATCGTCGGCTGTTTCCTGTTCTCGCTGATCCGGCCCTCGGGGTCGGCGGGGGACGACGCGATCCTCGCCGACCGTGACACCGCAGCGCTGTACGTGCGTCTCGGCGATCAGCTGCACCCGGTCCTGAACCTGGCCTCCGCCCGGCTCATCGCCGGCCGGCCGGACAACCCGGCGCTGGTGAAGAGCAGCGAGCTCGACCAGTTCCCCCGCGGTAACATGCTCGGCATCCCCGGGGCCCCGGAACGCATGGTGGCCAACCAGACCCGCGACGCCTTCTGGACGGTCTGCGACGCGGCGACCGGATCCCAGGCCGGGGTCACGGTCATCGCCGGTCCGCCCGCCACCGAGGGCGAGCGCGCGAGCGCCCTGCCGGACGGTCAGGCGGTGCTGGCCGAGAACGGCGGCATCACGTGGCTGCTGTGGGACGGGCGACGCAGCGCGGTCGACCTCGCCGACCGCGCAGTGGTCGACGGCCTCGGTGTCGGCGCCGAGATGGCCGGGCGAGGGCCACAGCCGATCGCCGACGGCCTGTTCAACGCGATCCCCGAAGGGCCGGCGCTGGTCTCACCGCTGATCCCGGGCGCCGGCACACCCGCACAGGTGCCGCTGCCGGTCGATGCGCCGGTCGGGGCGGTCCTGGTGGCCTACGAGGCGGACAACACGTTGCGCCACTACGTGGTGCTGCCCGACGGTCTGCAGCCGATCCCGGTGGTGCTGGCCTCGATCCTGCGCAACACCAACTCTTACGGTTTCGCCGCGCCCCCGCGGATCGGTGCCGACGAGGTGGCGCGGGTCCCGGTCGCCGACGGCATCGACACCTCGGTGTATCCGGCGCAGCCGCTCGACCTCGTCGACACCGACGCCGACCCCGTAACCTGCGTCGTCTGGGCGAAACCAGAGGGTGCGCAGGAGAACTCGTTGACGTTGCTGTCCGGGTCCACGCTTCCCGCCCCGGCAGGACTGCATACCGTCGATCTGGTGAGTTCGGGCGGCCCGGGTGGACCGGCCACCCGCGTAGCCCTGACCCCGGGCACCGGATACTTCGTCGACAGTCGCGGATCGCTGTTCTGGGTCAGCGACACCGGCGTGCGCTACGGCATCGACACCGGCCACAGCGGTTCCGGTGAAGCCGGATTCGACTCCGTCGAGGCGCTCGGCTTGACCTCGACCCCGCTGCCGATCCCGTGGTCGGTGCTGTCCCAGTTCGCCGCCGGTCCGACGCTGTCACGTGCCGACGCGCTCCTGGCGCACGACACGCTGGCTCCCGCCGCGGCGCCGGCCCGGTTGGAGAACCTCACGACTATGGAAAACCCATGAGCAGGCTGATTTTCGAGCACCGCAAGCGGATCCAGCCGCCGGCGACCCGTCGAGGCACCATCACCATCGAGCCGCCGCCGGAGCTGCCCCGGGTGGTGCCGCCGTCGTTGCTGCGCCGTGTCCTGCCGTACCTGATCGTCATCCTGATCGTCGGGATGATCGTCGCACTGGTCGCCACCGGTCTGAGGTTGATCTCGCCGACGACCCTGTTCTTCCCGTTCGTGTTGCTGCTGGCCGCGACCGCGCTGTACCGGGGCTCGGACAACAAGCTCCGTACCGAAGAGGTCGATGCCGAACGCGCCGACTACCTGCGCTACCTGTCGGTGATCCGCGACAACGTCCGTGCCCACGCCGACGAACAACGCGCCGGCCTGGAGTGGTCACATCCGGACCCGGTGGCGCTGGCCGGTGTGCCGGGCACCCGCCGGCAGTGGGAGCGCGACCCCCGCGACCGCGACTTCCTGGTGCTGCGCGCCGGCCTGCACGACCAGGCCCTCGACGCGGCGCTGCGGGTCAAGGACACTGCCGAGGAGATCGACCTGGAACCGGTGTCGCACACGACGTTGCGCGGCCTGCTCGACACCCAGCGGACCCTGCACGACGCTCCGGCCGGTATCGACCTGACCAAGGTCGCGCGGATCACCGTGGTGGGCGACGCCGACGAGGTCGACGGTGCTGTGCGCGCCTGGCTGGCCCAGGCGATGACCTGGCACGACCCCTCGGTGCTCGGAATCGGCTACGCAGGAACGAAATTGGACGACGATGACTGGTCGTGGCTGAAGTGGTTGCCCCATGTCGATGTGCCCGGCCAGGTTGACGGGGTCGGTCCCGCGCGTTATCTGACGGCCGACGCCACGGCGCTGCGCCGGCTGCTGGCCCCCGCCCTCGCTGATCGGGGACCGTTCACCGGTGACGGCAGCGAAAGCGTCAAGCACCTGCTGCTCGTGCTCGACGATCCAGACGCCGACCCCGATGAGCTGACCGGGGGAGTGGATCCCGCCGGGGTCACGGTCATTCATCGGACTGTCGCCGAACCGCACCGCGAGCAGTACCCGGATCCCGAGCGGCCCATCCTGCGGATCTCCGACGGCCGGATCCAGCGGTGGCAGACCGGCGGCTGGGCCCCCTACATCGACACCGCCGACCGGCTCGACGCGGCCGACGCGCGGCACCTCGCCCGCCGGCTCTCGCGCTGGGATTCCAATCCCAGCCACGGCCGCTCGGCCGCCACCGGTGGAGCGGCCTTCACCACGCTGCTCGGCATCCCGGACGCCTCGGCGCTGGACGTGGCCGCGCTGTGGGCCCCCCGCAACCGCGACGACGAGCTGCGGGTGCCGATCGGCGTCACCGCCACCGGTGAACCGCTGTACTTCGACCTCAAGGACGAAGCCGAGGGCGGTATGGGTCCGCACGGGTTGATGATCGGGATGACCGGCTCGGGCAAGTCCCAGACACTGATGGCGATCCTGCTGTCGTTGCTGACCACCCACCCGGCCGACCGGCTCATCGTCATCTACGCCGACTTCAAGGGTGAGGCTGGGGCGGACATCTTCCGCAACTTCCCGCAGGTCGTCGCCGTCATCTCGAACATGGCCGAGAAGCGTTCGCTGGCAGACCGGTTCGCCGACACGCTGCGCGGCGAGGTCGCCCGGCGCGAGCAGCTGCTCAAAGAGGCCGGCCGCCGGGTGCAGGGCAGTGCGTTCAACTCGGTCACCGAATACGAGAACGCCGTGGCCGAGGGGCACGACCTGCCCCCGATCCCGACGCTGTTCGTGGTGGCCGACGAGTTCACCCTGATGCTCGCCGATCATCCCGAGTACGCCGACCTGTTCGACTATGTCGCCCGCAAGGGCCGCTCGTTCCGCATCCACCTGCTCTTCGCGTCCCAGACGCTCGACGTGGGCCGGATCAAGGACATCGACAAGAACACGTCCTACCGGATCGGTCTGAAAGTGGCCAGCCCCAGCGTGTCCCGGCAGATCATCGGGGTGGAGGACGCGTACCACATCGAGTCGGGCCGGGAGCACAAGGGCGTGGGGTTCCTCGTCCCTGCGCCGGGCGCACTGCCGGTCAAGTTCCGCAGCACCTACGTCGACGGCATCTACGAGCCGCCACGAGTGGACCGGTCGATCGTCGTGCACGCCATCCCCAAGCCGCAGGTGTTCCCCGCCGGCTGGGTGGACCCGGAACCGGACACCGTCATCGTCGACGACGGCGCCGACGTCGAGGTGCTGCCTCCGCGCAAGCTGATCGCCACCATCGGCGACCAGCTGGCCCACTACGGGCCGCGCGCACCGCAATTGTGGCTGCCGCCACTGGACGAGCCGATCGCGCTCGACGACGTACTGACCCGCTCGGGAATCGCGGCCGGGCAGTGGCGTTGGCCGCTCGGCGAGATCGACCGTCCTTTCGACATGCGGCGCGACACGCTGGTTTTCGATGCCACCTCGGCCTCGTCGAACCTGGTGATCCACGGCGGCCCGAAGTCGGGCAAGTCCACCGCCCTGCAGACGTTCGTGCTCTCGGCGGCTGCCCTGCACGCGCCGGGTGACGTGACGTTCTACTGTCTGGACTACGGCGGCGGGCAGCTGCGGGCTCTGGAGGGCCTCGCACACGTCGGCGGGGTGGCCTCCCCGCTGGAGTCGGAGAAGATCCGCCGCACCTTCGGCGAACTCGACCAGTTGCTGCGCGCACGCCAGCAGGTCGGCGGGGCCGGCGGCGGCGACTACCGCGACGGCTACGGTGAGGTGTTCCTGCTCATCGACAACCTGTACGCGTTCAGCCGGGACAACACCGACACGTTCAACACCCGTAACCCACTGCTGGCCAAGGTGACCGAGCTGGTGAACACCGGCATGGCCTACGGCATCCACGTCGTGATCACGACGCCGAACTGGCTCGAGGTGCCGCTGGGGATGCGCGACGGGCTCGGGTTGCGCCTGGAGCTGCGGCTGCACGACCCCCGCGACAGCAACGTGCGGGTCACCGGAGCGCTGCGCCGTCCCGCCGAGGCGGTGCCGGTCGACCAGCCCGGCCGCGGCCTGACCATGGCGGCGGAGCATGTCCTGTTCGCCCGCCCCGCCCTGGAGGCGATTCCCGCGCTCAACGCCCGGCACCCCGACCGCAGCGCGCCGCCGGTGCGGCTGCTGCCGACCGACCTGTCACCCGATGTGCTGGGCACGCTGTACCCGGCAGCGGAGCGGGTGGTCATCGGGCAGCGCGAGACCGACCTGGCGCCGGTCGGCGTCGACTTCACCGACAACCCGCTGATGATGGTGTTCGGCGACGCCAAGACCGGTAAGACGGCGCTGTTGCGGCACCTGATCCGGACCATCCGGGAGAACTCGCGTCCGGACCAGGTGGCGTTCACGGTGATCGACCGCCGGCTGCACCTGGTCGACGAGCCGCTGTTCCCGGACAACGAGTACACCCCGAACATCGACCGGATCCTGCCGGCGATGCTGGGCCTGTCCGCGCTGATCGAGCAGCGCCGCCCACCCGCCGGCCTGAGCCCGCAGGAGCTCAGCCGCTGGGACTACCGCACCGTGTCCCGCGACAGCCACACCCACTACCTGATCATCGACGACGTCGACCAGATCCCCGACGGCCCGGCGACCAGCGGGCCGTTCGCGGGACAGCGTCCGTGGACCCCGCTGCTCGGATTGCTCTCGCAGGCTTCCGATCTGGGGTTGCGGGTGATCGTCACCGCCCGGGCGGCCGGCTCGGCGCATGCGGTGATGACGGCACCGCTGCTGCGTCGGCTCAACGACCTGCAGGCGACCCTGCTGATGCTGTCGGGTAACCCGCAGGACAGCGGCAAGATCCGCGGGCACCGGTTCAGCCGGCTGCCGGTCGGGCGGGGCATGCTGCTCGACGCCACCGACACCCCGAGCTTCGTTCAACTCGTCAACCCGTTGGCCGAAGCCGCCATCGCCCACCGCGGCGGAGAGGAGAACCACCGATGACCCTGCGTGTCGTCCCCGAAGGGCTCACCGCCGCCGGCGCGGCGGTGGAGGCACTCACCGCGCGCATGGCCGCCGCCCAGGCCGCCGCCGCGCCGGTGGTCGGCGCCGTCGTTCCGCCGGCGGTCGACCCGGTGTCCCTGCAGACCGCCGCGGCGTTCAGTGCCGCTGCGGCCGAACATCAGACGGTGGCGGCCCAGGGCGTCGAAGAACTCGGCCGCTCCGGTGTCGGGGTCGGTGAGTCCGCGGCCAGCTACGCCAGCGGTGACGCGATGGGTGCCACCGCCTACCTGATCGCGCGAGGCTGACCGGTATGACGGCCCCCGTCTGGATGGCGTTGCCACCCGAGGTGCACTCGGCGTCGCTGAGCAGCGGTCCCGGTCCGGGGCCTCTGCTGGCCGCCGCCGGTACGTGGCACTCGCTGAGTGCCGAATATGCGACCGCAGCAGCCGAACTGACCGCCATCCTGGCCGACGTGCAGGCCGGAGCGTGGGAGGGGCCCAGCGCCGAACAGTACGTCGCCGCGCATGCCCCCTATCTGGCGTGGCTCACCGCGCAGAGCGCCGTCAGCACGGCGACCGCGGCGCAGCACGAGACCGCGGCGGCGGCCTACTCGAGCGCGCTGGCGGCGATGCCCACCCTGCCGGAGCTCGCCCTCAACCACACCACCCACGCGGTGCTGGTGGCCACCAACTTCCTTGGCCTCAACACCATACCGATCGCGCTGAACGAAGCCGACTACGTGCGGATGTGGATCCAGGCCGCCACCACCATGGGTACCTACCAGGCGGTTTCGGGCGCGGCCGTCGCCGCGACTCCGACGTCCACTCCGGCGCCGTTCATCCTGATGCCGGGGGTGGGGGAGGCCGGGCGGGCCGCCGCGGATTCGATGGCCGCGGCCGCGCAGCTGCAGGCCGCCGAAGCAGGCAGTTCCTTCGATCTCGGCGACATCATCGCCGACCTGATCCGGTTCTACGGCGAGATCCTGCGGTTCCTGTTCGAGCCCATCATCGACTTCCTGCGCAACCCGATCGGCAACACGATCCAGCTGATCACCGACTTCCTGACCAACCCGGCGCAGGCACTGATCACGTGGGGGCCGTTCCTGTTCGCGGTGGCCTACCAGGCGGTTTCGTGGATCGGCGCCTCGATCCTGTATCCGTCTCTGCTGCTGGCCCCGCTGGTGGGCGCGGCGCTGGGCATCGTGCTGGGGATCGGCGCCTACCTGCTCGACCGGCTGCCCGAACAGCCTCCGGCCGAGGAACCTGCCGAGGAGACCGCGCCGGCCGCCCAGGGTCAGTCACCGACGCGCAGCGACCAGGGCCTGCCGGCCGCCCCGCTCTCGACGCCCGCGCCGGGCAGCGCTGCGCCCGCGGTCAACACCGTCTCCGCCGGATCGGCCCCCGGCGCAGCGTCGCCGGCCTCGGCTGCAGCCCCACTGGCGCCGTATGCGGTGGTGGGCCGCGACCCCGACGGCGGGCTGTCACCCACCGTCCGTGACTCGACCGGGGCGAAGGCTCCTTCGGCGACGATCCCCGCAGCCGCATCGGGCATCGCCGCCTCAGCCGCCGAACGACGTCGACGGCGCCGCAGGCAGAAAGAAGACATCAAAGGGCGCGGCTACGCCGACGCCGTCATGGACTACGAGGACGAACCGGAGGACGACCCGCCCGCGCCGGGGCCGGGTGTGAGTGCCTCGGCCCGCGGGGCCGGACCGATGGGGTTCTCCGGCACCGTCAGCACAGGCACCGAGCAGGCGGGCGGTTTGACCACGCTGGCCGGAGACTCGTTCGGCGGCGGGCCCAAGAGTCCGATGCTGCCGGGCAGCTGGGACCCCGACACGCCCACAGACGCAGACGACAACCACCACAGAGAGGAAAACCCATGAGCCTTCTCGATGCTCATATCCCGCAGCTGGTCGCCTCGGAGAGCGCGTTCGGCGCCAAGGCGGCGCTGATGCGCAGCACCATCGCCCAGGCGGAACAGGCCGCGCAGTCCGCGCAGGCGTTCCACATGGGCGAGTCGTCGGCGGCCTTCCAGGCCGCCCATGCGCGCTTCGTCGAGGTCTCGGCGAAGATCAACGCGCTGCTCGACCTCGCGCAGGCCAACGTCGGTGACGCCGCCGCCTCCTACGTCGCCGAGGACGCCGCCGCCGCCAGCACCTACACCGGCATCTGATCCGGTCCCAACCCGACCATCTACTAAGGACTTTTGATGTCGCAGATCATGTACAACTACCCGGCGATGCTCTCGCACGCCGGTGAGATGTCCAGCTACGCGGGCGCGTTGCACGCTGTCGGCGCCGAGGTCGCCGCCGAGCAGGCCGCGCTGCGGGGTGCCTGGCAGGGTGACACCGGCATGACATATCAGGCCTGGCAGGCGCAGTGGAACACCGCGCTGGAGGAGCTGGTGCGCGCGTACCGGGCGATGGCCAGCACCCACGAGATGAACACCACGTCGATGGCCGCCCGGGACCAGGCTGAAGGCGCCAAGTGGGGCTGATCGGCTTCCGTGCGAGCTAATGCTGTCGAGCTGACTGCAGAGTCGGCCTGGTTCCTCGCCGAGAAGCTCGGCGCCGGAACGTTTCCGTGGGTGCTGGCCATCACCCCGCCCTACGGCGACGAGGTGCGGCGGGTGCACTTCGAGCGTGACCGCATCTCGGAGCTGACCGGGTTGGGCGTGATGAACGCCGACGGGAACGTCGATCCTTCGGTTGCGCAATGGATCCGGTTGGTGTGCCGGCCCGCGCGGTGGCTCGAGCTCCGATTCGTCGCGGGCCGCGGCGAGATGTTGCGCGGCTTCGTGGCCCGCGGCGGGGCGGGCACGGTGGTCGCGTTGCGCAGTGCAGCACTGGTCACGTTCACGGCGATGGAGATCGACCACCCCGAGGCGCTGGTGCCGGTGCTGACGGTCGGGTTGTCCGGGCAGCGGTCCGCGCGTTTCGAGGAGTTCTCGTTGCCTGCGCACATCGGCGCCAAGGCCGACGAGCGGATCCGCAACGGCGCCTCGGTGCACGACATGCTCGACCATCTCGGTATCCCCGCATCCGCGCGTCCCGTGGTGGTGGCCGCGTTCGACGGGGACCGCAGCTACGTCGAGATCGTGGCCGGCCAGCACCGCGACGGTCACCGCGTCAGTACCGACGTCGGCGTCAGCGTCGTCGACACCACGGTCGGTCGGGTGCTGGTCAGCCCGACCAGAGCATTCGACGGCCAGTGGGTGTCCACCTTCTCCGCCGGCAACCCCGCCGCGGTCGCCGCCGCCGTGGAGCGCCTGAACGCCGAGTTGCCCGACGGACCCTGGTTTCCCCGCCGCGGCGGCACCCGAGACTTCGACGTCCCCATCCGTGAAAGAGAAGAGCAATGTCAAACCCGGTCGTAGACGGAACAAACGGCGCGGCGCTGTCGACCGCGTCGCCCGAGAACATGAGGATGCCGATCGTGCGGATCGCGGTGTTCGGCAGTGGCCGGATCACCGAGGTCGCTCTGCCCGCCGAACTGCCGCTGCGCGAGATCATCCCGGCGGTGCAGCGCCTGGTGTCGCCGAACGACGACCCCACCGACACGGCCCAGCAACTGAGCCTGGCCCCGATCGGCGGGGCCCCGTTCAGCCGCGACGCGACGCTGAACACGGTCGGTGTGGTCGACGGCGACCTCCTTGCGCTGCAGCCGGTTCCACCCGGCCCGTCCGCACCTCGGCTGGTCGAGGACATCGCCGACGCCGCGATGATCTTCTCGGCGGCGCGGGAACGGCCGTGGGGGGTGGACCACATCCGGCGTGCCGCGGCGCTGGCGGTCATCGCGCTGATCGTCGCCGCCACGGGTGTCTCGATCGTGCACCGGGTCGTCACCGGAACGGCCTACGGTGTGTTCGCCGTCAGCGCGGTCGCGGTGGGCGCGGTGCTCGGCACGTTGTTGAGCAGAACCGGGTCGCCGCGGTTGGCGACCGCCCTGGCCGTGGCCGCGCTGCCCCCGATCGCCGCTGCGTTCGCGCTGGCGGTGCCGGGTGATTTCGGCGCCGCGCAGGTGTTGCTCGCCGCCGCAGGGGTGGCGGCGTGGTCGGTCATCAGCATCACCGTGGGGCAGCGTGCCATCGCCGTGTTCACCGCCGCCGCGGCGACGGCGTTGACGGTGGCCGCGGCGGCCGCTGCGGTATCGCTGTGGACGTTGTCACCGGTGGCCGTGGGGTGCGGGCTGATCCTGGTCGCGCTGGTGATCACCGTGCAGGCCGCGCAGTTGTCGGCGATGTGCGCGCGGCTGCCGGTCCCGGTCATCCCCGCTCCCGGAGACCCCACGCCGTCGGCGCTTCCGCTGCGGGTGCTCGAAGACCTGCCCCGCCGCATCCGGGTCGGTGACTTCCACCAGACAGGGTTCATCGCTGCCGGTGTGCTGCTGGCCGTGACGGGTTCGCTGGCGGTGCTGTGGCCGGCCGTCACCGGAGAGGGCGCGGTGTCACCGTGGGCGTGGTACCTCGTCGTGGCCAGCGCCGTTGCCGCCGCGCTGCGGGCCCGGGTGTGGGACTCCGCGCCGTGCAAGGCGTGGCTGCTCGGCCATCCCTACCTGATCACCACCGCGCTGGTGGTGGGGTTCACCGCCGCCGGGGAGTACACCGCGATGTGGTGGTCGCTGGCGGTCCTGGTGACCCTGGCGGCGGCCTGGGTGGTAGTCGCGCTGAACCCGGGCATCGCCGAGCCGGCAACCTACTCGCTGCCGATGCGCCGGCTGCTCGGTTTCCTCGCGTCCGCCCTCGACGCCTCGGTGATCCCGGTGATGGCCTACCTGGTGGGGCTGTTCACCTGGGCACTCAACGGGTTCTGAGCGATGATCGCCCTTTCAGCGCCCACCCGGGCGGGCGTGGTTGCGACGGCCCTGGCGCTGCTCGCGGTCAGCGGCGCACCCGCCGTGGCGGTCGCGCCGCCGCAGGTCGACCCGCAGGCCACCCCGCCGGCGGGCAGCGCGGGCCCGGTCGAGCCGATGGCCCAGCGCAGTGACTGCACAGCCACCGGTGTGCTGCCCGGCACCGAACCCGGTGCGGTCACCGCGAGCCAGGCGTCGCTCGGCCTGCCCGAGGCGTGGCAACACAGCCGCGGTGACGGGCAGCTGGTCGCAGTCCTCGACACCGGCGTGACCCCCGGGCCCCGGCTGCCCGTCGTCGAGGCGGGCGGCGACTTCGTCGCCGACACCGACGGCCTGACCGACTGCGACGGGCACGGCACGCTCGTCGCGGGTCTGATCGCGGGACAGCCCGGTCCCGACGGGTTCTCGGGTGTGGCGCCCGGTGCGCAGCTGCTGTCCATCCGGCAGAGCTCGGCGCACTACGCGCCGCGGAACCTCGGTGACGATCCCGCCCTGGCGCAGGCGGTGGTGGCGGTCGACACGTTGGCGCGCGCTGTGGTGCGCGCCGCTGACCAGGGGGCGCGGGTCATCACGATCGCGGTCGCGACGTGTATCCCGGCCGGGGCCGACGTCGATCAGAGCGCGCTGGGTGCTGCGTTGCGCTACGCCGCCGTCGACAAGGATGCGGTGATCGTGGCAGCCGCCGGCGACACCTCACGCGGAATGTCCACTGGCGCAGCGTGTGACAGCAATCCGCTTGGTGATGCCGCGCGGCCGGGTGATCCCCGGAACTGGGACAGCGCCACGACGCTGTCGGTGCCGTCGTGGTGGCAGCCCTACGTACTCTCGGTGGGCGCCGTGGGGCCCGGCGGACAGGCCACGTCGTTCACGATGGCCGGACCCTGGGTGGGGGTGGCGGCACCCGGTGAGGGCATCTCCTCGGTCAGCAACGCCGAGGGGGGCGGGCTGGCCAACGGTATGCCGGACAATCAGGAGGGGCTGGCGCCGATCAGCGGCACGGGCTATGCCGCCGCGTACGTCTCCGGTGTCGCGGCGTTGGTGCGCAGCCGATTTCCCGATCTGAGCGCCCGGCAGGTCATCGACCGGATCACGGCGACCGCGCACGGGGCCGCCCGTGCCCCGTCCAACCTGGTCGGTGCGGGCAGCATCGATCCTGTCGCGGCGCTGACCTGGAATGTGCCCGCCGCTGCGGACACCGATCCCGCGGCGGTCCGTGAGATCGCGGCGCCGCTTCCACCGCCACCGCCCGACCCCACCCCACGAATCATCGCCTTCACCGGAGCGGGCGTGCTGGCGCTGCTGGTGATCGTCACTCTCGTGATGAGCAGAACACGGAAGGACACCACGCCATGAGCGTTCGTCTCAGTCTTGCGCTGCTGGTGGGGATCCCCGCCGCGCTGGCCTACCCGTGGGATTCGGTCGCTGACCGCTGGCTACTCGGGATCGCCGTCGGTATCGTCGTCATCGTGTTCGCCTGGTGGCGAGGGCATTTCGTGACGACGCTGATCGCCCGCCGCGTCGCGATGTGGCGCCGCCGCAGTGGAGGCGCCGAGGGCACCCATCATTCCTCGGAGCACACCACGGTGACCCTCGAGGTCTCTGCACGCGAGCAGCAGAACCTGCCGATCGATCTGATCGCCGGCTACCTCGACCGGTACGGACTGCGCTTCGACAAGGTTCGCGTCACCGCGCGCGACCGCGACGGCGTGCGCACCACCTGGGTGGGGCTGACCCTCGGCGCCGTCGACAACGTCGCCGCGCTGTCGGCGCGCTCATCGCGAATCCCGCTGCAGGACACGGCCGAGGTCGCCGCACGCAGACTCGCCGACCATCTTCGGGAGTCGGGATTCGAGGTCATTACCACCGACACCGTCGAACCCGTCACTGCCGCACAGGCGAAAGAGACGTGGCGCTCCATCGCCGACGAGCGAGGACATCTGGCGGCCTACCGGATCACCGTCGACGAGGCACTGACCGACACGCTGCAGGCCGTCTGGTCGCTCGGGGCGGCAGAGACGTGGACGGCCCTGGAACTCAGCGGCAGCAGAGCCGATCCCACGCTCGTGGCGGCGTGCGTGCTGCGCACCGCCGATCAGCCGGGCGCACAAGCGCCGATGGCCGGACTGACGGCGGAGAACGGGCTGCACGGCGTCGTGACCGCAGCGTTGTCGCCGACCTGCGATCGCCGGCTTCCGGGCCGTCCGGTCACCGTCTCGACGCACAGGCTGTCGCAACTGGATTGGCCGGCCGGTGCCCAGCTCAGTCGAACATGAACTCACCGAGGAACCGCGTCATCCGGCGCAGGTAGTCCGGCTGGCTCACATGCAGCACGTGGTTGCCGGGGAACCAGTGGAACGCACAGTGATCCCAGTGTTTCCACAGCATCTCGGCCTGCTCGGGCGGCGCGAGCCGGTCACCCAGACCGGCGATTATCAGCCGCCGGTCCTTGGCGGGTATCGGGCGGTAGTTCAGCGGTGAGGAGTACATCGTCGCCGCGTCGACCAGCGCTGAGTCGGTGCCCGCGAGCCGGTCGCGCAGCGCGACCACCTTGTTGGCCGGAAACCACTCGTCGACGGTGCGGTCGGGAGTGACCACAGGAACGTTCGGGATGACCGCCTGGATGCGGTCGTCGACGCTGGCGATCAGTGCCGAGGTGTAACCGCCCAGCGACATGCCCGTCAGCGCGATGCGGTCGACGCCGGTGAACTCGAGATAGTCCAGCACGGAACGGAAATCGTGCACCGCCTGCGCCATGGCCTCGGCGAAGCCGGAGAACCCGTGCGCGAAGTATCCGTAACCGCTGAACGGCGAGTACTTCTCGGCGCGGCGGCCGTGGAACGGCAGGGTGTAGAGCATGACGTCGTAGCCGGAGCGGTAGAACCACGGCAGCGAGAAGAACATGCCGTTGAACAGGTAGGCCGAGCCCATGAAGCCGTGGATGACGCACAGGGTCGGGCGCGGACCGTCGTGATGGCGCCAGTGCTGGGCATGCACCACGTTGTTTCGCACATAGCCCCGGCACCGATCCCGCAGCGCGGGATTGACGGCCTGGAATGTGCTGTGGAACCGCAGGTTACGAACGTTTCCGTGAGCGAACCACTCGGCGACCGGGTTGGCCGCCCGCGACGACACCCGCGGTGGTTCGGTCGGCGCCGGGAATGCCCGGTGCGGGTCCGCGGCCGCCGCCAGCTCGGCGTAGAACTCCAGGTGCTCACGCTCGGCGCGGGACTGCGAGCTGCGCAGTGCCCCGGCGACCGTGGGCACCATCGTGGCGCTCAGCAGCGAGGCGATGGAGGTACGCAACGCCAGATCGGCCAGTGCCGACGAATCCACCAGCAACCGTTGCCGTGTTGTCAGGTCGGCGCGGCGCGGCAGGCCGCGTGCCGTCGCATCGGCTCCGGGAACGTCCGGAACGGGGATGGGCGGTTCCGGCAGGGGCTCGGGCTCCACCCTTGGCATGCTAACGCTCGACACGGGCCACACTGGTGTGGTGTGGCATCCCGAGAGTTATCTGGCCTTCGCCGACGAACGGGGTCGGCCGTTCGTCGACCTGCTGACCAGGGTCGGTGCCGATGGGCCGCGCCGGGTGGTCGACCTCGGCTGTGGCCCCGGCAACCTGACCGAGGCGTTGGCGCGCCGCTGGCCCGACGCGGAGATCGAGGCGTGGGACTCCTCGCCGGAGATGGTCGACGCCGCCCGCACCCGGGGCATCGATGCCCGCGTCGGTGACGTGCGGAGCTGGACGCCCGCGCTCGACACCGACGTCGTGGTGTGCAACGCCGTTCTGCACTGGTTGCCCGAGCATCCGGACCTGCTGGTCCGCTGGGCGGGTCTGCTTGCGGCGGGGTCGTGGATCGCAGTCCAGGTGCCCGGGAACTTCGACGCGCCGTCGCATCGGGCGGTGCGTGAGGTCGCGGGCCGGGCGCACTGGTCGCCCACACTGGCCGGCGCCGCACTCGGCGACGACGCGGTGCGCACCCCCGCGGAGTATGCCGGTCTGCTCGCCGACGCGGGGTGCGCGGTCGACGCGTGGGAGACGACGTACGTGCACCGCCTGCGCGGACCCGACCCGGTGTTGCACTGGATCGCCGGCACAGCGCTGCGCCCGGTGCGCAGACTGCTCGACGACGCCGCGTGGGCGCGGTTCAACGCCGAGCTGATCCCGCTGCTGGACGCGGCGCACCCGGCTCGCGCGGACGGCACCACGTTCTTCCCGTTCCGGCGGGTGTTCGTGGTCGCCCGGGTGGAGTAGCCGCGGGAGGCTCAGCGCCGCCACACCCCTGTCGCCGCGCTGCGCAGCACGTAGTCCTCGAACGTGCGCGCAGGGCGGCCCAGCACGGTCGTCACTCCGTCGGTGGGATCGGCCAGCACGCCACGCTGCATCATCACGAACATCTCGGCGATGTGATGCGCGTCCTGCTCGGTCAGACCCTCGCGGACCAGAGCCTCGGTGTATTCGGAGGGCGAGATCGACCGGTAGTCAACGGGAATCTGGGCAGCCAGCGAGATCAACTCGGCCGCCTCGGAGAAGGTGATCGCGCGCGGGCCGCTGAGCTCGTAGATCTTCCCGGCGTGCTGCCCCGGTTGCGTCAGCACGGCGGCGGCGGCGTCGGCGACGTCCTCGATGTCGATGAACGGCTCGCACACGCCGTCTGCGGGCAGGGCCAGCTCCCCTGCGAGCACCGGTGCGTACCAGAGCTCTTCGCTGAAATTCTGCGCGAAGTTGTTGGGACGCAGCACCGTCCACTCGAGCGCAGAAGAACGCACCGCCGACTCGGCGTCGCGCATCTCCAGGCCGAACGTGGTGTCTCCCCACGTGTCGGCGCCGCGGCCGGACAGCAGCACCACCCGCTTCACGCCCGCGGACTCGGCCCGGGCGACGAACTCGTACGCCGGTCCGGGCGTGCCGGGCGCCACCATGTACACCGCGGCGACGCCGCGCAGCGCCGGGTCCCAGGTGGTCGGGTCCGACCAGTCGAACGGCGTCCGGCTCGATCGTGACGCGGCGCGCACCGGGACACGATGCATCCGCAGTCGGGCGGCCACCCGCCGGCCGGTCTTGCCAGTAGCCCCCAGAACGAGGGCGGTGTCGTTGCTCATGACCCCATTCAATCGGTCTCGATTGGACGATTCCATGGGTAATGAGCCGGATCTCCTGTCCATTCGTCTAATCTCGCTTGGGTGGACGTGTTTGGTGACCTGTTCCGTGGAGTGCGGGCGCACGGTTCGCTGTTCGGCAGCTCGGCGCTGACGGCACCGTGGGCGCTGCATTTCGTCGACGGTGCGCCGCTGACGCTGTGCACGGTGCTGGGCGGGTCGGGTTGGATCGTGCCCGACGACAGCGAGGCGGCGCCGGAGTGGCTCGGCCCGTACGAGACCGTGGTGGTGCGCGGACCGTCGACGTTCACCTTCGTCGACGAGCTCGGTACTCGCGCCGAGCCGGTGGCGTGCGGTCGGCACTGCGCCACTGTCGAGCAGGGCGGCACGCGCCACCGGCTCGGCTGGAGCGACGGCGGCGGGTCCGGCGCGCCCACCTTGATCGTCGGGGCTTATCCGGTGCGCGGTGAGATCAGCCGGCGGCTGCTCGACGTGCTCCCCGTCGTGCTGCGGGTGGAGGCCGGCGGCACCGGCGACGCCGTCCTCGATCACCTCGCCGCCGAGCTCGCCACCGATGTGCCCGGTCAACAGGTCGTGCTGGACCGGTTGCTGGACTGGATGATGGTGTGCACGCTGCGCGAATGGTTCGACCGGCCCGGGGGTCACCCGCCTGCGTGGTGGGCCGCCCAGCGCGACCCGGTCGCCGGTCGCGCTCTGCAGCTGTTTCACGCTGAACCCGCGGAACCGTGGACGGTCGCGACGCTGGCCGAGCGCGTCGGGGTGTCGCGCTCGACGTTGGCCAAACGGTTCACCACGCTGGTCGGTGAGCCGCCGCTGACCTATCTGACCCGCTGGAGGATGACGTTGGCGGCGGATCTGCTCGTCGAGCAGCCGAGTTCGACCGTCGCCGACGTCGCCGCAGCGGTCGGGTACTCCGATCCATTCGGGTTCAGCGCCGCGTTCAAACGGGTCCGGCGGGTCAACCCGAGCGAGTTCCGCCGGACGGCGTCGGGGCCGCTGGGTGACGGTGGCCGGGGCTCATTGGCGGCGGCGGACCGTCGCCGAGTGTGAGCCCTGTGCGAAAAATCGGCCCGGGATTCGCAGAGGATTCACACTGGGCGACGGGGCCGTTCGGCGACGGTGGCCGGGGCTCGACGGCGGCGGGGGACCGTCGCCGAGTGTGAACCCTGTGCGAAAATTCGGCCCGGGATTCGCAGAGGATTCACGTTCGGCGTCGGGGACCGGCCGGGCGACGGCGGTGGCCGGGCGCCGGCGGGGGCCGGGCGCCGGCGGCAACGGGGACCTGTCCCCGGCGGCGGAAGCGGCGGCGGACCATCAGGGGTGGTAGGCGACCCCCACGGCGCGGAACACGAACTCCGGTGGCGCGTCGAACGCCAGCGAGGTGCGGGGCAGCCGATCGATGACGTCGCCGGGGATGTCGGTCTTGTAGTGCAGCGACAGCTCGCCGGACCAATGCTCGTCGATCTCGGCGACGTCCACGTCGAGCGTGAGGCCGGTCGTCGACAGCTCGGCCTTGACCGCGCCGGCCTGCGGGTCGTCCCAGCGCAGGTCGATCGTGCGGCCGGCCAGCTTGGGCACCGACGACAGCGTGCCCAGCACGCGTTCCTCGGTGAGCACCAGAGCGCCGACGTAGCTGGCGATGCTGCCGGACGAGCGAAGGCCGGGTACCGCGCCGTGAAAACGGCGGGTGACCGGGACGTACTCGTCGAAAAACAGGATCCCTTCGGGTTCGAGTTCGGCCCGTAACGCGCCGGGAAGCCTGCCGATACGGAGCAGCCTGCGGAGGATGACGGCCATTGGTGCACGGTAGCTCAGCCGCCTGAGTGGTAGTGATGGTCAGATGACGGTGAACCGGGGTCTGCTGGGCGCGACCGCGCTGGCGGCTGTCGGCGTCTACCTGCTCATGTGGGTCGGCTTCACCTGGCAGTGGGGCTGGTTGGCCGACGTGGATGCCTGGGCGCTGCAGCCGACCGCGCGGTTCGGGCAGGCGCATCCGGGCTGGGTGACGGGCTGGGACGTGTTCTGCACCGCACTGGGGCCGTTCGCGTTCCGGTTCGCCACGCTGGTCGTGATCGTCGTGGCGTTCGTGCGGCGCCGGGTCAGGGTCGCGGTGTTTCTGATCGTCGCTGTGGAGTTGAGCGGCGTGGTCACCGAGATCGCCAAGGCGCTGGCCGAGCGCCCGCGGCCGGACACCGCGTTCGTCGATGCGTACGGGTTGTCGTTTCCCTCCGGCCACGCGCTGGGGGTGACGGCCGCGGTGCTGGCGCTGTACGTGGTGGCCCGTCCGGTGCTGCGGCCGCGGTGGCGGCCCTGGACCCTCGGCGCCGCGGTGCTGCTCATCGTCTTGATGGGTGCGGCCCGGGTGGTGCTCAATGTGCACCACCCCTCGGACGTCGTGGCGGGCTGGGCGCTGGGCTACGCGTACTTCGCGGCGTGCCTGCTGGCGGTGCCGCCCTACCGTCCGCGCGTCACGGAAGCGGACGAAACACCGGCAGTGTCCGGTACTGCGCCGTGAAGCTCGCTTCGGTGATCTCGGTGCCGACCTCCCCGTCGAGCGCCAGCACGGTCGGTCCGTCCACCGAGCGGAACGCGAACTGCGGCACCCGCAGTTCGTGATAGAGCGGGCTGCGTTCCAGCCGGCCCAGTGCCAGCCCTGCCAGGATGCGCAGCCGGGACAGCGGGCGTCCGGTTTCCAGGATCCGCACGTCGATGAGCCCGTCATCCATGCGGGTGCGCCGCGACGGCGCGAAACCGGACGGCAGGTAGGTGGAGTTGCCCAGGAAAAACAGTGACGTCCGCAGCGTCTTGTTGTCATAGGAGATGCGCACGGACTCGTCGCGGCGCAGCGTGTGGAACATCGCGTAGAGGCCGGCCAGCGGCTTGCCGATCTTGTGTTCGAGCTTCTCCCGGGTCTGCACGAACCGCGGGTAGGCGCCGATGCTCGCGGTGTTGATCACCATCTGCTGCTCGTTGAGGCACACCAGGTCGACGTAGGAGGCCTGGCCTTCGCGGATCGCGGCGATGGTCTTCGCGATGGTGTCGCAGCCGATGTCCTTGGCGAAATGGTTGAACGTCCCGGCCGGGAAGACGGCCAACGGAACGCCCTCGCTGATCGCGACCTTCGCGGCGGCGGCCACGGTGCCGTCGCCGCCGGCCACCGCCAGCACCGCGCACCGGCGGCCGGCCTCGCGCAGTGCTTCGGCGAAGTCGTCGTCCGGGCCCAGCTCGACGATCTCCGTGCCGGGCAGCGCGTCGCGCACCTCGTCGATGACCCGCGCGCCCGTCCCGCTACCTGAGGCCGGGTTGACGACCAGCGTGACGCCGGCGCCGTCCGGCCGGGCCCGGGTCTCGAACCGCAGCGGATCGGCGGCGGGCACGCTGGTCGGGACGACGGGCGGCACGATCCGGGCGCCGAGAACGGCGATGCCCGCGCCGATGCCGAAGCCGGCGAGCACGTCGCCCGGGTAGTGCGCGCCCACGGCGACGCGCGACATGCCCACGAGCCCGGCGAGCATTGCCAATCCCAGGCCGACCGGGGGGCTCTCCAAACCGACGCCGACGGCGAACGCGGCGGCGCTGGCGGAATGGCCGGACGGCAGCGAGTACGACGTCGGCAGTTTGCGGATCTGCCTGGTCAGCGGGACCAGGATCGGGCTGGGCCGCTCACGACGCCACAGCCGCTTGGCGACCTGGTTGGTGACCAGGCTGGTCACCCCCAGCGTGGCCACCCCCCGCACGGCGCCGCGCTTGAGCGACGGGCTGCCGAACGCAGCCAGGCCCGCGGCGATGGCGAACCACAGCTTCGAGTGATCGGCGGCCCTGGTCAGCCGGGGCATCACCGAGTCGATCAGGGGACTAGGTGACTCGGCGACCGCCTCGAACACCTCGCGGTCCAAGCTGCCCAGGCCACGGGTGATCTGGCGGATTCCGCGCCTACGCCGGCGCATCGGAAGAAGGTCCACACCGCTCAAGTTATCCGGCGGCCTCGTGAGGTAAACGCGACCGGATCGTGTCCGTCCCTTGACGCACCCGCCGCGGGCGGGCGGCGATGATGAAGTGATGCGCCGTCTGCTGACCCTGCTGTGCGCGTCAGCGGTCGCTCTGCTGGCGGTCGGGCCGACCGTCGCGCCGGCCGCAGCGCAGTTCACGCCGTGGTTTGCCCAACAGGTGGGCTCGGCCACGCAGGTGCTGTCGGTGACCGGGGGCGGCGGCTCGGACGCCACGCTGGACGTCTGGCAGCGCACGGCGGCGGGGTGGCAACCCGTCGACGGCGGCGTCGGGGTCGCGGCGAAGATCGGCGCAAAAGGCATGTCCCCGAACCACTTCGAGGGCTCGATGATGACGCCGCAGGGGGTGTACCCGCTGGACTTCGCGTTCGGCACCCAGCCCGATCCCGGCAGCGGACTGCCGTACGTCGAGGTCGGCCCCCACCACTGGTGGGACGGCGATTCGAACAGCCCGACCTACAACACCATGCAGGTGTGTGAGCCGGGAGCGTGTCCCTTCGCGACCTCGGGCACCGGCACCGAGAACCTCGACATCCCGCAGTACGCACACGCCGTGGTGATGGGCGTCAACAAGCAGCGCATCCCCGGCAAGGGCAGCGCCTTCTTCGTGCACAGCACCGACGGCGGAGCCACCGCCGGGTGCGTCGCGATCGACGACGCCACCCTCGTCAAGATCATGCGCTGGTTGCGGCCCGGCGCGATGATCGCGCTCAGTCCTGCGGCAGGTTCAGCGCGCGTCCCGGTTTGACCTTGAAGTTCAACGCTTCCAACGACATCGACGCGTCGTAGGTGCGGTCGTAGCCGGTCTCGCAGATCTTCCAGCCGTCGGCGGTGCGGCGGTAGCGGTCGTGGTAGAAGCCCGCTCCGATGAGCATGAAGTTGAACGCCGGTGCGATCACCCGGTCCTGCAGGTACCACGTCGCGGTGGCCTCGTCGCCGTCCAGACTGATCTCGGGGTGGTTCACGCGATGCTCGGTGAGCACCTCCGCGCCGCCCAGCGAGTTGCGCATGAAGCCCACCAGTTCGTCGCGCGTGGTGAAATGGTGCTCCTCGCCGATGGACTCGCCGTAGCGACCGATGACGTCCTCGGTCAGGGTGTCGGCGAACTCGTCCCAGTTCTTGGTGTCGAGCGCTCGGAGGTAGCGATACTTGACCTGCTTGATCTCGTCGATATCGGGCATGGCCGCAATTGCAGCACACCGGCGGGCAGGAACCTAGGTTCACCTCTGAACTCTGTTGACGGAGCCGTCAAACAGCCCGTGGCAGTCCCGGCTCGTGGGGTGTCAGCACCGGGTGAGCGCCGCGGCCCGCTATCGTGGCGGGGATCATGAGCGATCCGTTGGGGATGTCCATCGGGACGACCAACGTCGTCGCGGTGGGCATCGGACATCAACCCGTGCTCAGACGGGCCGCGCTGACGCGCTCCGGCACGGTGCTGACCGGCTTCGTCGAGCGAGTCGGCGACCCGGTCCCGCTGGTTGCCGCTGACGGCACCAGCTACCCGGCAGAGCAGCTGCTGGTTGCGGTCCTCGACGAGGCGGCCGCCGCGGCGATGCCCACGCCGCCATCCGGAGTAGCGATCGCCACCCCGTCGTACTGGAACCCCTCGGCGACGGCTGCGCTCGCATCAGCCTTGGCAGGTAGCCGGTTGACGGCCACGACCGGTGCTGTCCCGCGGTTGGTCCCCGACGCCGTCGCGGCGCTGACCGCGCTGAACGCGAACCCCGGCTTCGACCGGTCGGGCGTGGTGGCGGTGCTGGACTTCGGCGGCGGTGGCACGAGCATCACGCTCGCCGACGGCGCATCGGCGTTCGCGATGCTCGGCGGCACCGAACGTTACGCGGAATTCGCCGGCGACCAGGTCGATCAGGCCCTGCTCGGGTACGTCCTCGAGCGGGTCGGCGGCGATCATGGCGCGGATCCCGCCCAGACCGCCGCGGTCGGCTCGCTGGCGCGGCTGCGGGAGGAGTGCCGCGCAGCCAAGGAACGGCTGTCGTCCGACACCGCCACCACGCTGTCCGTCGACCTGCCGGACCTGCACACCGAGATGCGGCTGACCCGCGCCGAACTCGAGGAGCTCATCGCCCGTCCGCTGGCCGGCGTGAGTGCGGCCCTGGAGAACACGCTGACGGCCAACGGCGTCGGCTGGAGCAACCTGTCGTCGGTGGTGCTCGTCGGCGGCGGCGCGAGCATTCCGCTGATCACCCAGCAGATCTCCGAACGCTCACGGGTTCCGGTGGTCAAGACACCGCAACCGGCCCTGGACGCGGCGGTCGGCGCAGCGATGATCGCCGCCTACGGGCGTTCCGCGGAGACCGCCACCTGGGTCGCACCCGCCCCGCCGGTGGCAGCGCCGCCGGTCGACGAGGCCGCCTCGTCGACGATGCGCGCCCTCGCCTGGTCGCAGGCCGACGACGGGGTCGACGACGTCGTGCCCTACGCCGGTGAGGATCCCTACCCGGCGCCCAACCCGTACGGTTCGCTGCAGACCGGTCCGCCCGACGACACCGAACAGCCCGAACCCGCCGACGACGTCGCACCGTGGCAACGAGTGCCGCTGCCGGTGGCCGGTCTGCTGGCGGTGATCGCGCTCGTGGTCGTCGGCGGGTTGGCGATCGCTCTGACCAGTTTCGACTCCCCGGACCGGCCCCAGCCCAAGCCGGGGACGAACCCGCTGAGCAGCGCGCTGACGCCGTCCGAGACGGTCACGGTCACCAACGCGCCACCGCCGCCGGACGAGCCGGTGCCCGCGCAGCCCCCGCCGAGCCCGGCCTTCACGCCGACGACCCAGCCCACGCGCACGTCCACGACGACACCCACCACGACGACGACCACCACGACCACCACGACCACCACGACCACCACGACCACCACGACGACGACCACCACGACGACGACCACCACGCCGCCGACGACCACGACGCCGCCCACCACCACGACACCACCGACGACGGCGCCGACCACCACCCGTACCCCGGCCCCGACGACCACCGCGCCGCCGACCACAGTCGACGAGCCCGAACCCCCGACACCGGACCCCATCACCACGACGAACCTGGAGGTGCCGTTCGTACCGGTGCCCATCCCGATCCCGGTACCTGCGGGACCCTGACGCCGACGAGCGGTCCCCCCGAGAAAGAACTAGGGAATTCCCCGATTCCCCCCGCAGGCCGAGCCACTTAGTGTTTGAGCGTCGGTTCGATCGGCTGCGGAGGGGACAGCCGATCGGGCCGATTCGGGATTTCAGCGGGGTGATGACCGCGATTCAGCGGCGCGCCGACCGCCGGGCGAACGCCGGTGCACGCTCGGGCAGCACACCGACGCCCACCACATACGCCGGCACCACCGCCAGCCACGGCATCCGCTCGAACAGGCGAATCAGCCCAGGGGGTGGACCCGAGGTGTCTTCGCCCCGCACCACCGGGCCGAACAGCCGCTTGTCGAACAGCCGTTGGAAGGCCTGGGTCAGCGCGGTGGGCACGACCCGGCGCCGACGCACCGCCCCCAGTTCCCGATCGCTCGGCCGCCCGCGGCGCAGCGGCTGAGCCAGCAGCCGAGCCGCCGCCACCCCGTCCTGGACGGCCATGTTGATGCCCACCCCGCCGGCGGGTGACATCGCGTGGGCGGCGTCCCCGATGCACAGCAGTCCGTCGGTGTGCCAGCGGTGCAGCCGGTTCAGCCGCACGTCGAGGTGCTTGACGTCGTCGAGTGAGCGGATCACCTCGACGCTGTCGCCGGCCTCGGGAAACAGCTCGAGGACGTCGGCGTGGAACGCGGCCAGGCCGCGGGCCCGCAGCCGAGCGTCGGCTCCCTTCGGGATCAGCAACGCGATCTGCAGGTAATCCGTGCGCGGGATGACGATCAGCGCCTTGCCCGAGGCGATCCGCGGAAATAGCGTGAAGATCTCGTCGCTGTCGGGGAGAGGCAGCCGGAACCACCACACGTCGAAGCTCACGGGCCACTCCGTGACCTGCAGACCGGCATCCTGCCGAACCACCGACGTGCGCCCGTCGCAGCCCACCGTCAGGTCCGCGCGCAGTTCGCCCGGCCCGTCGTCGCTCTGGTACCTGACCCCTACGACCCGGCCGCCCTCCCGCAGCAGTTCGGTGACCTCGGTGTTCATCCTCAGCGTGAACGTGGGCTCGGCCGCGGCGGCCTCGGCGAGCAGATTCAGCAGGTCCCACTGCGGGACCATCGCGATGTAGGGGTGAGGTTGGCGCAACCGCTCGAAACTGACCATCGTCACCGAATGGTCGGGCCGGGCGTCGAAGGTGACGTTGCGGACGTGGCTCTGCGGGAGCTCAGCGAACTCTGGCCACAGGCCGAGCTCGTCCAGCAGCCGCAACGTGGTCGGGTGCACGGTGTCACCACGGAAGTCGCGCAGAAAGTCGCCGTGCTTTTCCAGGACTGTGACATCGACCCCGGCTCGGGCGAGCAGCAGGCCGAACACCATGCCGGCCGGGCCTCCACCGACGACGGCGCAGGTCGTCTTCGCAGTCACTCGATCACGCTAGCCGCCTGGTACCGCCTCGGGAAACCTTTCGGTGATCCAGCGTCGGCCCTGTTTGGCCGCTCGGGCGAGGGCGCCGCACTCACCGAAGTACGAGGCCACGGCCCCGACCGCGGGCAGCATGCCCAGGTAGCGAAAGGGGGCGCGCGGCTGGGGACGTTTGGCGAGTTCATCGCCCACTGCGTCGAGTACGCCGGGCAGCCGCCACACCACCGTGCGCAGGCTCGACGGGGCAGACCCTGCGGGCTCGTGCGGCTCGTCGGTGTCGCGGTCGCACAACACCTCGGCCAGCATCCGCGCCTGTTGACGTGGCTCGGTCACGCCCAATTCCCGTGCTACTGCGCACAATACGAGTGCCTGGTTGACGAATCCGAGCAGATCCTGCACCGGCAACAGCCGGCCCACGATGCCGAGAACTCCGGGATAGGCGACCGCGACGGTGTTCAGCGCACCGATCCGCCACACCCACCACCGGATGCGCGCGTCGGTGTCCATGTCGTCCCACGCGAGCGTGCCGGGCAGATCGGCGGCGTTGAGCGCGCGGGCGATCCCGTCGGCGACCAGATCGATCGGCCCGCCATCCGGCCCACTGTCCGGCGATGAGGAGGGCACCCGCCGCTTGAGTCTCAGCGGGTCTGTCGCGCCCACCACGTCGAGCACCGGATTGAGCACCCGTACGGTGCGGTACAACGCGTCCTCGACGTCGTCGTCGGTGATCGTCACGTCGGTCGTCGGCCACAGCGGCATGGCTGGAACATGTCCTGTTCGCGCCGACCTCAAACGCGACGCCGACCGACATCCGGCTGTCCGCTCCCGCCGCAAACCGCTCAGCCCTGGCGCGCCACGATCACCGGGATACGGGCGCTGTGCACCACCTTGCTGCTGACCGAGCCGAGCAGCATGCCGGCGAAGCCGCCTCGACCGTGGCTGCCGACGACGATCAACTGCGCTTTCTCGGCCTGTTCGAGAAGCTGATGTGCCGGCTTGTCGCAGGTCACCACCCGACGCACCTCGACGTCGGGATAGCGTTCGTGCCACCCCGCGAGTCGTTCGCCCAGCACCTCTTCACCCAGGCCCTGCATGATCTCGTAGGTCACGCCCGGATACTCGATGGCGGTCGCGTCGCTCCACGCGTGCACCGCCACCAGCGGGACGCGATGGCGTGCGGCCGCGTCGAAGGCGATCGCGGTGGCGGCCTCCGAAGCCGGCGATCCGTCGATGCCCACCACCACCGGCGCTGCGGCCAGTTGGTCGGCGGGTGTGTCGTCATGGATCACCGCGACCGGACAGTGCGAATGGTGCACCATCGCCGAGCTCACCGATCCCATGACGGCGCGGCTCACGGCGCCCTGGCCGCGGCAGCCGACCACGATCAACTCGGCGTCCTTGGACATGTCGATCAACGTGCCCATGATCGTCTCGGAGTGCAGCTCACTGGTGATCGTCACCCCGCCGAGCGATTGTGCGAATCCTTCGGCCCGCTTGGTGGCCTCGTCCAGCACGGCGCGGCCGTGGTCTTCCAGGGATTCCCCGTAGGCGGGCCCCGGTGGCATCTCCGGCCAAGCCACGACCATGGGGGGCCGCACGACGTGCACCACTGTCAGCGGTGTTTTCCGGGAGGCGGCCTCCCGCACCGCCCACTCGAGCGCCGTGTCGGAGGGCGCGGAACCGTCGACTGCCACGACGATTCCGCGAGTGTTCGGTTGTTCATTGCGGTGTTCACTGTGGGCAGTCATCGTCCGTCTCCCTTCTGCCCGGGTTCCGGTGGGTACACCTCCACGCTAGGACGTGAGGCAACCCCACTGCACGGGTCGAAAGTCCCCGATCGGGCTCAGAACTTCAGATAGCCGCCGTCGATGCGCAGCACGTCACCGGTTTGGTAGCGGCTCGCCGAGCTGGCGAGATAGACCGCGACGCCGGCGACGTCCTCCGGCTCTCCCCAGCGCCGAGCCGGCACCCGTGGCAGCACCCGGGCACTGAACCGCTCGTCGGCCAGACCCGCTGAGGTCATGTCGGTGTCGAACCACCCCGGTTGAATGGTGTTCGCGCGGATACCGTGTCGAGCGAGTTCGACGGCCATACTGTCGATCAGCGCGGTCACCCCGGCTTTCGACGCGGCGTAGGCGGGTTGACGGGGCATGCCCTGCAACGCACCCAGACTGGACACCCCCACCAGGCTGCCGCCCCGTCCGGCGGCGACCATCTGTCTGGCCGCTTCCCGCAGCGTTAGGAACACGCCGTCGAGGTCGACTGCGGTGGTCGCCCGGAACTCGGCCAGCGAGGTGTCCAGCACCGGGGTGAAGGTACCGCGGACCCCGGCGTTGGCGAAACATGAGTCAAGACTGCCGAATTCAGCACGTACGCGGGCCATCGTATCGGTCACGGCCTGCTCGTCGGTCACGTCACAGGTCAACGCCAGCACCGGGCTGCCGTGGCTGCGCAGCTGTGCCGCGGCGTCCTCGAGGCGTTGCGGGTTGCGTCCGAGCACGACCACCGATGCCCCCGCGCGGGAGAGTCCTCTCGCCATACCGAGCCCGATCCCGGAGCCGCCTCCGGTGATCACGGCGACGTGGCCGGTCAGGTTGAACGGATCGGCGCGCGCGGCATCGTCGGTCACGGGTCGACCTTACGTGGACGCGTGTCGGGCGATTCGATCCGGATCCGCACCCGAAGTCGCGCTTGGTTGCCCGTGCGATGGCACGCAGAGATGCCCGGCGCCGGCGTGAAGAAACGACCGCGCGATGTCCCGCTTGGATGTCCCTGCGATGTCACGCTTGAATGTCATTGTCGCCGAAAGCCTCATGACGGGAGCCGGTAGTGGTTAACCTCCAAAACACGTTGGGGGCTGGCAAAAATCATGTTTGACGACAAAAAGATTGGCAATAAACACACTTATGGGCTTTGTCGAGTTCGTGCAAGACCGATGGACGGTCTTGTCGTTTCTCGCATATCAGCACATGAGCCTGGTCGTGCAAACCCTGGTGGTCGCCACCGTGATCGCGCTGCTGATCGGGATACTGATCTACCGTTCACCCTGGGGTGTGGCGCTGGGTAACACCGTCACCGCGGTGGGACTGACCATTCCGTCCTACGCACTGCTCGGCGTGCTCGTCGGCATCGTCGGGCTCGGCGTCCTGCCGTCGGTGATCATGCTGTCGTTCTTCGGGGTTTTCCCGATCCTGCGCAATGTCGTCGTCGGCTTGTCGGGAGTGGACAAGACGCTCGTCGAGTCGGCGCGGGGGATGGGTATGGGGCGTCTGACCACGCTCGTGCGCCTCGAACTACCGCTGGCTTGGCCGGTGATCATGACCGGCGTGCGGGTATCGGCGCAGATGCTGATGGGCATCGCGGCGATCGCGGCGTTCGCGCTGGGGCCCGGACTGGGCGGATACATCTTCTCCGGCATCTCGCGAATGGGTGGGGCCAACGCCACCAACTCGATCGTCGCCGCGACCATCGGAATCCTCATTCTCGCCGTGCTCCTCGACAGCGTGCTCAACGTCCTCACCCGTCTCACCACCCCGAGGGGGATTCGTGTCTGACTCGGCTCGCACCGGGGGTGCCCGCATCCTGCTCGACGGGGTGACCAAACGTTACGGCGAGGGGTCGGCCCCGGCGGTCGACAACATCTCGATGGAGATTCCCGCCGGTGAGATCGTGATGCTCGTCGGACCGTCCGGTTGCGGCAAGACGACCACGATGAAGATGATCAACCGCCTCATCGAACCGACCAGCGGGCGCATCCTGATCGGCGACGACGACGTCACCAAGCGTGACCCCGACGAGCTGCGCCGCCACATCGGCTACGTCATCCAGGGTGCAGGGCTGTTCCCGCATTTCACGGTCGGCGACAACATCGCGATCGTGCCCAAACTGTTGAAGTGGGACAAGGACCGCATCGCCGCGCGGGTCGACGAACTCCTCGACCTGGTCAGCCTCGATCCCGCGCAGTACCGCGACCGTTACCCCCGCGAACTCTCCGGTGGTCAGCAGCAACGCGTCGGTGTGGCCCGAGCGCTGGCCGCCGATCCGCCGGTGTTGTTGATGGACGAGCCGTTCGGCGCCGTCGACCCGATCACCCGTCAGCGGCTGCAGGACGAACTGCTGCGTCTGCAGGAGGATCTGCGTAAGACGATCGTGTTCGTCACCCACGATTTCGACGAAGCGGTCAAGCTGGGCGACCGGATCGCGATCCTGCAGGCAGGCTCGAAGATCGTGCAGTACGACACACCGGAGCAGATCCTCACCCATCCGGCCGACGACTTCGTACGAACTTTCGTGGGTGCCGGGGCCGCGCTGAAACAACTGACACTGACCAGAATTCGGGACGTGGGCCTGCACGAAGCCGCGGTGGCCCACATCGGCGACGATCCCGCCGAGGCGGTGCGCACCGCCCGAGCGATCGAGCGCGAGCATGTCATCGTGCTCGACGCCCAGGACCGGCCGCAGCGCTGGCTGTCGCTGGAGGATCTGGCCGACCCGCGTTCGCTGGAGCACGTGTCGCGCGACGAGGACCTCGAGTGCGTCAGCCTGGCGTCGACGCTCAACGACGCGCTCGACGAGATGCTGACGTCCTCGCACGGCGTTGTGGTGGTGACCGGCCGCCGCAACACCTATCAGGGCGTGGTACGGGTCGAGACCATCATGGATGCGATGTCCGGAGTGCGCTCGGCGGCGAATACGGCAGGGCGCGCACCGTGACCGCAGCCGTCACCGACGAGGAGCCCGCCGACGCCCCGGATGACACGGAGTCCGGCGGTGGTGGAGGCGGATTCGGTTTCATCCGCTGGTTTCTGCAGCCGCTCGTGTGCGTCGCTGCGGTCGCCGGATGCCTGATCTACGTGAAGCTCGCCGATGTCACGCCGTCGGAACAACGCTCGTTGGGCGTTCCGAACCTGCTGGAGCTGCTGGGCCAGCACATGTCGGTGAGCCTGGCCGCCACGCTGTTGACCTGCGCCATCGGCATTCCGCTCGGTGTCGCACTGACCCGGGGGCAGATGCGCCGCTATTCCAAGCCCATCATCACCGTGGCCGGTTTCGGGCAGGCGGCCCCCGCGATCGGCCTGATCGCGCTCGGGGCGGTCATCTTCGGCATCGGTGAGGTGGGCGCCATCGTCGCGTTGACCGTCTATGGCGCGCTGCCGATTGTCGCCAACACCGTCACCGGCCTCGACGGCGTGGATGCGCGCCTGGTCGAAGCCGGGCGGGGAATGGGAATGTCCGGCACCGCGACCTTGATGCGGGTGGAGCTGCCGCTGGCGTTGCCGGTCATCGTCGCCGGGGTGCGCACCGCGCTGGTCCTCATCGTCGGCACCGCCGCGCTGGCAGCCTTCACCGGAGCCGGCGGGCTCGGGCAACTGATCACGACCGGAATCAAACTGCAGCAGACCGTGACACTCGTGGTCGGCGCCATCCTGGTGGCCGCGCTGGCTTTGTTCATCGACTGGCTGGCCCGCGTCGTCGAGATGGTCGCCTCTCCGAAAGGACTGTGAACACCATGGGCGGGCGCGCTGTCGCACTGATCACCGCGATCGTCGTGGCGAGCGTGACCAGCTGTGGTCTGCAGTCGGCGAGCGGCACCGTTCTGGAGGCTGCGCCGGGGACGATCCAGCATTACGACTCGTTGGAAGGCGTCCCGGTGACCGTGGCCGCCAAGGATTTCACCGAGCAGTTGATTCTCGGGAACATGCTGTCGATCATTCTGGCCGCTGCCGGGGCCGACGTCACGAACATGACCAACACCCCGGGCAGTTTCGGGGTACGCCAGGCCATGCTGTCCGGGGATGCGAACATCTCGCCGGAGTACACCGGCACGGGTTGGATCAACTATCTGGGCAACGAAAACCCGATCAAGGACCCCACGGCGCAATGGCAGGCCGTCAACGAGGCTGATCAGGCCAACGGGCTGACCTGGCTTCCGCCGGCGCCGATGAACAACACCTACGCGTTCGCCATTCGGGAGTCCGAGGCGCAACGTCTCGGGGTGACCAAGCTGTCGGATCTGGCCACGCTGGACCGCTCGGAGCTGACGTTCTGTGTGGAAAGCGAATTTGCCAGCCGCAACGACGGTTTCGTGCCGATGCTGCAGACCTACGACCTGTCCAGAGACCAACTGGGTCAGGTCATCACGCTCGACACCGGAGTCATCTACACCGCGACCGCCAACGGCGACTGCAACTTCGGCGAGGTCTTCACCACCGATGGTCGCATCCCGGCACTGGATCTGCGGGTGCTCGAAGACGACCGGCAGTTCTTTCCGCTGTACAACCTCACCGAGGTCATCGACACCGAGCTGTTGGAGGCGCATCCCGAACTGGCCGAGATCTTCGGTCAGCTCAACCCTCGCCTGACCAACGAGGTGATGCTGAAGTTGAACGCGGAAGTGGACAACGAGGGCCGGGACCCCGCGCTGGTCGCCCGGGACTGGTTGATCGAAGAGGGTCTGCTCTCAGCGCCCTCGTGACCGCCCGGTCAGAGTGCTTTCCACCAGCCGACCGTCGGTGCCGTGTCGGACCAGTACTGGTGGGGGCTCGGACAGCGCGGCGCACCCCAGTCGCGCAGCGCTGTGCGCAGTCTTTGAACTATCGGCGCCAGACCGTGCGCCGACCGGACGGCGTGGTTCTCCGATACCGACACTGTGCCCTCCCGCAGCCTCCCGAAGTGACGAGGCAGGTACCCCATCGAAGGAGCGTTCAAACATCCCGGTCACACACAACGAAGCCCGGTGCGAAGAATTCGCACCGGGCTTCGTGTCGAAAGATCAGCTGATGCCGACGACTTCCTGAGCGATGGCGGCCAGCCGCGTCTGCGCAGCCGACACCACCCGCTGGCGGTTCTTGTGCGCCTCTTCGTAGGCCACGATGGCCCGGATGTCAGCGGCGTCCGTCAACTCCTTGGCGGCGTTGGCGGCCTCGTTGACGTTGAGGTCGTCGTAGTCCGGGATCGGCAGCTCAGCAGCATCGAGGATGCCGGTGGTGCCGCGCACCGAGTGGATCGCGTCCGCGGCGTCGTCGGCGCCCTCCTGGCGGGTGATCCGCTCTGCCGCGTCCAGCGCGGAGTCCCGGGCGCCGGTCAACGTCTTCGTCACGACCTCGGTGCTCCGTGAACCACGCTCGACCAGATCGGCGAATGCCGGTCGCACCGAGCGCACGGCCTCGGCCACCCGCTCGGCTCCGCGGGTCGACCAGGTGAACGGCAGGTTGGCGAACTTGACGGCCAGGCCGGTCGCCGCCTGCAGCGGGGTCCGGCGCAGGGCTGCCGGGCCGCCGAGGGCGTCCTCGGCGAGCACTGTGGTCAGCCACTCGACGGTGGCGGAGTGGGCCGTGATCAGCCGAGTCGCGAGATCCTCGACATCGGAGTTCTTCGCCGACACGGCCAGTGCCTTGACGTAGCGGGCACGGTCGAGCAACTGGCCCTCGAGCGCGAGGTCCCCGAGGAGGGCCTCATCGAACGGTTCGGCCTGCTCGGTCAGGGCCTTGACCGCCGCAGCGGCACGGCCCAGGAACGGGCCGATCACGTCGGGGAACCCGCCGAGGTCGCGAATCGCCTGCTCGATGGCGATGGCGCGGGTGCGGCCGTGCTCGGCGTTCTGGGTCAGCTCGCGGCGTACCGCGTCGGTGCGCGCCTGCGCGATGCGGGTCTCGGCAACCTGGATCTCGGTGTGGGTCAGGTCCAGCACCGTGCGAAGCTGGGCGATGAGCGTGGCGGTGGTCGATTCGATCGACACTGCGGTGGGAGTCGTCATTGTCTCGTGCACTCCTTCTCTCGAGTAGACGGATGAAGCGTTCTGGCGCCAGTGGCGCTCAACGATCCGCATACCCGATGGGCTGAGTCCTCATCGCGGATTCGTCAGCTGTGAGATATGCGGCAATGACGTGAGGTGTGTCGCGAAACGGGTAGGGCCGGCGCCTACCTCGAGGCGGTAAGGGCGATTAGCCAGACTGTCGCCGGGGTAACTACTGCTCGTGATTCCGACGGTTGCTCCGCCCGCCTTGCCTGCACCCCGCGGCCCGATTTCGATGTCCGTGGTGGAGTTGCTGGCCGAGCGCGCGCCGTTGCGGTCCTTCAACCGGGTGGAAACGTCGCTGGCCGACGCGGATCCGGCGGGTCTGGATGTTCAGTTGGCGTTGTATCTCTGCTACGAGCTGCACTATCGCGGATTCGCCGGCGTGGACGCCGGGTGGGAGTGGAATCCCGGTCTGCTGTATCTGCGGGGCCGACTGGAAGATGTTTTTCTCGACGACATCCGCCGTGCGGTCGGCGACCTCGAGCCCGACGCCGGCGCCCTCGCCGAGCTCGACACGCTGTGCGTCGAGCCGGTGGACGGCAGCGGCCTGTCGTACTTTCTGCGCGACGAGGGCTCATGGGAGCAGATGCGGGAGTACTTCGTGCACCGCTCCCTCTACCACCTCAAGGAGGGAGACCCGCACGCGTGGGCGATCCCGCGGCTGAGCGGGCAGGCCAAGGCCTCGTTCGTCGCCGTGGAGTTCGACGAGTTCGGCGCGGGACGGGGTGCGCGGGTGCACCAGCAGCTCTTCGCGGATCTGCTCGACGCAGCCGAGCTCGACTCTGCCTACCTGGGTTACCTGGACGACGTTCCTGCCCCGACGTTGGCGGTGGTGAACCTGATGTCGTTGTTCGGCTTGCACCGCCGCCTGCGGGGCGCCGCAGTCGGGCACTTCGCCGCGACGGAAGTCACCTCCCCGCCCGGATCGCGCCGGATGGTGCAGGCCCTCGAGCGTCTCGGCGCTCCTGAACCGTGCCGTGCGTTCTACGCCGAGCATGTCGAGGCCGATGCAGTGCACGAACAGGTGGTCCGCACCGACGTGGTCGGCGACCTCGTGGCCCGTGAACCTGAACTCGACGCCGACGTCGTGTTCGGCATCCGGGCGTTCGATGTCGTGGAGACACGGCTGGCTGATCACCTGATGGAATGCTGGCAGACGGGAACGCCGTCACTGCGTCGAGAGATCGCCTGAGTCAGTCGTCTTGGTGCGGCGTCGTTTTGGCGCGGCGCCGGTGGCTGGTGTCGCACAGCGGATAGGTCTTGGACCTGCGGCAGGCGCAGATTGCCACCATGAAGCGGTCCGATTCGACCACACCCCCATCGGGCATCTCGATGCGTACCGGGCCCTCGACCATCACCGGCCCGCCCGGCACGACGCGCACCGTTCGGGGCGGCTGTTCGGTCACGGGGCGTCCGCGCGGACGACGACGATGCGCTCCTGTCGGCTGCCCCGGGGCAGCAGGCCGCTCTGCATCAGCCAGGGGGCCCGCGCTGAGAGCACCGGACCGAACGGAATCAGCTGCTGAGCAACGACTTCAGCGTGCATACCCTGCGCCCGCAGAGCGCGCAGTGTGCTCATGACGTTGGAACATTCCGACTGCACCACCAGCATGGTGCCGCCCTCGTCGAGCAGCAGTGGGGCCGCGGCGCACAAGGGGTCCAGGACCATTCTTCCGTCGGCGCCGGCATCCCAGGCGCGCGACGGGCCGGCCGTCGCCGGGATCGAACACGCATCGCCCTCGGGGGCCTGTGGAACATAGGGCGGGTTGGCGACCACGAGGTCGAACGGTGCGAATTCCACCGCCCTGGCCCACGATCCGCGATGCACGTCCATGCGCGTGCCCGCGGTGAGGGCGGCCTCCCGGGCCTGTCGCACGGCGCTGGGGCAGATGTCGAACGCCGTCACCTGGCTGGCTCCGGCGGTGGCCGCGGCCATCGCGATCACCCCGCTGCCGGTGCACAGATCTGCCACCCGGGCGCCTGGGACCAGGCCGGTCTCGATCATGGCGTCGATCAACAGAAGCGAATCTTCTTGAGGGGGATAGACCTCGACCGCGGTGTCTGCCGAACCGAACCCGGTGTATGCACTCGTCACGCAGCATTTATGCCCATTCCTGCACTGCCGAAACGTGTGTCACACGCCGGTAAGGTCTGCGCAGGCACGCCCCGGACTAGACCGTGACGGTGTCCGCCGCCGGCTGACGGGTCGGGGTGATCCTTCCCTTGACGCCCTTGACCGACGCCCGGTTCAGCAACTCCTGGTAGAAGTCGTCGGAGACGGTGCGGGTGCGGGTCAGCAGGAATCCGCTCAAACCGGTGAAGTCGGTGACGATGGCCCACTGGTAGTCGGGGTCGAGGTCGACGATCCAGTAGTTGCCGGGCGGGTTGGTCGAGGGGTTGCCGAAGAAGAACGCGACGTTGAGCTTGTTCTGCGAGCCCTCGACCGGCAGCGCCGCACCGACGATGCGGGATTCGGGTCCGTTGTTGACGAAGTAGTTGCCCGAGTTCTCCACCCTGATGGACCCGTCGGGGTTGAGGCTGTACTGCGCGGTGGTGTTGACCAGCCCGATGGAGAAGAACTGTTTGACGCTGCCCACCTCGTACCAGGTGCCCAGGTAGCGGTCCAGGTCGACGACCGGCGGCGGAGCCAGGACCACCGCCGCGGTGTCGCCCATCACGATGTACTGGTCCGGGGCTCCGTAGATGCCGGCGCCGTCGGCGGGCCCCAGGCCCTGGTAGAGGTCGTTGATCCACCCGGTGGCCAACGTGTACACCGCCTCGGTGTTGCCGGCGGGGGAGAACCGGGTCACCAGTTGAGCGAAGAAGTCGATGATCGGGTTGCTGCCCAGCATCGAGTCGACGTGCGAGCCGTTGGCCAGCGTCACGCCCACGAACTGGCCGGGGCGGGCGGCCACCAACTCGGCGGTGGTCGCACCGTTGGAGTTGAAGGGCTGCGGCGGTGCGGCGATCTGATAGACGGGGATGTAGGGGTTGTCCAGGCGTTGCAGCGCGTCGGGGACGACTCCGCTGAACGAGAACCCGTCGAACATCACCACACCGCGCAGATTGCCTCCGCTGCTGGGATCTGCGGCGTAGTAGCCGCCCGCAGCGGTGGCGAAGCCCCCGCCGGCGGAGTGGCCGGAGAGCACGAAGCTGGTCGGCAGGGTTCCCACGAGTCCCGCAGCGGTGGCGCTCATGTTCAGCGAGTCCTCGCCACCGACGAACATCGCGGCCACACCCTGCTGCAGGGCCGTGCCGTTGATCCAGCAGCCGCCGCAGCGCAGCGACGGGAACGACGGCAGGTTCGCGGCCACGACCACGCTGTTGGTCTGCTGAGCCAGTGTCTTGGCCAGCGCGGAGTAGGACGATTTGGTGCCGAGGAAGCCGTGCTGCAGCCAGATGACACCGGTCGCGGCAATCGAACCGTCGGCTTGGGTGGGGAAGTACCAGTCGGCCCGCGTCCGGAACTCGTCGTCGTCGAGGGGGATGGTCAGCGTTGCGCGCCCGGTCTGAACACCGGTCACGGGGCCGGCCGCGGCGGCCTGCAGGACTGCAGCCGCGGCGTCTCCGCTGGCGGAATCGGCCGTTTCCGACGTCGCTTGGTTAGCGGCGTCGGCCTCCGCGGCCTCGTCCGGGACGGCCGCTGCTCTGCCGGTGGACTGGGTGACCGCCTGTTCCGAGGCGGCCTCCGCGGCCTCAGCGGTTGGGGTGGCCGGGTCGGTGTCGGAGGAGGGCGCTGAGCTCTCGACTTCCGTGGCGTCAGTGGTCTCGGCGTCGGTGGTCTCGGCGTCGGTGCTGTCGACGTCGGCGTCCGTGCTCTCGATTTCGACGCCCTCGGTGCCGTTGGAGGCGTCGGTGGATTCTTCGCCGGCCGAGGCGAGGTCGTCGATCTCGAGCTCGATCGCGTCCTCCAGGGCCGCATCCGCCTGCGCCTCTTCATCCGCGTCGTCGTCCGCCGAGCGTTTGATCGACGCGGGGATCGTTGCCGGGTCGGCGGCAGTGCCGGAACCCTCGGTGGTGCCGCCGTCGGGGGAGTCCTGTGACGCCGCCGACGAGTCCTGCTCTGTCGACGAGCTGGCCGAGTCCGCACTCTCGGAATCCGTGTCGGCAGCCGCCACACCGGTCGCCGCGGCGAGCGTCAGACACCCACCGGCCCCGATGGCCCCAACCCAGATCAACAGTCTTCTCGAGGTCACGGACCGGAATCTAGCCGCGGCACCCGGCGTCGCACAGCGAATTGTCTCGAACGTCAGATTGTTGTCACGCCGCGCGCCTGACCAACCAGCAAATTTGCTCCACGGTGACATGACTAGGTATAGCCTTAGCCGCGATCGTTGACGAGGGGGGAAATTGTGGCGTTGACAAGCAGTGATGGCTGGGACTCGCGACGCCCAGCGGTGCGGCGCCGGGCAGAAGACTTCCCGGTGCGGCAATGGCTGAAGCTGGGTGCGGCGTCGGCCGGTTTGGGTGCGGCCCTGTTGGGGTTCTCGTTGCTGGGACCCGACGCCGCGACGGCGGCCGCCGACAGTGGTGCGGAGTCGTCGGTATCGCAGAGCAGCGACTCGGCCGAGGCGTCCGGGGATCACACCGAGGCGGCCCAGTCGGACGCCGACGACGCCGACGACGCCGACGTTGATGACGCAGACGACGATGCCGCCGACGTTGATGACGCAGACGACGATGCCGAGGAAGCCGCGGGCGCCGCAGCGCTCGACGACGGTGACACCCTCGACGACAACGTCACCGACGAGAGCGACACCGGCGAGAGCGACACCGACGAGAACGATGGCGCCGGCGAGAACGACGGCACCGGCACTGACCAGGACAGCGGCACCGTCGAGGACGATGGCACCGGGACGGGCGGCGTCACCGAGCAGGTCGAAACGCTCGCCACCGGCAGCGACACGCCAAGCGCCCCCGCTGAGCAGGTCCTCGAACCCTCGCTCGCATCGACAACTGATGGCGATGACGCGGTCGAGGAGGACGTCACTCTCGCAGCGTCGACCGCGGTGGAGGCGCCGGCGGCCGCGGACGAACCCGCCGCCGAACCCGTACCGGCCCCGCCATGGTTGGCGCCCCGGCGCACCTGGAGTGACGTCGTCGCCGACACCATCGACGCCTGGACGAACAGCACGCAGGCCTGGATCGACTCGCTGTCGGTCAGCGAAGAGCGCAAAGTCGAACTGACAGAATCGTTCTGGAATCTGCGCCGCACGTTCTTCAACCAGGCGCCCACCGTGGCGCCGGTGCAGATCAGCGGTCTAGTCACCGGCCCGATCGACGGAACGATCGGCGCCGTGGATGCCGACGGAGACGAGATCATCTACCGACTGGTGCGCGGGCCCAGGCAGGGAACGGTCGAGATCAACGCAGACGGCACGTACATCTACACGCCCGATGCGGATTTCGACGGCGTCGACACATTCCGCGTGATCGCCATCGATCGGGGCTTCCACGTCAACCTGCTCAGCCTGCTGCGCCCGATCGGCACCCGAGCCACCTCCCTGATCAACCAGAGTGCGATCACGTTCGCCTTCAACTACCTCGACGACGGCACCGGCTGGACCGAGGAACGGCGGCAGGCCCTGGAAGACGCTGCAACTCAGCTGCTCTGGTACTTCCGGGTCGATCAGCCGGTCACCCTGACCTACGACGTGGGTCTCGAGGACGACGAGTTCCTTGCCTCCGCGGGCAGCGATCCGATCTCAGAGCGTGCGGGCTTCTGGCGCACGGTGGTGCAGAACAAGCTGCAGACCGGCGTCGACTCCAATGGCGACAAAGCCGACGGGGAGATCTTCTGGAATTTCACCGAATTCGAGTGGGGACTCGATGAGGTGGCAGACGGCGAGTACGACTTCGTCTCGACCGTTCTGCACGAACTCATGCATTCCTTCGGTTTTCTGTCCGCTGTCGATGCGCCCGGAAAGAACAACGATCGCGACTGGGTGACGTTCGACAGATTCGTCGTCACCTCGGCGGGTGCCCGGCCGATCAGTCCGTTCTACCGGTGGCGCAACCGCTTCGATCCGTTGCTGACCGACGAAGAGGACGGACTGTACTTCGGGGGCGCCAACGCGATCGCCGCGTACGGCGGGCTGGTGCCGCTTTACACGCCGGATCCGTGGCAGCCGGGAAGCGCGATGAGCCACCTCGACGACTTCACCTTCACCGGCGCAGATCAGAAGATCATGAACGCCGCGACCGCCAGCGGGCTGAGTGTGCGGGTCCTCAGCCCGGTGGAACTGGCCATCCTCACCGACCTCGGCTATCAGGTGGTGATGCCGAATTCGCCGCCATATGCCGCGGCGGCCTTCGGGTTCGTGCTGCTGGGTGGGCGCCGCCGCAAGTCGAAGGCGGCGCCACGCTGAGTTCTGGCCGAATAGCGAAACGGGCCGATCCGTTCGGTCATGTTCCGGCAGGTGAACGCGGCGCCTGCCTATAGTGCAACTGTGCCTGAGATGAATCGCCGCGGTGCCATGCTCATGATGGGCTTGGGGATGGCCGCTGCGGCCACCCCGATACGCTCCGCTCACGCTCAGCCGCCCGCGGCGGAGACCGGCCCGCAGATGTTGTGGCAGGACGAGTTCAACGGCCCCGCGGGAGCACCACCGGACCCCGCGAAGTGGTTCATCGTGCCCGCCCGGGAGACGATCCGGAACCCGCACGAGTGGGACAAGCCCTTCAACATGGGCCGCTACGTGACCGACCAGGAGCACGTGTTCCAGGACGGCACCGGCAACCTCGTCATCCGCGCCACTCGCGGTGAGGGCGCGAACATCCAGGAGAAGTACGCCAGCGCCAAGATCATGGGGCTGTGGCGCGGTGGTATCGGGACCACCTGGGAGGCGCGGGTCAAGCTCGACTGCCTCACCGACGGCGCCTGGCCGGCGTTCTGGCTCGTCAACGAGAACCCCGTCCGCGGCGGTGAGGTCGACCTGGTCGAGTGGTACGGCAACAACGACTGGCCGTCGGGAACCACGGTGCATGCCCGCCTGGACGGCACATCCTTCGCCACCGACCGCCATCCCGTCGACAACGCCTGGCACACGTGGCGGATGACCTGGCAGCCCAGCGGAATGTACTTCTGGAAGGACTACCAGCCGGGCATGGAGCCGTTCTTCACGGTGCCGGCGAACTCGCTGCAGGACTGGCCGTTCAACGATCCGGGTTTCACGATGGTCCCCGTGTTCAACATCGCCGTGGGCGGCTCCGGCGGGCGTGAACCTGCCGGTGGCACCTATCCCGCCGAGATGCGCGTCGACTGGATTCGCGTCTTCAGCAGCTAGCGCGCGTCGAGACGACTCTGTCGACTGTGTCCGGTTGTACGCCCGCGCGCGTACTTCTGTATCCCTTAGGGGAGATCCTCGTTTCCCAGCATTGACCCCCGCTGTGAGCCGACGCAGCATCGATGGCGCGATGCCCTTTCGCTTCGCCCGCACGAGCCAGCGGAATCGCCACCCTCAGGAGGTCAGTGATGTCCCTCGTCGACGCATCCGGCAAGGCGCAGACTCGCCACCGGAACGAGTCGGTGCAACGGTTCGTCAGCCGGTACGTGCCGGCCACCGGGACGCGCCCACCGTCCTACGACTCTGTTGTCATCGCAGGAAACGGTATCGGCGCTCAAACGTTCGCGGCGCAGCTGGCCAAGCATCCCCAGTTCGAAGGGAAGATCACCCTGGTTGCGCCGCCAGCCAAAGAGTCGCGCCGACTCATCAACGGGGTCAGCCTGCGTGGTATCGCCGCTGATTTCCTGAGCTCAGCCGTCGGTGTCGATCATGCGACCCTCCTGCAGGCCGCGACAGGCACCAGCCTTCCCGGACCTGTCGCCCACCGCCAGACCGCCGCGATGGCCATCGACCGAAACGGTGAGTGGACATTCAGCGATTCGGGTCCCTGGCAGGGCGGAAGCAGGGGCAATGCAGCCCCGCTCGTCTACGGTATGCGCAACAGCCGCCTGGTTGCGGGGCTGCGCGAACTGCTGGCCGAGCATCCCGTCGAGTACGTCGACGACATGGTGGAATCGGCTGCGCACCTGCGGAGTTACGCTGCCGGGACACGGCCGCTGTTGGTGAATGCGACCACCAAACCCACACTGCTGGGTGGTGACTCGAGCCGGCCGCAGCGGCTCGTCCTGGCTGTGCAAGCGCCGATGTTCGAAGCGGAGTCGGGGATTTCGCGCCCTCTGCAACGGGATACCACCTTCGCTCCGCTGATTCGTCGCAATGACATCATCGACGTCGGATACTTCACCCCGTTCGCCGACCCGCTGTCGCCCCGCTCGACGTGGTACGGCATCTTCGCCCGAGTCGTCGACGCGGATTCCGGCTTCGACAAGGACGCCGAACTGGCGACCATGACCGCGGAACTGCATGGCGTCGCCAACGCGCTGGGACTGATGGTCGACGACGCAGCTGAGACCCTGGCAGGTGCACTGGTCCCGGCGTCGTCGTGGGGCAAGGTGGCACGCTCCAAACCAGGAACCCTGGAGCTCAAGCGGATGTACTCAGGGGGAGCGCCCTGCTACTACGCAGACGGCATGGTCTCCGCGGCGATCGGTGGTGTCATCGGCGCAGAAGCCGTGATGCACGGTCAGGACCCCGATGCCGCAATCCGCCGCGCGTTGCGCCCCTGGCGTCGACACAATTTTCTGTGGTGGCTGGAGACCAACAAGATCGCCGCACTGACCGACAGGTTTCTTCGCGTCAATGTCCAAGCCTCCATGGCATATCCGCACAGTGCGGGCCTGAGAATGTGGAAGTCCGCAGCGTGAATGGTTTCACGCGAACCACGGTCGGCGCCGACGAGTTCCGGACGGCCATGCGTCGCCTCGCCGCTGGAGTGAGCATCATCTCGGCGCCGAGTCCGAAAGGCCCTTTGGGTATTACGGCCACAGCGGTCACGTCGCTGACCGCAGAGCCACCCAGCCTGCTCTGCTGTGTCAACAAGAACCTCGTCGTGAGTGAGGCCATCAAGTCGATGGGTCGGTACGCGGTCAACGTCCTCGGCCAGGAACACTGCACCCTGGCGAGGCGCTTCGCCGGCATGGACGGTGCCCGGGGCGCCGAGAAATTCACGGCGGGCGATTGGGAGTACACGCCAGATGGCGTTCCCCGGCTCGCCGACAGCCTGGTGTCATTGTCGTGCGACGTCGACCGCGTCGTGGCGGCCGGCACGCACGACATCCTGATCGGGGTCATCACCGACATCCGGACCGGCAAGCAGGGTGAGCCGCTCATCTACTGTGACGGATCGTTCTCCGGGGTACTGGCCTTGTGACGGTATCGATTGTCCAGCAGGGCATTCCACGCCTCCGCTGCCGTCGAACACCGGGCTGACCCGTCGACCGGGCCAGTCAGCCGCTCACCGCGGGTCGCGCTTCGTAGTACTGGGCCCCGCGAAACGAGTCAGAGGTGGCCCCTGTTCTGCATCACGGTGGTGTAGTGCGCGACAGCTTGCCCTCGGTTGCCGACGTTGAGCTTCCGCAGAATCCGCTTGACGTGGGTCTTGATGGTGCCCTCGGCGAGGAACAACTGTGCCGCAATGTCGGCGTTGGTCGCGCCGGTGCTCATCAGTTGCAGAACTTCGAGCTCGCGGCGGGTCAGGGTGCGCACTAATCTCATCGAGTGCGCGGCGCGGTTTTCTCCGGTGGCCGGCTCGTGCACCAGATCGGGCTGCACAGCCAGCTGGCTCATGGCCACGTCGGTCAATTCGCCTGAGCCGACGATGGTGCGGAGCTGCGCCTCGGTCTGGTAGGTCAGAGTCTCCAGGAGGGCACGCTGCCGCATCAGCTGCTGCAGCGTCAGGACACGCTCCAGTGCCTGGCCGATGGAGAAAGCCAACTCGGCGGCGATGTCGCGGTCGAAGGCGTCGAGTTCGCGACCACTGTCGTAGGCGTCGAGGTGCAACGTGGCTTCGATCTGTCCGTTGACGAAGATCGGTGTGGCCACATATGCCCGGGTGCGGAGCATCCCCACGATCGGCTGGTAGGCCTGCGGCTCCTGCTGTGCATCGGACACCAGCGCGGGCATCCGCCGCCGGACGACCTCCGCCTCCAGCACTCCCGGCACGAGCGGTATCGCGATCTGCTCAGCGCGGGACTGGCAGTCTGCGGCCCACTGTTGGTTGGAAGAAAAGTATGTGGACGTGGCGTGCAGCCGGCCACTGTCGATTTTGAACACCATTGCGCGATCCAGACCGGATGCCCTGCACGCTGCCTCTGCAGCAGCCCTGAGCAGGCTCGCGGGATCGTTGTGCCCGGTGAATCGCATCCGATGGCGGATGCTGCCGAGTGAACGGATGCGATCCTCGACCAACAGCTGCTGTTGTTTGGCTGCGAGCTGCTGCAACGTCAGTGTGACCTCGCAGATGGTCGCCATCCGGGTCGGATCGTTGGCGGCCAATTGCATCTGCCGACGCAACTCTGCGATGACGAGGTCGACGTGCTGCCCGAGCTGGCCGTATTCATCCTCGTCCGGCGAGGAAGACCACTGCGGGACATCCACGACGGTACGTGCGCGGGCCAGGGCCTCAGTCAGTAGCGCAGAGAGGGATCGGCCATCCTGGCCGCGGTTGTTACGCCCGCGTCCTGACGACGTCCGCGTCGGGGCGAACTTGATCGGCATATGACCTCCCGCACGGTCGAGGACATCCCCGCAGCATGCCTGCTGCGGAGAGCGCCGTGCAACGGATTGCGCCCGATGTACCCCGAACTGGGTACTCCCTTGACCTGACCGGCGGAGTCGTCGCGTCGCAGACGAGCCACCCCAGAGGTGCCGACGTCCACGCGGGTACTGCGCAATTCGATTCTCGGTCGAGAGCTTTCCCCGGGGTTCAGTAACGTGCCGGACTGTGGACACACCTGCGGAGGAAAGAAAAAGCCGGTGGGCGGGTGCAGCGTGCGCTGGCGGACATCCGTGGAGCCGATGACGGGAATCGAACCCGCGTATTCAGCTTGGGAAGCTGATGTTCTGCCATTGAACTACATCGGCCTGGTCGAACAGAAAGGCTAGCACCCCCGCGGCGTCAGCTTGCGCCGGTCAGGCCTTCCACGTCGATCACCTCGCCGCGGTTGATGCTCACCCAGTCCCGGCCGTCGAGATACGGGCGCAGGGACTGCCCGATCAGTTCGGCGTCGACGGCGGTCTTGGGGCGCTGCAGCTCGTAGACGTGGGGCAGCGCGGCCATGCCCGTCACCACGTCCCACAGCCGCAGCGCGTCGGCCCCGCTCGGCGGATCCACCAGCACCGGCCCGAACAGACACTGCCCGTCGAGGAACAGCGTCGGCACTCCGTACCCCCCGGCGTCGAGCACCCGCTGATGATCGGCGCGCACGTCGTCATGCGTGGACGGATCCTCGAGCGCCTGATTGAGCAGCCCGGCGTCGACGCCGATGTCGGTCAGCAGCCGCCGCGCCACCTCGGGATCGTGGGGCTTGCCGCCCAGCGTGTGCAGTTCACGGCCGATCACGGCGTACCACCGATCCAGCAGGGCCGGATCGCGGCGTCGCAGCAGCGCCCCGACGCGCATCAGCGACCAGCCGTAAGACCACTCCCGCTCCCACGGGTGCTTCTTGCCCTCGACCCGGTTGACCTCTTCGAGGGAGAAGAATCGCCAGGTCACCTCGAGGCCTGTCTGGTTGCGGACATCGCGGATCCACAGTGAGGTCTGATACGCGAACGGGCACATGGGGTCGAAGTGGAAATCGACGCTGGTGGTCATGGTTCGAGCATCCCACTCGGCGGCTACGCTCGTGCCGTGCTGCTCTCAGACCGCGACATCCGGGCCGAGATCGACGCCGGCAGGCTCGGCATCGACCCGTTCGACGACAGCCTGATCCAGCCGTCCAGCGTCGACGTCCGGCTGGACAACCTGTTCCGGGTCTTCAACAACACCCGCTACACCCACATCGACCCGGCGCAGCGCCAAGACGACCTGACCTCGCTGGTGGAGCCCAAGGAGGGCGAGCCGTTCGTGCTGCATCCGGGCGAGTTCGTGCTCGGTGCGACGCTGGAGCGGTGCACGCTGCCCGACGACCTGGCCGGCCGCCTGGAGGGCAAGTCGTCGCTGGGACGGCTGGGTCTGCTCACCCACTCCACCGCCGGGTTCATCGACCCCGGCTTCTCCGGGCACATCACCCTCGAACTGTCCAACGTCGCCAACCTGCCCATCACGCTGTGGCCGGGCATGAAGATCGGTCAGCTGTGTCTGTTGCGGCTGACCAGCCCCGCCGAGCACCCGTACGGCAGCGACCGGGTGGGCTCGAAATATCAGGGCCAGCGCGGCCCGACCCCGTCGCGGTCGTATCAGAACTTCATCAAGACCAGCTGACGAACACGTCACAGCCGGGACTCGGCTGCCGCTTGTAGAGTCGGTGCCACCGGCGTACCGAACCATATTTGCGTCGCCGTCAGCTAACACGCCGACGGTGTAACGCAGCGGCTGGTCACGGCGATGAAGTACTAGTTGCGGGCTCGCCGTGTGCGGCGCGGCCGGAACTTCCAGGCACAGGCAGCAAACAATATTGGAGGGCCGGTGGACATCGTATTAGGTGTGTCGATGACACCTACGACGGTCCGCATGGTGCTGGTCGAGGGCGAGAACGCCGACGGGGTCACCGTCGACCACGACGTCTTCGACGTGGCATCGGCAGACGACTCGGCAAACGCCGCCGAGCAGGTGGTCTCGGCGGTGCTGGGCACCAGGGAGAGTGCGGAGACCGGCGGACATCATCTGCGCTCGATCGGCGTCACGTGGAGTGACCACACCGCGGCGACTGCGCTGCGCGACGCGCTGGCCCGGCACGGCATCGACGACGTCATGCTCGTCTCGGAAGGCCATGCCGCCGCCTCGCTGGCGCAGGCCGTGGGCCGAGCGGTCGGATACGAGAAGACCGCGCTGCTGTTCGTCGACCGCGACACCGCCACGCTGTCGGTGGTGCAGACCGACGACGGTTCGGTGGTCAAGGTGCTCAGCCGCAGCCTGCACAGCGCCGACGCGATGGCGGTGCTCACCGAGCTCGCCGGCGCGGTCACCGCTCAGCAGTCTGCGCCGCAGGCCATGTTCGTCGTCGGATCCGGTGTCGACATCGCCTCGGTGAAGGCGCACCTCGAGCATCTGGTCTCCATTCCCGTCAACGCGCCCGAGGACGCGGAGCTGGCGTTGGCCCGGGGGGCGGCGTTGGCCAGTGCGTCGGCGCCGGCGTTCGAAGCCACCACCGTGGGCCTGGCCTACTCGCAGGACCCGGACGGTCCGACCGCGGGATCGGTGTACGCCGCTGCGGCCGCCGACACCCAACTGGCGCCGGCAACGGGCGAGCCAGACGAGGTCGACGAGGTCGACGAGTATGCCCCGACCGCGGCCCGCGCCGTCGAGGACGACCGCAAGCCGTTCCTGCTGGTGGGCAGTGCCTTGACGTCGATCTTCGTCGTCGGTGTCGTCGCACTGGCGATCTCGCTGGCGGTCAGCATCCGCCCGACCGCCGATCAGCGGCCCAGCCCGGCCCAGAGCGCCATCGTGCCGAGCAGCCAGGTCCCCGCGCCCGCGCCGGTGGAGGAGGCCGTGCAACTGCCACCCGAGCAGCCCTCGGCCGAGACGATCAAGCCGCCGGTGCCCGTCGTGCAGGAGGCGCCGCAGCAGGCTCCGCGGACCGTCTACGTGGAACGCCAACCCGCGCCTGCGCCCGCCGCCCCGCCGCCGGCACCCGCCCCGGCCGCGCCGCCGCCGGCACCCCCGCCGCCGGTGGTTGCCCCGGTCGTGGTGCCGCCGCCGGTGGTCGTGGCGCCGCAGCCGCAGTGGCCCGACTGGCAACCGCCGCGCCGGATCTGGGAGTGGCCCAGCCAGCGTGACGACGACGGTGACGACGATTCCGAGCTGCCGACCCGGACCGTGGAGCCGACGCGCACCGCAGAACCCACCAGGACCTCGGCGCCGCAGCCCACCTACACCCAGGCGCCACAGCCGACCCGCACGCAGACGCAGGCACCGCAGGTGCCCGAGGTGCCGCAGTGGCCGCAGTGGCCCGGCAGCGGCTCGGGTTCCGGCTCGGGGTCGGGCAGCGGCTCAGGCTCGGGGAGCGGCTCGGGTTCGAGCTCGGGCAGCTCAGGCTCCGGTGGCCGCGGCTCCGGAGACTCGGGCTCGTCGCGCAGCGGGTCCAGCGGCGTGCCCGGCGACCTCAACGGCGACGGCTGCTTCCTGGTCTTCTGCGCCAAGGACTGACACCGGCCTGATCGACGCCGCCAGCGTGCACGCACGGTAGTTGTGAGTACGGCGGAGCTACCGTGGCTGCACCCTCGCGGCCAGAGTTCGGCCAGAGTTCGTCACCCGCTGTTGGTCTGGCGATCAGTGTCGCGTAGCAACCCGATCATCGGGGCTCCCTATAGAGGGCGGTATGCGATGCACTGTGTTCGGGACGGGATACCTCGGCGCCACCCACGCCGTCGGAATGGCCGAGCTCGGTCACGACGTGATCGGCGTCGACATCGATCCCGGCAAGATCGCCAAACTGGGCGGCGGGGACGTGCCGTTCTACGAACCCGGTCTGCGGGAGATGCTGCAGCGCAACATCTCCGCCGGGCGGCTGCGGTTCACCACCGACTACGCGGAGGCGGCCGAGTTCGCTGACGTGCACTTCCTGGGCGTGGGGACGCCGCAGAAAAAGGGGGAGTACGCCGCCGACCTGCGCCACGTCTACGCCGTCATCGACGCCCTCGTCCCGCAGCTGCGCCGTGACGCGGTGATCATCGGCAAGTCCACCGTCCCGGTGGGCACCGCCGCCGCCCTGGGCGCGCACGCCCGAGACCTGGCACCGGACGGTGTGACGGTGGAGGTGGCGTGGAACCCGGAGTTCCTGCGCGAGGGTTTCGCCATCCACGACACACTGCATCCCGACCGCATCGTGCTCGGCGTGCAACGCGACTCGAGACTGGCCGAGGAGGCGGTCCGCGACCTCTACGCCGCGCTGCTGGCCGACGGGGTGCCGTTCCTGCTCACCGACCTGCAGACCGCCGAGCTGGTCAAGGTCTCCGCCAATGCCTTTCTGGCGACCAAGATCTCGTTCATCAACGCGATCTCGGAGGTGTGCGAAGCCGTCGACGCCGACGTCACGCTGCTGGCCGACGCGCTGGGCTACGACGCGCGTATCGGTCGCCGCTTCCTCAACGCCGGCCTCGGGTTCGGCGGTGGCTGCCTGCCCAAGGACATCCGCGCATTCATGGCCCGCGCCGGCGAACTTGGCGCCAACCACGCGCTGACCTTCCTGCGCGAAGTGGACAGCATCAACATGCGCCGGCGCACCCGGATGGTGGAGTTGACCACCAAAGCGTGTGGCGGCTCGCTGTTGGGCGCCAACATCGCCGTGCTGGGTGCCGCTTTCAAGCCCGAGTCCGACGACGTGCGCGACTCGCCGGCCCTCAACGTCGCCGGCATGCTGCAACTCAACGGGGCCACCGTCAACGTCTACGACCCCAAGGCGATGGACAACTCCCGCACCGTGTTTCCGACGCTGACCTACGCCACCTCCGCCGTGGAGGCCTGCGACCGAGCCGACGCGGTGCTGGTGCTCACCGAATGGCCGGAATTCGTCGGCCTCGACCCGGCCGCGCTGGCCGACACCGTCCGGGCGAAAGTCGTTGTCGACGGCCGTAACTGCCTCGACGTGGCGCGCTGGTTGCAGGCCGGCTGGCGGGTGTACGCGCTGGGCCGCTCCATCGGGGAACCGTCCGCGGCGTAGCGTCGCGGCATGACCGTCTACGCGCTGAATCTGTTCGATGTCGCCGACCGCGACGAGTACCTGGCCTATTCGAAGCGCTCGCCGGCCGAGGTCGCCAAGCACGGCGGTCGGGTCGTCGCGCTGGGCAAGTTCCGCGAGTCGATGACCGGCGACATCGAACCGCGCACCGTGCTGATCCTGGTCGAGTGGGACTCCAAGGAGGCCTTCGACAGCTACTGCAACGACCCCGAGCTGGCCGACCTGCACGCCCACCGCGAGAACGGGTCGTCGTCCTACATCTGGCACCTGTTCGATCGCTTGGACGACTTGCGTCCCGTGCTTAAGCTCGAGTGATGGCAGCTGATCGATTTCGCCAGCGAATCCGCTGGGTGGCCCTGCACGGGGTGATCCGCGGCCTGTCCAAGTTCGCGATGCGGCGCAGCGGAGACCCGCAGGCCAGGCTGATCGCCGACCCGCAGGTGCGCGCGGATCCGGCCGCGTTCGCCGACGAACTGCGCGCCCAGGGGCCCGTCGTCCGGTGCCGCGCGGTGCTGATGACCGTCGACCACGGGGTGGCCAACGAGCTGTTGCGCTCCGACGACTTCCGGGTCTCGTCGCTGGGTGCCGGTCTGCCGACACCGCTGCGCTGGATCAACGAGAAGACCAATCCGGGGCTGCTGCATCCGATCGAGCCGCCGTCGCTGTTGTCGATCGAGCCGCCGGACCACACCCGCTGCCGCAAACTGGTGTCCTCGGTGTTCACCACGCGGGCGGTCAATGCGCTGCGCGACCGCGTGCAGCAGACCGCCGACGAGCTGCTCGACAAGCTGGCCGACGAGTCCGGGGACGACGTGGTCGACATCGTCGAGCGGTACTGCTCGCAGCTTCCGGTGGCAGTGATCAGCGACATCCTCGGCGTGCCGGAAAGCGACCGCCAGCACATCCTGCGGTTCGGGGAACTTGGTGCCCCGAGCCTGGACATCGGGTTGTCCTGGCAGCAGTACATGCAGGTCCACGAGGGTCTGGTCGGCTTCAACACCTGGCTGACGGGGCATCTGGAGCGTCTGCGCCGCGACCCGGGTGACGACCTGATGAGCCAGCTGATCCAGGCCAGCCAGGCCTCCGACGAGGCCGCCCGGCTTTCGGAACGCGAGTTGCAGGCCACCGCCGGTCTGGTGCTGGCCGCCGGCTTCGAAACCACCGTGAACCTCCTCGGCAATGGGATCCGGATGCTGCTGGACACCCCCGAGCACCTCGATACGCTGGCCGCCCGCCCGGAGCTGTGGCCGACGGCGGTCGAGGAGATCCTGCGGCTGGACTCCCCGGTGCAGATGAGTGCCCGCTTCGCGCGCCGGGACGTCGAGGTGGCCGGGACCCCGATCGAGCGCGGTGAGCTCGTCATCATCTATCTGGCCGGCGCCAACCGCGACCCCCAGGTGTTCGCCGACCCGCACCGCTTCGACGTCGAACGCGACAACGCCGGTAAGCATCTCTCCTTCTCCGGGGGCCGGCACTTCTGCCTGGGGGCGGCGCTGGCCCGCGCCGAGGGTGAGGTCGGCCTGCGCACGTTCTTCGAGCGTTACCCGGACGCCCGGCTGGCCGGGGCGGGCAGCCGCCGCGACACCCGGGTGCTGCGGGGTTGGTCGACATTGCCGATCAGGCTCGGCGCGGCCCGCGCCGCGATAGGTTCGTGAGGTGGATTTTCGGGCAGCGCTGCTCGAGCAGACTCGGGCATTCGGGGACCTGATCAAATCGGGTGACCGGGACACCCCGGTGCCCACGTGCGGGGACTGGACCCTGGAGAAGTTGTTCCGCCACGTCGGGCGCGGGAACCGCTGGGCCGCGCAGATCATCATCGACCGCCGCAACGAGCCCCTCGACCCCCGCGACGTGCCCGACGGGCGCCCGCCCGACGATCGCGACGCGGCCGCCCAGTGGCTCGACAGCGGTGCACAGATGGTCCTCGACGCCGTCGACCGGGTGGGTTCCGACACCCGGGTGTGGACCTTCCTCGGCCCGCGCCCGGCAGGCTGGTGGATCCGGCGGCGCCTGCACGAAGCGACCGTGCACCGCGCCGACGCCGCGATGGCGCTCGGCACGGACTACGACCTGTCCCCGGAGTTGTCCGGTGATGCGCTGAGCGAGTGGATCGAGCGCACCTGCGTCGCCCGTCGGCATCCACCGCGGCTGGACCGCGGTCAGTCCATCCACCTGCACGCCACCGAGGAAGCGCTCGGGCCGACGGGCGAGTGGACGATCGTCCACGACGAGGACGGCGTCGGTTGGTCGCACAGCCACAGCAAGGGCAGTGTCGCGTTGCGTGGACCCGTCACCGAGCTGCTGTTGGCGACCGTGCGGCGCAAGACCGCGGCCGACGCCGGGCTGCAGGTGTTCGGCGACACCGCGGTGTGGGATGCCTGGCTGGCCAGCACGCCCTACTGAGCCGCCTATGCTCCGAGCATGACCACTTCCGAGATGGCCACCGTCCTTGCCTGGCACGACGCGCTGAACGCCGGTGACGTCGACACCCTGCTGTCGCTGTCCAGCGACGACATCGAGATCGGCGATCCGCACGGCGCGGCCCAGGGCCACCAGGCGCTGCGGGACTGGGCCGAGAAGCTCGACTACAAGCTCGAACCCGGCCGGGTCTACGTTCACGACGGTGTCGTCGTCGTGGAGCAGCGCGTCGTGTCGGTCACCGGCGAGGCCGGTCCGGGAGCCTCGGCGTTCCGGGTGGTCCACGACCATGTCACGTCGATGTTCCGGCACGACGACCTCGACGCCGCCCTGGCCGCCACCGAGCTGACCGATGAGGATCTCGTGAGCTGATGCGCGGCCTCATCCTGGCCGGCGGGTCGGGCACCCGGCTGTATCCCATCACCAAGGGGGTCAGCAAGCAGCTGCTGCCCGTGTACGACAAACCGCTGATCTACTACCCGCTGTGCACGCTGATGATGGCCGGCATCCGCGACATCCAGGTGATCACCACCGCGCATGACGCGCCGGCATTCCATCGGCTGCTCGGCGACGGATCGGCGTTCGGGGTCCACCTGAGCTACGCGGTGCAGGATCAGCCCGACGGGCTGGCCCAGGCGTTCGTCATCGGCGCCGACCACATCGGCACCGACTCGGTGGCGCTTGTGTTGGGGGACAACATCTTCTACGGGCCCGGACTCGGTACCGGTCTGCGCCGATTCCAGAATGTCTCCGGCGGTGCGATCTTCGCGTACTGGGTGGCCAACCCGTCGGCCTACGGTGTCGTCGACTTCGCCCCCGACGGCACCGCGCTGTCGCTGGAGGAGAAGCCCGCCACACCCAAGTCCCACTACGCCGTGCCCGGCCTGTACTTCTACGACAACGACGTGATCGAGATCGCCCGCGCGCTCGGCAAATCCGCGCGCGGCGAGTACGAGATCACCGAGATCAACCAGACCTACCTCGACCAGGGCCGGTTGTCGGTGGAGGTGCTCGCGCGCGGCACCGCCTGGCTGGACACCGGCACCTTCGACTCACTTTTGGATGCAGGCGATTTCGTGCGCACGATCGAACGCCGGCAGGGGCTGAAGATCAGTGTGCCCGAGGAGGTCGCCTGGCGGGTCGGGTTCATCGACGACGAGGCGCTGGCCGCCCGGGCCCAGACCCTGCTGAAGTCCGGCTACGGGCAGTACCTGCTGGACCTGCTGGAGCGTTGAGGCTCAGGGCAACCCGGGAAAAACCTTGTCCAGCGTGACGGGCAGATCGCGTACCCGCACCCCGGTGGCGTGGTAGACGGCGTTGACGACCGCGGCCGCCGCGCCGACGATGCCGATCTCGCCGGCCCCGCGTGAGCCCATCGGGTTGAAGTGCTCTTCGACGTCGTCGAGCCAGATGGCGTCCACGTCGGCAACGTCGGCGTGCGCGCTGATGTGGTACTCGGCGAAATCCTGTGTCACCACATGGCCGAAGCGCGGATCGCGAACGCTCCCCTCGTGCAACGCCATCGACAGACCCATCGTCATCCCGCCGATCAGCTGTGAGCGCAGCGTTCGGGCGTTGATGGCGCGACCCACCGAGAACACGCCCAGCATGCGCGGTACCCGGATCTCGCCGGTGTCGCGGTTGACGTGCGCCTCGACGAAGTGGGCGCCGAACGACTGCACCGTGAACTTCTCGGCGTCCGGGTTCTCCGGGGCCTGCGCGACAGTGCTGGCGCCGATAGCCGGCGGATCTCCGTGATCGGTGCGGAACTGGCGCGCCGCCGCGACGATCGCCGAACCCCAGGATGTGATACCCGACGACCCGCCGGCCACCGACGCGGGCGGCAGCGCGCTGTCGCCGATCTGCAGTTCGATCGCGGCCAGCTCGCACCCCAGCGCGTCGGCGCTGATCTGGGACAGCGTGGTCCACGTCCCTGTGCCGATGTCGGCGGCGCCGATGGCGACGGTGTACACCCCCTCCGCGGAATAGGTGATGCGGGCTGAGTTACCCGGCATGGCCATGCCGGGATACGTCGCCGACGACACGCCGGTGCCGGTGAGCCATTGTCCGACAACACGTTTGCCGGGCCGCGGGTCCCGGTCGGCCCATCCGAACCGTTGGGCACCGAGGCGTAGACAGTCGATGAGGCGCCGGCTCGACCACGGCTTGCCGGACTCGGGGTCGACGTCGGGCTCGTTGCGCACCCGCAGCTCGATCGGATCGAGGCCGCACGCCACGGCCAACTCGTCCATCGCGACCTCGGCGGCGTAGGTGCCCGGGCATTCGCCGGGTGCACGCATCCAGTACGGCACCGGCACGTCGAGAGCGGCCAGTCGGTGCGAGGTCTGCCGGTTGGGCGCCGCATACATCTTGCGGGTCGTCACGGCGGTCTGCTCGGCGTACTCCTTGACCGCCGAGGTCTGCTCGACGACGTCGTGCGCGATCGCACTGAGCCGGCCGTCGGCGTCGGCGCCGAGCCGCAGCCGCTGGATGGTCTGGGTGCGGTACCCGACCAGCGAGAACATCTGCTGACGCGTCAGCGCCAGCTTGACCGGGTGCCCGTCGGCGCGCTGCGCGGCCATCAGCGCCAGCACATTGTGGCTGTGCGGCGCCCCTTTGGAGCCGAAGCCTCCACCGACGTGCGGCGCGATCACCCGCAACTGCTCGGGTTCCAGACCGAAGACGGGGGCCAGCGCCGAACGTGCCGCGTGCGTGCCCTGGGTCGAGTCGTACAGCGTCACCCGGGGGCCGTCGTCCCCGGTCTCCCACCGGGCGATGCAGGCGTGCGGCTCCATCGGATTGTTGTGTTCGATGGGGGTCGTGTACGTCGCGTCGACGCGGAACTCGGCCGAGGCCAGCGCGGCGTCGACGTCGCCGTCGGCGGTGTCGGTCGGATACGACGGGTTCACCGACTCCGGCGTGTACAGGCCCGGGTGGTCGGCGGTGAGCTCCACGTCGTGGCGATCCTCGTCGTACCGCACGGTGACGAGCGCGGCGGCCTCCCTGGCGATCTCGGCGGTCTCGGCCACCACGCCGCCGATCAGCTGCCCGCGGTAATGCACCTCGGTGTCCTGCAGGATGGTCAGTTCACCGTCGGAGGTGTCGGACAGTTCGGGCGCGTCGAAGACGGTCAGCACGTCCACGACACCCGAAAGCTCCTGAGCCGCAGTGTTGTCCATTGCAGTCACCCGCCCGCGGGCGATGGTGGCCTGCACCGGATGCAGATACACCGCCGCCTCGGCGGGCTGCTCGAACGCATACGGCGCGGTGCCGGTGACCTTGAGATGTCCGTCGCGGCGCGCGACCGGGCTGCCGATCGAACTGGGCTGCAGAAGTGTCATCGCCGGGCTCTCTCGGTCAACGCCCGCAGCTGGGCGACCAGGGTGCGCCGGGCGAGCTCGACTTTGAACTCGTTGCCGGGCAACGGCTCGGCGTCGGCGAGCTCCGCGTCTGCGGCGGCGAGGAACGTCTCCGGTTCGGCCGGTGCGCCGACGAGGACCTCCTCGGCGCGCCTCGCCCGCCAGGGTTTGTGTGCCACTCCGCCGAGTGCGATGCGGGCGGTGGTGATCTCAGCTCCGGTGACGCTGAGTTCAGCGGCCACCGACACCAGCGCGAACGCATAGGACGCGCGGTCGCGCACCTTGCGGTACTCCGACACCGCGCCGGTCGGCGGTGCCGGAAGTTCGACGGCGGTGATCAGCTCGCCGTGGTCGAGCACGGTGTCGCGGTCGGGCGCGTCGCCGGGCAACCGGTGGAACTCGGTCATCGGGATGCGTCGTGGTCCGTCGGCGCCCTCCACGACGACGTCGGCATCCAGCGCGCTCATTGCCACGGCCATGTCGGAGGGGTGTACGGCCACACACTCCGGTGAGGCGCCGAGGATCGCGTGGTAGCGCAGATATCCGCCGATCGCGGAGCAGCCACTGCCCGGCGAGCGTTTGTTGCACGGCGTGGTGACGTCCTGGAAGTACACACATCTGGTGCGCTGCAGCAGGTTCCCGCCGGTGGTCGCCGCGTTGCGCAGCTGACCGGAGGCACCCGACAGCAGTGCCCGCGCCAGCATCGGGTAGCGGGACCGGATCAGGGGGTGTGCGGCGAGGTCGCTGTTGCGCACATTGGTGCCGATCCGCACCCCGCCGTCTTCGCTGGCTTCCACCTCGGTCAGATCCAGGCGGCCGACGTCGACAAGCAGATCGGGCGCGGCGACACCGAGTTTCATGTGGTCGATGAGATTGGTGCCGCCGGCCAGGAACGCGGCGCCGGGATGGCCGCTCAAGGTGGCGACGGCATCGGCCGGGCTGGTGGCGACGTGGTAGTCGAACGCCTTCACTGCTGTGCCGCCCGACCGATCGCGTTGACGATGTTCGGGTAGGCGGCGCACCGGCACAGGTTGCCGCTCATCCGCTCCCGGATCTCGTCGTCGGTGAGCTCCGGGCTGCCCTCGAGCTCGTCGGTCACATAGCTCGGCGCGCCGGACTTGTGCTCGTCCAACATCCCCACCGCAGAACAGATCTGACCCGGGGTGCAGTACCCGCACTGGAACGCGTCCTCGTCCTGGAAGGCCTGCGCCATCGGATGCAGCTCACCGTCGCCGGCCAGACCCGCCGCGGTGGTCACGTCGGCCCCGTCGAACGCGACGGCGAACGTCAGGCAACTCAACAGGCGACGGCCGTCGACGAGAACGGTGCACGACCCGCACTGACCGTGATCACACCCTTTCTTCGGTGCGGTCACATCCAGATGCTCGCGCAGCGCGTCGAGCAGGGTCACGCGGTGATCGAGTCGGAGCGAACAGCGCCGTCCGTCCACGTGGAACGTCACGTCCGATTCGTGATGGGGCTGGCTCACCGCCGACGGATACCCGAGCGCCCAGGGCGCAAACGTGACCCGTCAGTGGCCGCGCTGCGGGGTCGCCAGAATCGCGGCGATGCCGGTGGTCAGCGGCACCGACAGTGCCAGCGCGATACCGCCGACCGCCGATCGGGCGATCTCGATGGCCACACTCTCGCTGGTCAGCACGTCACCGAGCGACCGGTTCGCCACGCTGAACAGCAGCAGCAGCGGCAACGCGCTGCCGGCGTAGGCGAGCACCAGCGTGTAGACGGTGCTGGCGATGTGGTCGCGGCCCACCCGCATCGCGCCGACGAACACGTCCCGCCGGTCGGCGCCGTCACCGAGGGCCGCGAGCTCGAACACCGTCGACGCCTGGGTGACGGTGACGTCGTTGAGCACACCGAGGGAGCCGATGATGAACCCGGCCAGCAGGAGCCCGGTGATCGACACGTTGCCCAGGTAGGCCGCGACCTCGTTGTTGGTGTCCTCCGACAGCCCGGTCAGATGCGCCAGTTCGATGGCGCCCCACGACAACGCCGCGGCCAGCAGCAGCGACGCCAGCGTGCCGAGCAGCGCCGCGCTGGTGCGCAGACTGACGCCGTGTGCCAGGTAGATCACCGCGTACAGAATCGCCGCCGAGGCGACCAGCGCCACCGGGACGGCGGGCGCCCCGTCCCGCAGGGCGGGCAGCAGGAACACCACCAGCACGCCGAACGCGACGACGATGCCGACCAGCGCGCGGAACCCGCGCCACCGGGCGACCGCGACGACGACCACCGCGAAGACGGCGGCCAGCGCGATCAACGGCCAGGTGCGCTCGTAGTCGTAGAACGCGTAGGTGGTGGTGCCCAGGTCGTCGACCTGCCTGCTGATCCGGATGTCGTCGCCGGCGGCCAGGCGGGGCTGACCCGGTCCGCCGCCGAACTCCAGCAGGGTCCGGGCGCCCTGGTTGGGGCCCGATTCGATGGCCACCACGGTGTGCACGCAGGTGGTGCCGCTGTCCGGTGGGGCGGGCAGGGGATCGGCGGTCAGGACTGCGCCGGCCGACGGGCTGCCGCACGGTTCGGTGCCGCTGGACAACACCCGACCCGACTCCGTGGTCACCGCCGCGCCCGTGGCGTTCTGGAACGGCAGCGGGATGTCGGCCTTGTCGCCGCTCGGCCACAGCAGGGCCGCGCCGAGCAGCACCGCCACCCCGGTGGCCACCAGCAGCCCGACGACGACCTTGGCCGCCAGCGGCCCGACCGGCGAGGGACCGCTCAGCGAATGGGAGTGAGAGTGCGAGTGCGCCACCCGGACAGGGTAGAGGTCGCGCCGCAGCGCACCGGCGGGTGTGAGCGCGCGCCGAGTGTGACAGTAGGTTCACGCTCGGTGCTCACCGTCGCCGTGGTTTCACGTTCGGCGCTCACCGTGGCGGCGCGTCACGTTCGGCGGGGCGTCACGGCGCGGGTCACCCTCGGCGGCACCCGCCCGGCAGCCCGCTACTGGCGGTAGCTGACCAGGAAGTTGCCCAGTCGCTCGATCGCATTGGCCAGGTCGCGCGACCACGGCAGCGTCACGATCCGCAGATGGTCCGGGGTGGGCCAGTTGAACCCGGTGCCCTGGGTTACCAGGATCTTCTCCTGCAGCAGCAGATCCAGCACCAGCTGCTCGTCGTCGGCGACGTCGTAGACCTCGGGATCGAGGCGGGGGAATGCGTACAGTGCGCCCTCGGGTTTCACGCACGACACCCCGGGAATCTCGTTGAGCTTCTCCCACGCCACATCACGCTGCTCGAGCAGCCTGCCACCCGGCAGCACCAGGTCCTCGATGCTCTGATGGCCGCCGAGCGCCACCTGAATGGCGTGCTGCGCGGGCACATTCGGGCACAGCCGCATGTTGGCCAGCAGGCTGATGCCCTCGATGAAGCTGGTGGCGTGCTCCTTGGGGCCGGTGATGACCAGCCAGCCGGACCGGTAGCCCGCCACCCGGTAGGCCTTGGACAGGCCGTTGAAGGTCAACGTGAGGACGTCGGGGGCCACCGACGCCATCGCGATGTGCTCGGCGTCGTCGTAGAGGATCTTGTCGTAGATCTCGTCGGCCAGCAGCATCAGTTCGTGCTTGCGGGCCAAGTCGGCGATCTGGGTGAGCACCTCGCGGCTGTACACCGCTCCGGTCGGGTTGTTGGGGTTGATCACGACGATCGCCTTGGTGCGGTCGGTGATCTTGGACTCCAGATCCGCGATGTCGGGCTGCCAGCCCTGGGTCTCGTCGCACAGGTAGTGCACCGGGGTGCCGCCGGCCAGCGACGTCGACGCCGTCCACAGCGGGTAATCCGGCGCCGGGATCAGCACCTGGTCGCCGTTGTCCAGCAGTGCCTGCAGCGTCATCGTGATCAGCTCGGAGACACCGTTGCCGAGGTAGACGTCGTCGATGTCGAAGCGGGGGAACCCGTCGACGAGTTCATAGCGGGTGAACACCGCGCGGCGGGCGCTGACGATGCCCTTGGAGTCCGAATAGCCCTGCGCATAGGGCAGTGCCTGGATGATGTCGCGCATGATCACATCGGGCGCCTCGAACCCGAACGGGGCGGGGTTGCCGATGTTGAGCTTCAGGATGCGGTGCCCCTCGGCCTCCAGCCGGGAGGCGTGCTCGTGCACCGGGCCGCGGATCTCGTAGAGAACGTCCTGCAACTTGCTCGACTGCGTGAACACACGCTGGCGCGCGTGATGGCCGCTGCTCGCCTGCCACGGCGCCGGATGGGTAGTCACGTCGACAATTCTCCCACGGTTGTCCACGTGTTTTTGCCGGTGGCTCACACCAGCGCTAGCGGTAGGACACCGACAGGTTGGTGTACTCGACCCAGGCGCGCTGGAACTCCTGCGGGCTGAGCACCGTCTCCAGATGGGCCCCGACCGGCCGGAACAGCGCGGGATCCAGCAATGCCAGCGCCGTCGACTGATCCCAGAACATGGTCCGCCCGCCGTAGCCGGACCGCTCCCACGTGTCGAGGGCCCACGTCGCCGAATCGTCGAGCAGGATCTGCCGGAGAGAGCCGGGCAGGCCCGTCGGCGCCAGCTGCCGCACCATCGCCAGCGTGGGCCCGTAGACGCGGCCTTGGCAGCCGGGCTTGTTCGGGGTGGTGTCGCAGTCGGTGCGCGGCACGTCGACGAAGACGTGGTCCAGACCGGGAAGCTGCCGGTCGAAGACCTGTTCGCAGGAGGCGCGGTCGTAGACGCAGTTGAAGGATTCGCCCGCCTCGAGCTCTGCATCACCGGCCGGCGGCCGGCCCGTGATGACGACCCGCCCGATCTTGGGCCGGATCGCGGGGCTGTAGCCGGCGAACGACGAGAACGGGCCCAGGATCAGCACATCCACCCGTGTGCACCCGGCGACCGCCTCGCTCACCCGTCGTACCTCGTCGTCGGGGGGCGGCGGGCGGCAGGGCGGCGGGCAGGGCGTTGTTCACGCGGCTCATCAGGGCCCGGTAGTCGAGGACGTAGTCGCCGAAGGTGGCGGCGATGTCCGCCTCGGACCGCTCGGTGGCCGCGCCGACTATGACCGGGATCGCGCGCTGGCCGGGGTGGTCGATCAGGTGCTCGACCGCCGGGGCGCCCAGGGCGGGCACCGTGTATCCCTCGGTGGCGACGACGGCCGCGACGTGGCGGGCTCCGATCACGGTCGGGATCGTCATCATGTCGTCGATGTCGAAGTCGGTGTCGATCAGGACACAGCTGCCGGCCGAGGGTTCGGGTGCGGGGGCCTGCGCCGTCGCGGGGCCCGCGGCGAAAAACACTGCGGCCGAGAACACTGGGCCCCAAAACACTGCGGCCGCGAACACCCCGGCCGAAAACACTGGGCCCCAACACACCGGACCCCGAAACAGCGAGGCCGCCGTCGCGAACGCGACGGCGGCCAGGCGGGTCAATTGACCTACCGCTTGCCCGGGCGGCGTGCGCCCTTGGCGATGCCGAGGCCCTTCACCGGCGGCTCGTCGCCGACGACTCGCGCCTCACCGTTGCCGGAACCGTGTGACGCCGTGGTCGGCGGCTCCGATTCGGCCGCCGGCTCGGCCGGAGACCCTTCAGCCGGGGATTCCTCGGCAGCAGGCTCATCCTCCGGCGCCGGCTTCGGTGCAGCCTTTGGGGCGGCGGCCTTCTTCGCGCCGGGGCGACGCGCGCCCGGGGCGATCCCCAGGCCCTTGACCTCGGGTTCTGGCGTGGCGTCGAGCCCGCGGTCGGAATCAGCGCTGTCGGGTGCTTCGGTGCCCGCCTCGACGTGGTCGGGGTCGACGTTCGGCGGCTGTACGACCGTCGGCTCGCCCTCATTGGGTGAGGCCTTGGCCGCCGGCGCCTTCTTCGCACCCGGACGACGGGCCCCTGACGCGATCCCGAGCCCCTTGACCTCGGGCTCCGGCTTGGCCTCGGTCTGAGCTTCGGCCTGTGCCTCGGCAGGCTCCGCGGCAGCTGTCTCAGCCTTGGCCGGGGCGGCCTTCTTGGCGCCCGGTCGCTTGGCGCCGCCGGCGATGCCCAGCCCCTTGACCTCCGGCTCTTTGGCCGGCGCAGCCGCCGTCTCGGCGGACGTCTCAGCAGACGTTTCAGGGCTGGCGGGAGCGGCCTTCTTGGCGCCCGGTCGCTTGGCGCCGCCGGCGATGCCCAGCCCCTTGGCGGGGGCGGCGGCCGGAGCCTCGGCCTTGTCTTCTGGTGCCGCGGTCTTCTTGGCGCCGGGTCGCTTGGCTCCGCCGGCCATCCCGAGTCCGGTGACCGGCTTGGACTCGGCCGGAGCCGTGTCGGACTTGGCCGCCGGCTCGGGCGCCTCGTCGGCTTCTGGCTCCGCCTCCGCCGGTGCCGCGGGTGCCTCGGCGGCGATCCGCGCTGCGCGTTCCTCGGCTTCCTTGGCGGCGGTGCCCTTCTCGGGCAGCGTGACGCTGCCCTTGTCGAGCGATCCCAGCAGCAGCTGGGCCACGTCGAGCACCTCGGGCTTCTCGACGTCGCGGGTCGCTGCCACGTCGTCGACGCCGTCGGTCATCATCACGCGGCAGAACGGGCAGCCGGTGGCGATCGCCGAGGCGCCGGTGTCGACCGCTTCTTCGGAGCGTTCCACGTTGACGCGTTTGCCGATGTGCTCTTCCATCCACATGCGCGCACCGCCGGCGCCGCAGCACAGGCCGCGGTCGGCGTGGCGCGGCATCTCGGTCAGCTTCGCGCCCGAGGCGCCGATCAGCTCGCGCGGTGCCGAGTACTCCTTGTTGTGGCGGCCCAGGTAGCACGGGTCGTGGTAGGTGATGTCCATGCCGCTCTCGGAGGACTTCACCGGGACCAGCTTCTTGTCCCGGATCAGCCGGTTCAGCAGCTGGGTGTGGTGCAACACGGTGTAGTTGCCGTTCAGCTGCGGATACTCGCGGCCGAGGGTGTTGAAGCAGTGCGGGCAGGTCACGACGACCTTGCGGTCGACGCGCTCGACGCCTTCGAACAGGTCGTTGAGCGTCTCGACGTTCTGGGCGGCGAGCTGCTGGAACAGGAACTCGTTGCCCGAGCGCCGCGCGGAGTCGCCGTTGCAGGTCTCGCCCTCGCCGAGCACGAGATACTTCACGCCGGCGGTGGCCAGCAGTTCGGCGACGGCCTTGGTGGTCTTCTTGGCCCGGTCTTCGAAGGCGCCGGCGCAGCCCACCCAGAACAGGTACTCGTAGCCCTCGAACGAGTCGACGTCCTTACCGAACACCGGCACGTCGAAGTCGACCTCGTCGATCCAGTTGGTGCGGTCCTTGGCGTTCTGGCCCCAGGGGTTGCCCTTGGTCTCCAGGTTCTTGAACAGCACGCCGAGCTCGCCGGGGAACTCGGATTCCATCATGACCTGGTAGCGGCGCATGTCGACGATGTGGTCGATGTGCTCGATGTCCACCGGGCACTGCTCGACGCAGGCGCCGCAGGTGGTGCAGGACCACAACACGTCGGGGTCGATGACACCCAGCTCTTCGGCGGTGCCGACCAGTGGCCGGGTGGCCTGGTCCGGGCCGGAGCCCATGACCCGCTCGAACCCGGACTCGGGCACGTGCTCGTGGGAGTGCTCCTCGGACTTCTTCTCCCCGCGCAGCTCCTCACCGAGGCCGCCTTCGGGCGTGTTCTCCAGCGGGGATTCCTTGCCGTCCAGGAAGTACGGCGCCTTGGCGAACATGTGGTCGCGCAGGTTCATGATCACGAGCTTGGGCGACAGTGGCTTGCCGGTGTTCCACGCCGGGCACTGCGACTGGCAGCGTCCGCACTCGGTGCAGGTGGTGAAGTCGAGATAGCCCTTCCAGGTGAAGTCCTCGATCTTGCCGCGTCCCAGTACGGCGTCCTCGGCGGGATCCTCGAAGTCGACGATCTCGCCCTTGGACTCCACCGGCAGCAGCGGGCCCAGACCGTCGGGCATCCGCTTGAAGGTGACGTTGATCGGAGCCAGGCCGATGTGCAGGTGCTTGGAGTGCAGCACGATGAGCAGGAAGACCAGCATGATCGCGATGTGGGCGAGCAGCGCGAGCGTCTCGATCCACACGTTGGCGGTGTAACCCAGCGGGGCCATGATCCAGCCCATGAACTGGGAGAAGAATGCGCCGTTGCCGTAGGGCAGCGCGTCGGTGTTGACCGCGGCGCCGCGGACCAGCGCGTAGGTCCAGATGACGTTGAAGATCATGAACAGGATCAGCCACGCGCCGCCGGTGTGGGAACCGTAGAAGCGGGACTCGCGGCCCAGCTTCTTGGGCTCGCGGGTCAGGCGGATGATCGCGAACGTGATGATGCCGAGCAGCACGGCAACGGCGAAGAAGTCCTGCAGGAAGCCCAGAGCGTCCCAGCGGCCGATGAGCGGGATGTGGAAGTCGTGGTCGAACAGCAGGCCGAACGCCTCGAGGTAGACCGACGCCAGGATGAAGAAGCCCCACATCGTGAAGAAGTGGGCGATACCGGGGATCGACCACTTCAACAGCCGGGTTTGCCCGAAGACCTCTTCGAATTGCGTGGTGATCCGCTTGCGCAGGTTGTCCTTGCGGTTGTTGGACTCGCTCATCGGCTGGCCCGACCGGATCAGTTTCGTCAGCCACAGCACTCGCTTGACCGCGAAAACGCCCACGATCGCGGTCATCAGGACCCCGACGACGATCCTGATCAGCATCTGCGTATCCACACGCGCCTCCGGTTTCGTGGTTACCCGTCGGTAACTTAGACAAAGTTACCGGTGAGTAACTTTAGCTCGGTGCCTGCTCATAGTTGCATCCGGGCGGGAAAGCCCGCTACGAAGGCTGACCTAACTAACCGGTTAGGTGGGATCGGAGCCGGCCGGCGCGGTGTCCAGCAGGGCGCGCAGCATCGACAGCATCTCCGACCGTGACTCCGCGCCGAGCCGCCGCCGGATGCGGGCGACGTGGTGCTCGACGGTCTTTGCCGAGATGAGCAGTTGGCTGCCGATATCCCGATAGGGGCGACCGAGCAGCAGTAGCTCGGCCACCTCACGCTCGCGGTCGGACAGCGTGGGCGTCGCGGGCCGCACGACCTCGCCGCGGCGGGTGCCGGCCGACGGGCGTTCCGACAGTGCGGACTCGTCGGCGGCAATGGTGTGTTTCAGGTCACGCGCCAGCTGCAGCATCGCGCCCGACACCCGGGCATCGGGGGAGTGCAGCGCGGCCTGACTGGCCAGCCGGGTCGCCTCCCACGTGAGCCCGAACTGACAGAGCTTGCGCGCCGCGGCCGTCACGTCGTCGGTGTCCACGCGCTGGGCCAGTACCCGCAACCAGGTGCGACCGGCCGTGGCGAGGGCCCGCGCATAGGTGCTCTCAGCGGCGGCGGCAGTCAACGCCTGGCCGTACGGGGCGACCGCGTCCGGGGTGTTGGCCAGGATTCCGGCGTGCACGCCGGCCCACTGCAGGGGCACCGACCACAGCGCGGGGTTCCCCAGCGATTCGAGGGCGGTGAACACCTCGCGCACTGGGTGCTCGACACGGTCCTGGCGACGCAGCAGCACCGCAGCCACCCACAGTTCCCCGACCGGCAGTGCCGAAAACACGTCGACCGAGCACTCGACGAGCACCTCCATCGCCGCGTGCCAGTGCGTGTGCAGCGCTCCGCTGTCGCCGGCACGGCGAGCGATCGCGGTGTTCAGGGCGTGCGCCCACAGCGCATCGCGTCGGGGCAACCGCCCGTCGGGGGCACTCAACACCGTACGGGCGTCGGTGCCGGCGGCGCGCAGCTGACCGTCCTGCATCCGCAACCACCCCTGCAGCAGCCGATGCCGGTGGCTGTAGACGTGGCTGTGAGCGTTGCCGCTGAGCTCATGGCCTGCGGGACCGTCCCCGCCGTGCAGCGCGCGCGCCAGCACACTGCGCGCGCGCACCGGATCCCCGCCGTGCAGCGCGGCCAGCGCGGCCACTGCCGCCGCACTGTCCACCCCGATCGGCATCCGGTCCGCATCGACGCCCAACGCGCGGCCCAGGACGGACATCACCTCGAGATAAGGCTGGTCGACGGAGGCGAGAACGCCGTCACCGAGACAGCGCGCCGCCCGGGACGCCGAGGTGGGCGGTCCCTGCGCGGGCCCGCCGAACGCCGACCGGGCCAGTTCGAGGTCGCCGGTCGCGAAGCCGGCCAGGATCCCGTTGGCCGCGACGACCGGATCGGGTTGTGGGCCCAGCCAGCGGTACAGGTCGGCCGCCTGGACCATGGCCCCGCTGTGTGCGGCCACCGCGGCCCCGATCCGGACGGCGGCCACGCGCTCGTCACGGCCGTCGGAGCCGAGCAATTCCTCGGCCAGTCGCCCGGCCGTCACGAGGTCACCCGAGGTGGCCAGCGCGTCGGCCAGTGCCGCGCTGACGTTGGCGCCGCCCGCTGAGCGAGCGGCACGGAACAGCCGCGCCGCCCGGGTCGGGGTGGTGTCGGGCCGACCGGCGAGGTCGGTCAGCGTCCGCGCGAGACGAGCGTCCTGCAACCCGTGCTCGGCCAGCTGGAGCGCCAGCTCGGCCGACAGTGACGCGGAATCGAGTTGCGTTGTGAGAAGCGTGGTTTCGAGTTGGCGGTGGCGCGCGGCACCGACGGAGTGCGCCGCGCAGTGGTGTACGCGCTGCAGGAATGTGTCGGGGAAGGACGGGCCCGGCAGTCCACTGGCCCGGGCCCGGTCCACCAGCGCCACCGCGTCGGGCACCTCGATCCGCATCGCGGCAGCCAGGTCGGCCGCGCCCAGCTCCCCGGACAGCGACAGCACCACCACCGCGTCGAGGACGGCATCGTTGCACCAGCGCAGCCGCTCGGTCAGCGCGTGCTCCGCGCGGCGGGCCAGAGCGACCGGGTCGGTGCCGGGTTCGCTCAGTGCCGCGGTGATCAGCAGCGGCAGGCCGCCGGTCGCTGTCGTCAGGGTCCGGATCAGCTCCGGCGACGGCTCGGTCCCGAGGATGGTGGCGGCCGCGTCGGCGATCTCAGCTGCGGTGAGCGCGGACAGCGCCAGCACCGGACTCTCGCGCTGCACGGCGGTGACCAGCGTGCGCAGCGCCGGACGGTGCGCGAGCGGCTCGGCCGCCACCACCACGGTGCAGGTGCGGTCGAGTACCAACGCAGTCATCTGCTGCAGCGCGTCGTCGTCGAGCAGGTGCGCGTCGTCGACGACGACGGCCTGGCCAGGTTCCTCGCCCGGGCGCGGCGGACGCGGTGTGACCGGCACGCCCGCGGCGGCCAGTGCGGCGCGCACGGCGGCCAGCGTGGCGGACTTCCCCGTGCCGATGCCGCCGGTCACGGCCATCACCACCGGCTCGGTGGGCGCGGCGGCCAGACTCGCGACCGCGGCCCGCGCGGCCGGGGGAACCCTCACGGCGACAGCGGCGGCGCAGCCAGCGGCGTAGTGACGTCCCCTCCCGCATCCGGGGTGACCGGATCGGGCTCGGGCTCGGGTTCGGGTTCCGGGGGCGGCGCCGTCGTGGTGGGGGGCGGGGCCGTCGTGGTGGGCCGCGTGGTCGTGGGCCGGGTCGTGGTGGTCCGGGTGGTGGTCGTGGTCGGCTGCGTCGTGGTGGTCGTCGGCTGCGTGGTCGTCGTGGTCGTCTCGGTGGTCGGGCTCGTGGTCGACGTGGTCTCCGAGGCTGGGCTGGTCGTCGTGGTCGTCGGCGGTGGCGGGGTGAACACCGACGTCGTCGGCAACCCGTCCGAGCCGGTGACCGTGACCGTGACCGGCGGCGGCGGGGCCACCGGTTCCCCGTTCTCCCCGGTGGGGGTGTCGGAGGGCCCGGTGTCTCCGTCGTTCGAGGTGAGGGTGACGGCCAACCCGCCGGCCGCCAGCAGCGCCGCCGCCGCCGCGACGCCGAACAGCACCGGTGGGCGTTTGTACCAGGGCAGTGGCGCCGGCTCGGTGTAGTCGGTGTCCGGTTCGGCATCGAACGCCATCGCCGGGCGCGCCTCGGTGCCCTCGAAGGTGTAGTCGTCGCCCACGTAGGGGACTGGCTCCTGGCCGCTGGCATCGTCCTGCGACCACGCCAACGCGCGGAACGTGGCCGACGGCGCGCCGTCGGCGGCGGATTCGGTGGCCGCGGCCCCGGCCGTGCCGGCCGCCCAGGCCGCCGGTGCGATCCCGGTGGGGCTGTCGGCCGCCCCGGACATGGTCGTGGCATCGGAGGTCAGCCCCCGCTCGGCGACCAGGGCGGCGCCGGCGGCGACGCTCGTCTGCGGCGCCGGGGTGGTGATGACCGGCACCCGCAGCCGCTCCGAAAGACGCTGGGTGATCAGCGGAATCTGAGCTCCGCCACCCACGGTCGCCACCGCCGCCAGCGAGGCGGCGCTCAACCCGACCCGCTGCAGACTGTCCTCGAGCACCAACAGGGTGCCCGACAGGGGCTGGTCGATGAGGTTCTCCAGCTCGGCCCGGGTGACCCGCACGTCGGTCGGCAAGCCGGGCACCTGCGTGCTGACACTCGTCGACGTCTCGGTGGACAGCCGTTCCTTGGCCAGCCGGCACTCGGCCCGCAGGCGGGCCAGCGAGCCGACCGCCGCGGTGCCGGCCGGATCGTCGGCGTCGGTGGCAGAGGCCGCGATGACATGGTTGAGCAGCAACGCGTCCACACCGTCGCCGGAGAACTCGGCGAAGCGCGCCGTCTCTCCCAGCGGAGCGAATCCGGCGCCGGCATCGGCCAGGCTGATCGACGTGCCGGTACCGCCGAAGTCCAGCAGCGCGACCACACCGGTGGTCGGCAACCCGGGGGCGGCCTGCAGCGCGGTGAGCGCGGCGGCCGAGTCGGGGACGAGCGCGGCGGGCACCCCGCCCGGAGCCAGGGCCGGCACGGTACGTAATGCCCCGCGCAACGCGCCGACCGCCGCGGGACCCCAATAGGAGGGCACCGCGATCGCGACGGGGGATCCGCCACCGGCCGCCCGCGCCATCGCGTCGAGGGCTTCGGCCAGCACCCGTTCGGCCTGGTGTGCAGAGCCGTCCGCGGCTACCAGCGGGATGGGGTCGCCCACCCGCTCGACGAAGCCGGTGAGCACCAGGCTGTCCGGCTGCGGCACGTCGAGGTTCGGGTTCTCCCCGGGGACCCCGACCTCGGCGGGCCGGTCGGGATAGACGGTGAGCACGGAGCGCCGGATCACGGTCGATCGACCGGCGGCGGTGGCCACCAGATTGGTCGTCCCCACGGACAACCCGAGTGAGTCACTCACTCGCACCTCCCTGCTCTGTTCGACACACCTTAGCCGCCCGAGCCGTCATTTCCGGGCAAGCCCCTAGTGACCCCGAGTCCCTAATCGCAAGCCCCTAACCGGACCCTCGATGGGGAGGGGTGCCAGCACCGATCTCCGCACCGGCAATCGTCATTACGATCGGGGACCGGAGGCGGTCTGAGCCCGCCGTGAGCTGCGAGCGAAGGTAGGACGTGTCATGGCGAACCCGCTGCTGGAGTTCGTGCTGTCCCTGGTGCGCGACCCCGAAGCGGCGGCCCGCTACGCCGCCGACCCCGAGCGGGCCATCGCCGACGCGCACCTGACCGATGTCACACGGGTGGACGTCAACAGTCTCATCCCGGTGGTGTCCGAGTCGATGTCGGCCGGGGCGATGGACGACAACGTGTGGACCAGCGGGCAGGCCGTGTCGGCGTTCGACGCCTTCGGCGATGAACTGCCCGCGCAGATCACCGGCGATGACCTCGCCCCGGCGGGCCGCGAGGTCATCGACACCTCAGACCTCTCCGACACCTCGGACGTCCCCGACCGCCTCGGCGCATTCGACGACGTCCTGGACGCCCCCGACGGGATGCCCGCCCCGGTCGGCGCGATGGACGACGCCGTCGTCGGCCGAGACTGGTTCGACGACGGGCTGGGCGCGGTATCGGCACCGCTCGACGGCCTCGACGGCCCAGTTGACGCGGGTGACCTCGAGGACCTGCCGCACCAGGGCAGCGGTTTCGACGCCTTCGGGCAGTGACAGCGCGCGCAGACGTACCCCGGCGCCACCCCCTAATCCCCTAATGGGGACTCCCCCTAGACCCCTGACGTTGATCCCCCAAGAAGGGGTGGTCGCCCCGTTTTCGGGGTCTGTTCGGAGCCATAGCGTGGTTCTTGCCTCGCCGGACACGGCGAACCCCCAGTGAGAGGACCCCGACATGAACGCCTTGATCGAGTTCATCATCAACCTGTTCCGCAGCCCGGCCTCGGCCGCCGAGTTCGTCGCCGATCCTGAGGAGGCGATGCGCACCGCCGGGCTGCCCCCGGTCAACCCGGCCCAGCTGCAGGCCATCGCGGCCACCGCGGCTCCCGCCGGCGCCGTCCTGGGCGGCGGCGACCCGATCGTCGGGCTGCAGCGCGCCGTCGCCGAGCACCACAACATCGCGTCCCCGTTCTCGCCCCAGACCACCTGGGCCCCGCAGACCCAGAGCGAGTTCGCCAGCCGCAACGACACCGAGTTCGCCAGCCGCAACGACACCGACTGGGCCAGCAACAACGACACGTCGCTGCTGAGCCCCGAGCAGTCCTCCGGCGCCAACTCCCAGCAGGGCGGTCTGAACCTGGGCTTCGGTGACATCACGTTCGGCGACAAGACCTCCAACACCGCCACCGACGGCGCGGTGATCGCCGACGGTGACATCTCCGGCCCGGTGGCCACCGGTGACGACGCCGTCGCGACCGGCGGCGACAATTCCGGCGACATCCTGACCGGCGACCGGTCCGTGCAGGGCGACGGAAACAGCGCCAACTCCGGTGATGTGCTCGCCGGTAGCGGGTCCAACGTGGTGATCGGCGAGGGAAACGACGTCGAGGACAACGGCAACACCACCAGCGGCGGCGGCGACATCGTCACCGACAACGAGGGCCCGGTGATCGGTGAGGTCGACTCCGGTGACGACTCGGCGGTGGTGATCGACGACGGGGACGTCGCGACCGACACCACGACCGTGGTCGACGGCGACGTCCTGACCGGCGGCGATGCGTTCGACATGTCGGACAACTCCGGCCAGGACAATTCGGACAACCGGGACTACTCCGATGACGACCTGACGTCGATCGACACCGACATCAGCAACGACATCATCACCGACATCGACAACGACATGAGTCTGCTCTGATCGCACGGACCATCACCGAGGCGGTGTGGCGGGATCGAGAAGGTCCCGCCACATCGTCGCGATATGGTCCTGGTTCGCTAGGAGTGTCATGAGTCAGCCGAATCACCAGCCCGAGCGCCGCACTGCGACCGGCGGGCGCCGCGATGTGAAGGTCATCGTCGAGTTGATCGAGCACACCGCCGCGATCGCCGGCACCTACGAACGCGGCGACCTCGTCGACCGGATGACCCGCGCCAAAGCCCGCATCACCGACCCGCAGATCCGGGTGGTCATCGCCGGGCAGCTCAAGCAGGGCAAGAGCCAGCTGCTGAACTCACTGCTCAACGTCCCCGTTGCCCGGGTCGCCGACGACGAGTCCACGGTGCTGCCGACCGTGGTGACCCACGCCGAGCAGCCCTCGGCCCGCATCGTCGTCGAACGTCCCGGTGGCGCCGAACCCGAACTCATCGACATCCCGACCGCCGACGTGCGAACCGATCTGCGCTTCCATCCGCTGGCCCGCGGACGGCGGGTGATCCGCGCCGAGGTCAGCGCGCCCAGCCCGTTGCTCAAGGGCGGACTGGCGTTCATCGACACCCCCGGGGTGGGCGGTCACGGTCAACCGCATCTGTCCGCCACGCTGGGCCTGTTGCCCGACGCGGATGCGGTGCTGATGGTCAGCGACACCAGCCAGGAGTTCACCGAACCCGAGATGACCTTCCTGCGCCAGGCGGTGCAGATCTGCCCGGTCGCCCGCATCGTGGCGACCAAGACCGATCTGTACCCGTACTGGCGTGACGTCGTCGCTGCCGACGAGCGGCACCTGCAGCACGCCGGGGTGGCGGTGCCGATCATCCCGGTGTCCTCGGTGCTGCGCAGCCACGCGATCAAGACCAATGACAAAGAACTCAACGCCGAGTCCAACTTCCCGGCGCTGGTGAACTTCCTGTCCGAACAGGTGGCCTCCCGCGAGAACGACCGCATCCGGGATCAGGTGTTGGCCGAGATCCGTTCGGCGGCAGAGCATCTACGTCTCGCGGTGGGCGCCGAACTGGAAGCGCTCGACGACCCCGCCGCGCGCGAGGCGCTGCGCGCCGACCTGGAACGCCGCAAGGCCGAAGCGCAGGACGCCCTGGCGCAGACGGCGCTGTGGCAACAGATCCTCAACGACGGGATCGCCGACCTCACCGCCGACATCGAACACGACCTGCGTGGCCGCTTCCGCGCCATCACCCAGCACACCGAGAAGGTGATCGACTCCTGTGATCCGACGCGGGTGTGGGCCGAGATCGGCGCCGAACTCGAGAACGCCGTCGCCACCGCGGTCGGGGACAACTTCGTGTGGGCCTTCCAGCGTGCCGAGGTGCTCGCCGAAGAGGTGGCCCAGACGTTCGTCGGCGCCGGGGTGGACTCGGTGGAGGTGCCCGCCATCAGCGCCCGGATCATGGGCGCGGGGTTCGGGGAGATCAAGGCGCCCCAGCAGCTCGAGGCCAAACCGGTCGGCAGGGGCCGCAAGGCGACCATCGGGCTGCAGGGGTCCTACGGCGGTGTGCTGATGTTCGGCATGATGACCTCGCTGGCCGGGTTGGGCATGTTCAATCCGATCTCGCTGGGCGCGGGGGCCCTGATGGGCCGCGCGGCCTACCGGGAGAACATGGAGAACCGCATGGTGCGGGTGCGCAGCGAGGCCAAACTGAACACCCGCCGGTTCGTCGACGACGTCGCGTTCGTGGTGGCCAAGGAGTCCCGTGACCGGCTCAAGGAGATCCAGCGGCAGCTGCGCGACCATTACCGCGACATCGCCACCCAGACCACCCGCTCGCTCAACGAATCGCTGCAGGCGACCATCGCGGCTGCCAAAGTCGAAGAGAACGAACGGAATTCGCGCATCAAGGAGCTGCAACGCCAATTGAGCATCCTGAGCCAGGTGCTCGACCACTGCGCCGAACCCACGCCCGGGCGATGAGCGCGGGCGACCAGGTCCGCGCCATCCTGGCCGGAGTCGTGCGGGCCTACCAGGCCGAACCGGCCTACCGGCAGCGTGCCGACGTGCACAACGAACTGGACCGCATCGGTCGGCGGCTGAACCAACCGCTTCGCATCGCGCTGGCCGGAACGCTGAAGGCCGGGAAATCCACCCTGGTCAATGCGCTGGTGGGGGAGGACATCGCGCCCACCGACGCGACAGAGGCAACCCGCATCGTCACGTGGTTCCGGTACGGGCCCACTCCGCGGGTCACCGCGAACGAACGCGGCGGCAGGCGGCGCAACGTCCCCATCGTGCGCGAGGGTGGCCTGACCTTCGATCTCGCCGATCTCGACGCCGCCGAGGTGGTCGATCTCGACGTCGAGTGGCCGGCCGGCGCCCTGGTCGACGCCACCATCATCGACACCCCGGGCACCTCGTCGCTGTCCCCCGACGTCTCCGAGCGCTCGCTGCGCCTGCTGGTTCCCGACGACGGCGTGCCCCGCGTCGACGCCGTGGTGTTCCTGCTGCGCACCCTCAACGCCGCCGATATCGCCCTGCTCAAACAGATCGGCATGCTCGTGGGCGGCGCGACCGGCGCGCTCGGCGTCATCGGGGTGGCCTCACGCGCCGACGAGATCGGGGCCGGGCGGATCGATGCGATGCTGTCCGCCGACGAGGTCGCCACCCGGTTCACCACCGAGATGGACAAGACCGGCATCTGCCAGGCGGTGGTACCGGTGTCCGGATTGCTCGCGCTCACCGCGCGCACGCTGCGCCACGACGAGTTCGCCGCGCTGCGCAAACTGGCTGACGTCGACCCCGCCGAGCTGGCCAAGGCGATGTTGTCCGCCGACCGGTTCGTCCGCGACGACAGCCCGCTGCCACTGGACGCGGCGACCCGCCGCGCGTTGCTGGACCGGTTCGGCATGTTCGGCATCCGGATCTCGGTGGTCGTGCTGCAGGCCGGGGTCACCGACTCGGTGGCGCTGGCCGACGAGCTTCTCGAACGCAGCGGCCTGGTGGCGCTGCGCGAGGTCATCGACCAGCAGTTCGCCCAACGGTCGGACGCGTTGAAGGCGCACACCGCGCTGCTGTCCCTGCGCCGGATGGTCACCGCGAATCCGCTGTCGGCCTCGGCGCAGATCGTCGCCGACATCGACCCGTTGCTGGCCGACACCCACGCATTCGAGGAGCTGCGGCTGTTGAGTCAACTACGTTCCCGGGCAACCACATTGACCGACGACGAGATGGTCTCGCTGCGGCGGATCATCGGCGGCGCGGGTACCGATGCGGCCAGCAGGCTGGGGCTCGGACCGGACTCGGCCGACGACGGCCCCCGGGCGGCGTTCGCCGCGACGCAGCGGTGGCGCAGACGCGCCGATCATCCCCTCAACGACCCGTTCACCACCCGGGCCTGCCGGGCCGCGGTGCGCAGCGCGGAAGCGCTGGTCGCGATGTACTCGTCGCGCCGCTGACTCAGGGGGCCGGGGGTGTCTCCGTCACCGTCTCGGTCTGGGTCTCGGTCTGAGTGACGGTGCTGGTGCTCGTGCTGACACTGGGGCTGGTGGTCGTCGTCGTTGTGGTGGTGGTGGTCGTCGGCGCGGTGGTGGTAGTCGTCGACGTCGGCCCGGTTGGCTCGGTGGTGGAGGGTGTCACCGTCTCGGTCACGGTCTGCGGCGGCACCACCGCCGGAGCGGAGGTCGACGTCAGCGGCGTCAACGGTGTGGTGGTGGTGTCGGTGCCCGGGCTGGAGTCACCGGTGATCAAGCGCGCCAGACCGTAGACGATCAGCGCGATCAGTACTGCCCCCAGCGCGCCGAACGCCACGAGGGCGACGGGTTTGCGGTACCACGGCACCTCGCCGGACTCCGCAGGCCCCGGCTGGCCGTACCCGCTGTAACCGCCGGTGTTGAGGCGGGTCGGGTCGTCGTCGGAGTAGTAGTTCTGATCGTCGTCGGATCCGTAGCGCGCCACGAAACCCGATAGTAGGCGCTGCGGCTAGGGATTTTCGGAGGGTTCGTCGCTGGGCGTGGTCCTGCGCGTCAGCCTGGGGCGCTCCCGCGTCGTCGGACCCACATCGGTCTCGCGGGTGCGCGGCGGGCGGGTGGTGATCGTCGACGGACCGGACTCGGTGGTCGTCGGCGTCGTCTCCTCGGGGTTGATGTCGGTGGTCACCGGAGGGCTCGTGCTGGTGATCGTCTCGGTGGTCCCGGGCGCCCCGGAGTTCGGCGTGCTGCTGTCGGTCACCGAATACGTGGGCTCGACGAAGTCGATCGGCGCAGGCTCGGGTTCGTTGGCCTGGCCGGTCACGTAGCTGATTGCGCCGATCAGCAGAGCGAGCAGAGCCAGTGCCGCGGCGCTGACCCCCAGCAGCGTCGACGTGCGGTTGTGCCACGCCGGCTTCGGCGCATCGTCACTGTCGGGGCCGGTCACGGGCACCGATAGTAACCGCGCAAGCGTGCGGAGTGCTGGGTCAGCGAAGCTGCGGGACGACCGTCTCGGCGATGAACTCGATGTGTTCGAGGTCCGACATGTCGAGAACCTGCAGATAGACGCGCTGGACACCACCCTGCAGGAAGGGGCCGAGCTTGTCGACGATCTCGTCGGGGGTGCCGACGGCGGGGGAGTTGGAGCGCAGTTCGTCGACCTCGCGCCCGATGGCCGCGGCGCGTCGGGCGATCTCGGCGTCATCGCGCCCGGCGCACAGCACGAAGGCCGCCGAGTACGTCAGCGAATCCTTGGCGCGGCCGGCCTCCTCGACCGCAGCCGCCACCCGGGCGTACTGCTGGATCAGGCCGTCCAACGGCGCGAACGGGATGTTGAACTCGGTGGCGAACCGCGCGGTCTAGCGCCGGAGTGCGCTTGGCGCCCATGCCACCCAGGATGATGGGCGGGTGCGGTGTCTGCGCAGGCTTGGGCAGCCCCGGTGACTCGGCCACGCTGTAGTGGGTGCCGGAATAGTCGAAGGTCTCACCGGCCGGTGTGCCCCACAGTCCGGTGATGATCTCCAGCTGCTCGGTGAGCCGGTCGAACCGCTCGCCGAGCGGCGGGAACGGAATGGCGTAGGCGCGGTGCTCGGCCTCGAACCAGCCCGCACCGAGGCCGAATTCCACTCTTCCGCCGCTCATCTCGTCGACCTGGGCCACCGAGATCGCCAGCGGACCGGGATGGCGGAACGTGGCCGAGGTGACCATCGTGCCCAGCCGGATGGTCGTGGTCTCCCGGGCCAGGCCGGCCAGGGTGACCCAGGAGTCGGTCGGCCCGGGGAGACCGTCACCGCTCATCGCGAGGTAGTGGTCCGACCGGAAGAACGCCGAATACCCGGCACTTTCGGCAGTCCGGGCGACGGCCAGCTGATCGGCGTAGCCGGCGCCCTGCTGGGGTTCGACGAAGATACGGAAATCCACGGGGCTCACGGTTGTCCAGCCTAGAGGCCCGCGCGGGAGTTCTTCACCGCGGCGACCGTTTCGGCGGACCCGTCGAATTCGACGCGCGCCTCGTCCCGGCCGGCGGCGAACATCAGCAACTCGCCGGGATCACCGGTCACCTGGACCCGCGGGCCGCCCTTGCCCAGGGTGGCCAACGTGTCGCCGTCGGGGGTGGCCAGCACCACCGTCGCCGGTGCTCGCCGCAGGGTCATGCGCGCCATCATCTGAACGGGGCGGCGCAGCGATGACGCCGTCTGCTCGTCGAGCGGGCGGGGTTCCCACCCGGGGCGGGCGCGCCGGACGTCCTCGTGGTGGATGAACATCTCGGCGACGTTGGCGATCGGGTCCAGCAGCTTGAACGGCGAATACAGCGGCGGGCCGGAGGCGACCTGTCCGACCAGCTCGTCCCAGTCGGTGGAGGACGCCACATTCTTCTGCACCCGTTCGGTGTAATCGGCGAACGCCGGGATCAGGATGCCGGGCGCGGCATCCAGCCGCCGTTCCCGCACCACCAGGTGTGCGGCCAGATCCCGGGCGTCCCACCCGTCACACAGGGTGGGAGCGTCGGGGGCCTGTTCCCTGAGCGTCGCCACCAGGGCCGCCCGCTCGCGCTGTGCAATCGTCATGGGAGTCCTACTTTCCCTCGTGCGGTTCTGCGAAACACGTCAACCGAGCGCGCGATCCAGGTTGATCGCCGCGCTGATCAACGACAGGTGGGTGAAGGCCTGCGGGAAGTTGCCGACCTGGTCACCGGTGGCGCTGACCTGCTCAGCGTAGAGGCCCACATGGTTGGCGTAGGTGAACATCTTCTCCAGCGCCAGTTGGGCATCGGCCAGGCGACCGCACCGGGTCAGCGCCTCGACGTACCAGAACGTGCACAACGAGAACGTGCCTTCGTCGCCGTCGAGACCGTCGGTGGCCGGCTGGTACCGGAACACCAGGCTGTCGGTGACCAACTCGCGCTCGATGGCCGCCAGGGTCGACAGGAAGCGCGGATCAGCCGGCGAGATGAACTTGACCATCGGCATCAGCAGGACGCCTGCGTCGAGTCGATCACCGCCCTCCACCTGGGTGAAGGCCTCAAGGTCGGTGTTCCACGACTTCGTCATGATCCGGTGGTACATGGCGTCGCGCGCCGAGGACCACGTCACCAGATCGGCGGGCAGACCGCGGTGGCGGGCGATGCGGATGGCGCGCTCCACCGCGACCCAGCACATCAGCCGCGACGTGGTGTGCGCCTTCTCCTCGTCGCGGATCTCCCACATGCCGGCATCGGCGCGTTCCCAGTTGTCGATCAGCCAGTCGATGACGAAGACGACATCGGACCAGGCGTCGTAGCTGATCCCGGGGCCGTACTTGTTGAACAGATACACCGAGTCGATCAGGTCGCCGTAGATGTCGAGCTGCAGCTGGCCGACCGCCGCGTTGCCGACCCGCACCGGCCGCGAGTCCAGATGGCCGCGCAGGTGATCGAGTTCGGCTTCGGGCGGTGGTTCGTTGCCGTCGATGTCGTAGAGCACCCGCAGTGGGCCGAGACCGTCTGCTTCCCGGTCGCCGCAGCCCAGCCGCCGTGACAGCCAGCCGATGAACGAGTGTGCTTCGTCGTGGAAGCCCAGCGCCAGTAGCGCGTACAGGCTGAAGCCGGCGTCGCGCATCCACACGTAGCGGTAGTCCCAGTTGCGTTCCCCGCCGATGTCCTCGGGCAGGCTGGTGGTCGGTGCCGCGATGATCGCCCCGCTCGGTTCATGGGTGAGCAGCTTGAGCGTGATCGCCGAGCGCTCCACCATCTCCCGCCAACGGCCTTGGTATCGCGAGTGTTTCAGCCAGGACCGCCAGAAGTGAATCGTCCCGTCGAAGAGCTCGTCGACGCTCGGGCGGTGCTGGGGGGCATCGCCGCCGCAGGTTTCACCCACCTCGAGGACGAATTCGGCGGTCTGCCCGGGCTTCAACTCGAATTCGGCGGCCACCACGGTGTCGTCGACGGTCAGGTCCACCGACGAACGCAACTGCATCGCCAAATCGTCGAGGCGGAAGTGCGCAGTCCTATTCCCCGACTGCACGTCGAAACGGCGGCGTCCGTAATCGGGGCGGGCGTCGAGCACCATGCTGACGGTGGTGGTGCCGCGCACCGCGACGACGCGACGCACCAACCGCTGGACGTGGGCCTCGTCTTTGGGCTGTAGCACCGGCATGAAGTCGTGAACCTCGATCACACCGTCCGCGGTCAGGAAGCGGGTGATCAACGCCGCGGACTGCGGAAAGTAGAACTGGTGGGTGCGACTGTCCTTGCGCGCGGTGGATATCGTCCAGCTGCCGCCGCGTTCCGGGTCCAGGATCGCGCCGAACACACTGGGGGAGTCGAACCGCGGGGCGCAGAACCAGTTGATGCTGCCGTCGCTTCCGACCAGCGCGCAGGTGCGCAGGTCGCCGATCAGGCCGTGCTCGGCGACCGAGGGGAAGTCAGTCATCGGCCAGCCGCCAGCCCGCCGGGCCGGGCAGCTGCAGCGCGGGTTCGGGACCCCATGAACAGCGCTCGTAGCTCAGCGCGGTCGGGGGGTTGTCCAGCACCGGTGCGCAGATCTGCCAGAGTCGGTCGACTTCGTCGGCGCGGGCGAACAAGGTCTGATCCCCGCGCATCGCGTCGAGCAGCAGGCGCTCGTAGGCGTCCATGGCGTCGGACTCGAGGTTCGGGTCGGCCACTCCGGTTGTCACGGTGAGTTGTTGCGGCGTCAAGCCGGGACCCGGCCGCATGCTGGTCAGGTCGAAGGCGGCGTTCGGGGAGTCGGTCAGGTCGAGCACCAGCCGGTTGGGCGGCGGATCGGAGAACGTGGCAGGTGCGGGGTCGCGGAAGGTCAGTGTGACGGCCCTGCGGTCGACCGGCATGGCTTTGCCGGTTCGCAGATAGAACGGCACCCCCTCCCAGCGGGGCGTGTCCACGAACGCTTCCAGCGCGACATACGTTTCGACGCCGGAGTCGTCGGCGACGTCCTCCTCGTCGCGGTATCCGTCGTACTGGCCGAAGACGACCCGCGCGGGATCGAGCGGTCGCATCGCCTCGAACACCGCCGACTTCGCGTCCCGCAGTGAGCGGGCGCCCATACCGGACGGCGGCTCCATCGCGACAACGCCGAGCACCTGACACAGGTGGGTGCTCACCATGTCGCGGAAACATCCGGTCTTCTCATAGAAGCTGCCTCGGCCCTCCATGCCGAGCTGCTCGGGCACATCGATCTGCACGGACTCGACATGCTCACGGTTCCAGAGGGATTCGATGACACCGTTGGCGAACCGTAGCGCCATCAGGGTGCGTACTGCCTCTTTGCCGAGGAAGTGGTCGATCCGGTAGACGTGATCCTCGTCGGTGACCGCCTTGAGGGCCTGATCGAGCTCCCGGGACGACTCCAGATCGGTGCCGAATGGCTTCTCGACGATGAACCGTGCCTCCTCGGCCAAGCCTTGCCGGCCGAGCATGCCGATCAGCGGTTGCATGGCGGTCGGCGGCACCGACAGATAGACCAGCGTCCGCGCGCCGTCGCCGAGCTGTGTCGCCTTGGCGCGGACAGCCTCGGCCAGATCGGAGCCGTCGTCGTCGCTGGCAGCCTGAAAGCTCAACCGCGACATCAGATCATCGAGAATCTCGTTGTCCGGCTCGTCGATGTCCTCGGCGATGGCATGGCTGATGTCGTCGCGGAACTGATCGTCGCTGTCGGGGGCGGTGCGGCCGGATCCGATGATGGCGAACTTGTCGGGCAGGCGGCCTTTGGCAGCTAGGCGGTAGAGGCTGGGGAACAGCATGCGCCGTGCCAGATCGCCGCGGGCCCCGAACAGGACGAGCACGAGTGGTTCTCCGCGGTCCGATTCGGTCATGTGCTGGGTCTCCTCACATTGAGCAGTGCGTTCTCCACGACCTCGCTGAGCGCGGGGTGGATCCAATACGGGCGCCGTGCCAGGTCGCCGGCGGGGATACCGAAGTTCATGGCCACCACGAAGATCTGGATCAACGAGGCGGCCTGGCTGCCGATCACATGCGCGCCGAGGATGCGGCCGGACTCGGCCTCGGTGAGGACCTTGCACAACCCGGTGTGATCCTGCATCGCCCACCCGTAGGCGACGTCCTCGTACCGTGCCACCCCCACCCGGTAGTCGCGGCCGTCGTCGCGGCAGCTCTGTTCGGTGGCGCCCACCGAGGCCATCTGAGGGTTGGTGAACACCGCCGACGGCACCAGGCTGTGGTCGACCTGGTGCAGGTCGTCGGGGTTGAGCAGATTGTGCTGGACCACCGCGGCTTCTCGGTTGGCAACGTGTTTGAGGGGGATCGCGGTGCAGACATCGCCGAGCGCGAACACGCCCGGCGCGGTGGTGCGGCAGTATTCGTCGACGACGATGCGGCCGTCGTCGTGGGTGTCGATGCCGCCGCACTGCACGTCGAGGTGGTCGCTGTTGGGGGTTCGGCCGATCGCCACCAGCAACGTGTCGGCCCGCACCTCGGTCCCGTCGTCGAGGTGGAGGACCAGATCGCCCGGCGCGCCGGACATCTTGGTCAGTTCCGTACCGCAGCGCAGATCGTAACGGGCGCGCATCATCTCGGTATAGGTGTCCCGCAGCGCCTCGTCCTGCGGGCCGCCGAGAAGGCGACCTGCCTTCTCGATGATCGTGATCTCACTGCCGGTGCTGGAGAACACGTGGGCGAGTTCAGCGGCGATGTACCCGCCGCCGAGCACGGCGAGGTGCCGCGGCGCGACATCCATCCGCATCACGGTGTCGGAGGTTTCGAAGGGCAGACCCGACTCGGCGACCGGCGGCGGCACCGCGGGACGGCTACCGGCTGCGACGACGATCCGGTCGGCGCTGAGCTGCTCGATTCCCTCGGCCGTGGCGACCGCGAGTTGCCGGTCTCCGGTGAAGCGGGCGTGTCCTGAGTACACGTCGACGAAGTCGGCGGCGCGGCGGCCCCGCTCGCCTTCGGTGGAGACCGCGTCGGTGCGGCCGAAGACGCGGTCACGCACCTGTGGCCAGCGCAGTTCGTGCAGCTCAGCGTCGATCCCGAACGTGTTCGCGACGGCGATGCTGTCGGTCAGCTCGGCGGTGTAGGACAGCATCTTCGACGGGATGCACCCGTAGTTCACGCACGTCCCACCGAATTTGCGGTCCTCGACGATCGCCACGCGCAGGTGCTCGAACCGGTCGTCGACGACCATGTTGCCCGAGCCTGCGCCGATGACGATGAGATCGTGGGTGCGCACGCCTGTGCTGTTCCCGGGCCGGGGTCACGGCCAAACCCGGCTGCGATGACCGAACGGTGACCTTGAACTCAGAAGGCTCTCAGAAACCCTCGACACCCTCGACGCTGATGACCATGCCGTGGCCGGTGCTGTCGTTGGTGAACCGGGTGCCGTTGACGTCGGCATCGATGGTCCAGCCCACCGCGGAGTAGGTTCGGTAGTCCAGGGTGACCGCCGGAATGGCGCCGAGATTGCCCAGCACCCAACTGATGTCGCCGTCGGCGCTGAGACGGACGCCGTTGGCGGGCATGCCGTCGATCTCGGGGGCGTTGACGAACGAGGACTCACAGCCGACTTCCCGGGTGTCGAGCTGGCAGCGGGTCTTGCCCGACTTGGTCTCGATGAAGACGTAGCCGTTCTGCGGACTCAGCACCTCCCCTCCCGGTGCCGGGGTCGGGGAAGGCGCTGGTCTCGGATTCGCGGTGGTCGGTGGAGGAGAGGGATCAGGTCGGGTCGGCCGTGGTGTCGGGAACTCCGGCTCGGCGAAGGAGTCGGGGCTGCGAGTCGCGGTGCCTTCGATGTTGGACGAGCACCCGGTCAGCACTGCGCACACGCCGAGTACGACGACGACGACGACCGACCGAGCCTGCATCACCCCAGCGTACGCACATTGGTGTCTGTGGGACGGAAGTGACTCACGGGCCGCTCCGGATCCAGAGCAATTACTTCTTCAGGGCGACTGAAGTCCATCAGTTTCACGGCAGTGTTCGCTCTCTGCGTCCCGCCGCCGGCCCGAGCCGGTTCGTGTTCGGGCACGGGCGCCTGGCAACGGCCCGGAGCGCGGTGGAGCGGTTGGGTCCGCTGGCCGTCCGGAAGCGGGGAATCCGTGTCGTTTCGGCAGAACGAACGAGTCGACGGCCCGTCCCTGATTTGTCGATGGTGGTCGCCGGTCTGTGTAACGGGGGCTGCGGTCGTCTGTTTTTGTCGGTGGGTGCTGCTTTGATGGGGTTATGTCCTCTGCTGCAGCGTTTTTGGTTGACGATGAGGTGTCGCCCAAGGAGCGGTTGGCGGAGTTGTTCGAGCAGATCGCGGAGTTGACGGGGCAGCGTAACGCTATCGATGCGCAGATCGTGGACATCGTGGCCGAGATCGATCATGGTGGGTTGGCCGGGATGACCGGGGCGCGGTCGATTTCGGCGTTGGTGGCGTGGAAGACCGGGGTGTCGCCCCGTAACGCGAAAACGATCGCGGCGGTCGCGGCGCGTGGTGAGCAGTTTCCGCGGTGTGTGGCCGGGCTGCGGGAGGGCTGGTTGTCGCTGGATCAGGTCGGGGTGCTCGCCGAACGTGCCGCCGATGGTTCCGATGATCATTACGTGGAGTTGGCGTCGGTGGCCACGGTGACCCAGTTGCGCAAGGCGGTCGGCCTGGAACCCCGACCCGATGTGTCCCCGAAGCCGCAGCCGGAGCGCGCCATCTCGCGCACCGATCATGGTGAGTCGGTGACGTATCGGATCACGGTGTCGAAGATCGAGGCGGCCAAGGTCGATGCCGCGCTGGCCGGCAAGCGTGACGGGTTGATCGCCGACTGGAAACGCGACCGGGACCAGGACCCCGACGCCACCCCCGACGCCGACGGTCTCCATGGTGAGTCCCATGCCGACACCAGTGGCCTCGATGGCGTCGCCACAACCGACCCCGACGCCGGCGGCGTCGGTGGCGACTTCTCCGACGTCTCCGCCGACCACGACGACTTCGCCGACCTCACCGAAGGCGTCGATTCCGCAGACTCCGAGGGTGGTCCGCGTGCGCCGATGCCCAATTCCGTGGATGCGTTCATGGAGTTGATCGAGACCGGCTGGGACGGCGAGGTGGCGCGGCGCCCGCACGCCCAGCACACCACCGTGGTCGTCCACGTCGACGCCGACAAGCAGGTCGGGGCGCTGCATCTGGGTCCGCTGCTCACCGACGCCGAACGCCAGTACCTGAGCTGCGATGCGACCTGCGAGGTGTGGTTCGAACGCGCCGGGCGCCCGATCGGCGCCGGCCGCTCGACGCGCACGGTCAACCGGCGGCTGCGCCGCGCCTTGGAGCATCGGGATCGCTGCTGTGTGGTGCCCGGCTGCGGCGCGACCCGCGGCCTGCACGCCCATCACCTGATCCATTGGGAGAACGGCGGGGTCACCGAGCTTCACAACCTGGTGCTGGTCTGCCCCTATCACCACCGGCTGCATCACGCCGGGGGGATCACCCTGACTGGGCCCGCGCATCAGCTCGTCGTCACCGACGCCGACGGCCAAGCCCTGACCAACGCCTCGCTGGCCCGACCACCCACACAACCCCCACCAGCGGTCGCCCCCTGCAAGGGGCCGACCGGTGAACGCGCCGACTGGTGGTGGTACACCCCCTTCCAACCACAACCACCACCGAGAAACTAGCTCGCTCATCGCGATGAGTTCGTCGGTGGGACCGGGTCGGTATGTCATGCACCAACCGACCTTCACCACCGTCCACTGCAGCATCTCTCTTGATGGCTTCATCGCCGGCCCGAACCAGAGCTACGACGCTCCGGGCGGAATCGGCGGATTCGACCTCCATCGCTGGCACTCCGACCGCGAACAGGGCGGCCGGGTGGTCGACAAGGCCTGGGCAGACTCGCTACTCCGTCCGCGCGGCGCATATCTCATGGGGCGCAACATGTTTTCGCCGGTTCGTGGGGCCTGGTCGTCCTGGGAGGACGAGAACGGTGAGTGGCGCGGTTGGTGGGGCGACGAGCCGCCGTACCACGCCCCGGTCGTCGTGCTGACCCATCACGACCATCCGTCCGTCACGATGAACGGCGGCACCACCTTTCACTTCGTCACAGACGGATTCGATGCCGGGTTGGCGCGGGCGCGAGAACTCGGCGACGGCGACGTGCACATAGCGGGCGGCGCGGCCACGATCCGGCAGGCACTGGCCGCCGGCGTCGTCGACTCGCTCGCCCTCGACATCGCACCTGTTCTGCTGGGTGCCGGCGAACGGATCTTCGACGGCACCGCCCAGCCCCGACTGAGCATTGTCGAGGTCGCCCACTCGCCGCACGCGACACATGTGCGATACGACGTCGGCTGATGTCGTCAGGTGAGCCCCGGCCGTCGCTGCCCGCCGACCTGCCGCTGTGTGACGGTGTGCGCTTGTCGGACACCACGCGGTAGGTGCCGACTTCGCGCACCGGCCGGGCTTCCGGTTCCCGTCGTCATCGGGAATGATGGAAGGATGCGTGTCCCGCGGCAGATTGTGACCGCCTGCAGTTACGCGGCCTTCGCGGTGGTGTTGACGCTGTCCGGTTGTAGCGCAGACGATTCCCGTACGACCCCGGTGGGGACGCCCTCTACATCCGCAACTGATCAGGGCGCCCCAGTGGTGATGCGATCGGTGGGGCCGCTGGAGTTCGAGCGCGCCATCGCCGGTGGCGAACGCGTCGTGATCAACGTCCATGTGCCCTACGAGGGTGAGATCGCCGGAACAGACTTGTCGATCCCGTTCGATCGGATCGAGGCGCAGAGCGGGCGTTTACCCTCGCAGCGTTCGACCCCAATCGCTGTTTACTGTCTCAGTGACCGGATGAGTACCATTGCCGCCCAGTCTCTCTCGCGTCTGGGATACGACGACATCGTGGAACTCGACGGTGGCATGCAAGCCTGGGAGCAGAGCGGACGAGGGCTGATCTGGCGCTGACCGCCGGTCATCGACGAGGAGCAGGTGACGAAGGCATCTCGTTCCGGTGGAGATGTGGTGTCTCGCTGGGGTCATGCGGGGTGGCGCTGTCATCATCAGACGCGTGGTGAACGGACCAGCGAGGAGGACCGACACGGCCCTCGCCACCCGGTTGGCCGCACTTGCCTCGTTCGGTGCCGCTGTCATCCACTTCGCGGTGGTGCCGGCGCATTGGCAGGAATGGATGGTTGCCGGGCAGTTCTTCGCACTCCTGGCGCTGTTCCAACTCGTGTGGGCGCCCGCTGTGTTGGCCCGACCGACGAATCTTGTTCTTGCCAGCGGAGTCCTGCTCAATCTCGGAGCCATTGCGCTGTGGGTGGTGTCCAGAACCGTGGGAGCGCCGTTCGGTCCGCACGCCGGAGAGCCCGAGCTTGTGCAAGCTGCCGACCTGTGCGCGCTCCTGCTCCAGCTGTATGTGGTGATGGGAGCGGGGTGGCTGTGCCACCGCGGTCTGCGAGGCAAGCCGATTTCGTGGTTGGCCAACGGTGTCGTCCTCCTCGGTGCCACCAGCATCGTGGCCCTGGCCTGCACGGTCGGCGTCGCCTCCGGGCTCCAGCACGGCCATCACGCTCCGCCGGGGGCGGGTGCCGGTCACCACGGGGCGGGCGTTCATGACGCCGATGGACATCATGCTCACGTGCCGGAGATGAACTCTCCCGCCCCCTCCCAGGAGTCGGCGGGCACGCCGGTGCACACGGCACCTCTGCCGCGAGTTGCCCCGTCAGCTGCGCCGTTGCACGACTCGCATGATCATGAGCACGGCTGACGGCTGATCTCCTGCCCGACTGATGGCGGACACGCCGACGTCGACGGGATCCCGGCCGGGCATCCGTCACCCGTCAGCGCCCCGCCCAGCAGTCTTCGGTGTGACGGTGCTCATGTACCGGGAACAAATGCGGTGCGCACCCCGTTGACCCCAGCGATAGTTGAGTGAACCAGACTCAAGTCAGGCTTGACACCCGACGGTGACAAGAGCAGGCTTGAGCGCGGCGCACTCAGTTCCAGAAAACGTTCTATTCAGGAGGCAGTAACTATGGCTCGTGCGGTCGGTATCGACCTCGGGACCACCAACTCCGTCGTCGCAGTGCTCGAGGGTGGCGACCCCGTCGTCGTCGCGAACTCCGAGGGCTCCCGGACCACCCCGTCGATCGTCGCGTTCGCGCGCAACGGCGAGGTGCTGGTCGGACAGCCCGCCAAGAACCAGGCCGTCACCAACGTCGACCGCACCATCAGGTCGGTCAAGCGTCACATGGGCTCGGACTGGAACGTCGAGATCGACGACAAGAAATACACGCCGCAGGAGATCAGCGCGCGTGTGCTCATGAAGCTCAAGCGTGACGCGGAGAGCTACCTCGGTGAGGACATCACCGACGCGGTCATCACCGTGCCCGCCTACTTCAACGACTCGCAGCGTCAGGCCACGAAGGAAGCCGGCCAGATCGCCGGCATGAACGTGCTGCGCATCGTCAACGAGCCGACCGCCGCAGCGCTGGCCTACGGCCTGGACAAGGGCGAGAAGGAACAGACCATCCTGGTCTTCGACCTCGGTGGCGGCACGTTCGACGTGTCTCTGCTCGAGATCGGCGAGGGTGTCGTCGAGGTGCGTGCCACCTCCGGTGACAACCACCTCGGTGGCGACGACTGGGACGACCGGATCGTCGAATGGCTGGTCGACAAGTTCAAGGCCAGCAGCGGCATCGACCTGACCAAGGACAAGATGGCGATGCAGCGTCTGCGCGAGGCGGCCGAGAAGGCCAAGATCGAGCTGAGCTCCAGCCAGTCCACGTCGATCAACCTGCCCTACATCACCGTCGACTCCGAGAAGAACCCGCTGTTCCTCGACGAGCAGCTGACCCGCGCGGAGTTCCAGCGCATCACTCAGGATCTGCTGGACCGCACCCGTCAGCCGTTCCAGTCGGTGATCAAGGACGCCGGCATCTCGGTCGGCGAGATCGACCATGTCGTGCTGGTGGGTGGTTCCACCCGTATGCCCGCGGTGTCCGAGCTGGTCAAGGAAATGACCGGCGGCAAGGAGCCCAACAAGGGCGTCAACCCGGACGAGGTCGTCGCCGTCGGTGCCGCGCTGCAGGCCGGTGTGCTCAAGGGTGAGGTCAAAGACGTTCTGCTGCTGGACGTCACGCCGCTGTCGCTCGGTATCGAAACCAAGGGTGGCGTGATGACCAAGCTCATCGAACGCAACACCACGATCCCGACCAAGCGTTCGGAGACGTTCACCACCGCCGACGACAACCAGCCGTCGGTGCAGATCCAGGTGTTCCAGGGCGAACGCGAGATCGCCGCGCACAACAAGCTGCTCGGCAGCTTCGAGCTGACCGGCATCCCGCCGGCCCCGCGCGGCGTGCCGCAGATCGAGGTCACCTTCGACATCGACGCCAACGGCATCGTGCACGTGACGGCCAAGGACAAGGGCACCGGCAAGGAAAACACCATCCGCATCCAGGAAGGCTCCGGCCTGTCCAAGGAAGAGATCGACCGGATGGTCAAAGACGCCGAGGCCCACGCCGAAGAGGACCGCAAGCGCCGCGAGGAGGCCGACGTCCGCAACCAGGCCGAGTCGCTGGTCTACCAGACGGAGAAGTTCGTCAAGGAGCAGCGGGAAGCCGAAGGCGGATCCAAGGTCCCCGAGGACACCCTGACCAAGGTCGACGCCGCGATCAGCGATGCCAAGTCGGCGCTGGAGGGCACCGACATCGGTGCCATCAAGACCGCGATGGAGAAGCTGGGCGAGGAGAGCCAGGCCCTGGGCCAGGCGATCTACGAGGCCACTCAGGCTGAGCAGGCCTCTGCCGGTGGCCAGGAAGGCGCAGCAGGCGGCGCCGGCGGCTCTGCCGATGACGTCGTCGACGCCGAGGTGGTGGAGGACGATAGCTCGGACGGTGGCGAGCGCAAGTGAGCGACAAGGATCGAGAAGAGCCGATCACCGTCACCGACAAGCGTCGCATCGATCCCGACACCGGACAGGTTCGTGAGAGCCCGAGCTCGGCCGGCCCGGCCCCCAGTGGGCCGGGGCCGGACGAGTTCGCCGGGGAGTCGCCCGAGGAGGCCGGCAAGGCCGCCGAACTGCTCGCGGATCTACAGCGGGTGCAGGCCGACTTCGCCAACTACCGCAAGCGGGCCCTGCGCGACCAGCAGGTGATCGCCGATCGGGCCAAGGCCACGGTCATCGGCCAGTTGCTTCCGGTACTCGACGATCTCGACCGGGCGCGCAGCCACGGCGACCTGGAATCCGGGCCGCTGCGGGCGGTTGCCGACAAACTCGTCAGCGCGCTGGAAGGCCTTGGCCTCACGCCGTTCGGCGACGAGGGTGACGAGTTCGACCCCGGGTTGCACGAAGCGGTGCAGCACGAGGGCGACGGGACACATCCGGTGGTCGGCACCGTGATGCGCAAGGGCTACAAGGTCGGTGAACAGGTCGTCCGTCACGCGATGGTCGGTGTCGTCGACACCGTGCCCGAGGCGAACGGTTCCGGCGACACCGGCGCTGATGCCGGCTCCGAAGCCGGCGAGCCTTCAGAATCGTAAGAATTGACCGCGAACAAGAATCAATAGGTAAGGAGGTGACGCGGTATGGCCCAACGAGAGTGGGTTGAGAAGGATTTCTACAAGGAGCTCGGCGTCGCCTCCGACGCCAGCCAGGACGAGATCAAGCGGGCTGCCCGCAAGATCCTCGCCGAGAACCACCCCGACCGGAACCCGGGCAACTCCGTGGCCGAAGAGCGGTACAAGGCCGCTTCGGAGGCCAAGGAGGTGCTCACCGATCCGGCCAAGCGCAAGGAATACGACGAAACCCGCCGGCTGTTCGCAGGCGGCGGGTTCGGTCGGGGCCGGTTCAGCGGTGGCGGTGGTGGCTTCGGTGGGTTCGGCGGAGGCGACGGTCAGGAGTTCAACCTCAACGATCTGTTCGACGCCGCCGGCCAGACCGGCGGCGCCAACATCGGCGACCTCTTCGGTGGACTCTTCGGTCGGGGCGGGGCGCAGCCGCGCCCGTCACGGCCGCGGCGAGGCAATGATCTCGAGACCGAGACCGAGCTGTCCTTCCTCGAGGCCACCAAGGGGGTGGCGATGCCGTTGCGGCTCACCAGCCCCGCCCCCTGCACCAACTGCCACGGCAGCGGTGCACGGCCGGGTACCAGCCCCAAGGTGTGTCCGACCTGCAACGGCGCCGGAGTCGTCAACCGCAACCAGGGCGCCTTCGGGTTCTCCGAACCGTGTACCGAATGCCGCGGCAGCGGGTCGATCATCGAGCATCCGTGCGACGAATGCCGTGGCACGGGCGTGACCACCCGTACCCGCACCATCAACGTGCGGATCCCGCCGGGCGTCGAGGACGGTCAGCGCATCCGGCTGGCCGGTCAGGGCGAGGCCGGGCTGCGCGGCGCGCCGTCCGGGGACCTCTATGTCACCGTGCACGTGCGACCGGACAAGGTGTTCGGCCGCAACGGCGACGATCTCACCGTCACCGTCCCGGTCAGCTTCCACGAGCTCGCCTTGGGCACCACGCTTTCGGTGCCCACTCTGGAGGGCAAAGTGGGCGTGCGCGTGCCGAAGGGCACGTCGGACGGACGCATCCTGCGGGTGCGGGGGCGCGGTGTGCCCAAACGCTCCGGCGGCAACGGCGACCTGCTCGTCACCGTCAAGGTGGCGGTGCCGCCGAACCTCGAGGGTGAGGCCGCCGAAGCGCTGGAGGCCTACGCGAAGGCCGAACGCGCGAGCGGGTTCGACCCGCGGGCGGGATGGGCGGGGTCCCGATGAGTAGCCCTGTGTCAAGCAGCGGGTTGTTGGGCTCGCAGGTGGGCTTGGAGTGCGCCGTGGCGGTGGGGGTCGTAGGCGGTGTTGTCTAGTGCCAGATGACGTAGAGCCAGGCGCGGGCCAGGATGCGTACGGCATGTTGGTGGTCGCGTCCGCGGGATCGGGCTTGGCGGTAGAGGTTGTCGGCCCAGGGGTTAGCGCGGCGGGTGTCGGCGGCGAAGTCGGTGACGGCGTCGCGCAGGTGTTTGTCGCACGACCATCGGAATCCGACGGTGCGCATGGTTCCCGATTGGCGGGTCGAGGGGGCCACGCCGGCCAGGCAGGTCAGGGACTCGGGGGTGGGGAATCGTCCTCGGCAGTCGCCGATTTCAGCGAGAAGTTTGGCGGCTCTGATCTTTCCGGATCTGGGCAGGCTGGTGAAGATGTGTGCGTCGCAGTGCGCGGCGAGTTGTTCGGCGATCTGGTCGGACAGGCTGGTGATTTGTTGGACCAGAGTGGTGAGGGTGGCCAGCAGGGCGTGGGTGATCCGGGCGTGCGTGGCGCCTTCGTGGCCGGTGGCGCCGCGGGGTGCAGTGATGAGGCGGGTGTGCAGCACGGCGGGGTCGGTGCGGCCGGTGTAGCCCACCGAGGTCAGCCAGTTCGCCATTCGTGCGGGGGTCAACCAGTCGGCGCGGTCTTGGCAGTCGAAGCGGGCCAGGAAGGTCAGGCTGATTGGGGAGTCGAGGTCGGCGAACAGTCCTACGGCGCCGGGATACACGCGGTTGAGGTGTTCGCGCAGCTGGTTGGCTACCGCGACGCGGTGTCTGATGAGTTCTTTGCGGGCTCGGCACGTGCTGCGCAGCGCTACGGTGGCGGGGCTGTCGGGGACCAGTGGCCGCAGTCGGGTGCGGTCGGTGCGCAGGGTGTCAGCCAGGACGAAGGCGTCGAAGCGGTCGTCTTTGTTGCCGGCCGAGCCGTAGCGGCCCCGCAGGTTCTTGAGCTGGTTGGGACTGATCACCACGACGGTGAACCCGGCCTCGAGCAATGTGTCGACGACGGGCCCGTCGGGACGTTCGATAGCGACTTCGCTGACCCCGGCACGGGTCAGCGTGTCGACCAGTGTGCGCAGTCCCCTAGCGCTGTGGTCAGTGAGCTCGCGCAACACTTCGGCGCCTCGAGAATCGACTACCGATACCGCCTGATCGTCACGAGACCAGTCCAGGCCAGCGGTCACTCCGTTGGCCGGTTCTGCCGCCAAGACGGCAGTAGGGGCATAATCCATCACAGCCTCCTCGCTGCTAGACCCAGTGGGGAGGCACCCAAACTTCGGTGCCGAGGTGTGGCTGCCGCTTCGCTCACTGATCGGCGCTCGGTGGCGCGCAGCCCTGTCGACGGTCGGCACACCCCGGGTAACCGTCGAGTCCCGCGAAACTCATCGTGGACATCGATGCGTCAAGCGCTTGTGGCGGTAACTCGACGGCACCTCGGGTGCATCGGCAACCCATCCAAGATCACCGACACAAGGATGGTGCACCAGTGAGCGCTTGCGCGAAGAGGCGAGATTACCGATGAGTGCCAGTCGGCAGGATCCGGCCGAACAGGCTCGGACCTTCCTGATCTCGGTGGCCGCCGAGCTGGCCGGTATGCATGCGCAGACGTTGCGAACATACGACCGGCTCGGCCTGGTCACCCCTCAGCGCACTTCCGGTGGGGGACGACGCTATTCGCAGCGTGACGTCGACCTGTTGCGCGAAGTCCAGCGGCTGTCCCAGGACGAGGGCGTCAACCTGGCCGGGATCAAGCGGATCATCGAGCTGACCAACCATGTCGAGGCGCTGCAGGCCCGGGTCCGGGAGCTGACCGAGGAGGTCGAACGGCTGCGCTCGCAGCCGCGGCCCAAGAGCACCGCGCTGGTCGTGTGGCAGCCCCGCAACCAGCGCTAGCCGTCAGCTGACCACGATCCGGAACTGGGCGGTGACCGACTCACCCGGCTGGACCTCGCGGTAGCCGCCGCGCCGCAATGCATCGGTGGGAGCCGCCATCGGCTCGAAGCACACCACCTCGTCGGTGGCCGGGGCGAAGACCTGCGCGGCGGTGTAGCCGGCGTCGAAGTGGACCTCGATGCGGCGATCCCCGCCCGAGACCGCGAACACCGAGCCGTCGACGACCTCGTCGAACCCGTCGTCGATGACCTTGTCTCCCAACATCTCCGCGGTGGCCGGATGGGCTATCGCGGCCCCGGTCGGGATGCCCCACGGATTGACGGGACGGTGCCGCATCGTCGGGGTCTCGATCTGCCACTGTGCCCGTGGCACGCCGGGGAGCGTGAGATAGGGATGGAAACCGAAGCACATCGGAACCCGCGACCCCGTCGTCGCCGTGACGGTGGTCTTCACTGTCAGTGTGCGCTGCATCAGCGTCACGTCGAGCGTCAGTAGATGCGGAAACGGGAACGACGCCAGCAGACCCGGCCGCGCGGCGAAGTCCAGTTCGGCGGTCAGCTGAGATTCCAGCTCGGTCGTGACGTGCCAGCCCGGGTAGGCGGCCAGCGTGCCGTGGATCGGGACGCCGTGCTCGTCGGTGCGCACCCCGCCGGTGCCCGGCGTCAGCGTCACCACGGCGCCGTCGACGCCGTAGCCGTTGCTGCTGAGTCGGTTCGCCCACGGGTAGAGGATCGGGATGCCCATGGTCTTGTGGTTCGAGACATAGGCCTGCAGGCCCCGACGCTGACCCAGCAGTTCCGCGCCGGCGTCGGACAACGACGTGGCGATCATGCCGGCTTCGGGGACGTAGGTGGCGGTCAGCGCCGATGACGGGTCGCGCAGGGTGACGGTTTCGAACTCGGCCATGACCCTCGATCCTGCCACGCCGGGGTCAGCTGGCCAGCGGGTCGTGTTGAATTCGTTCCGCTGGTGCGCCTTTGGCGATCAGCGCCTGCTTGGTCGCCGTCACCATCGCCGGCCCGCCGCAGAGCAGAATCTGACGGTCGCTCCAGCTGCCGTAGCGGGTCACCACCTCCGGTAACAGGCCGGTCTGGCGCACGTGCAGTCCGCGTGGCGGGGTCGGGTCGGGGTAGTCGGAGGCCCATGGCGGGTCGAACGTCAGCTCCGACACCGGGGTCACCGACAGCCACGGGTTGGTGGAGGCGACCTCCCACAGCGTGGGGAGGTCGTAGAGATCGGCGGGGTATTTCGCGCCGAAGAACAGGTGTACGCGCGGGTTCTCGCTGAACCGGGCCAGGTCCATGATCAGCGCCCGCAGCGGCGCCAGCCCGGTGCTGCCGGCCACCATCAGCACGTCGCCGGCGTCGCGGTCGATGTGCAGCGCGCCGTGTGGGTTGGACACCCGCCAGCGGTCGCCGGGCCGGGCCTCACCCAGGATCGCGGTGGAGACCATGCCGCCGGGCACCGAGCGGACGTGGAACTCGACGTAGCCGTTCGCGTCGGCCGGAATCGACGGGCTCAGGTAGCGCCACCGCCGCGGCCACTGCGGTATCTGCACCGGGACGTACTGTCCGGGCAGGTAGGACAGGGCATGCTCCATCTTCAGCCGGATCACCGACACGTCGCGGGTCGCACGCAGATGCTCGAGCACGGTGCCGTCGCAGAACGGGGGGCTGGTCTCGGCGTCGGCCGCTCCGCTCATGACCCCCACGACGAGGGTGACGACGTCGTTGACCGCCTCGGACATCCGCCGGTCCCAGTGCTCGGCCAGATGGGTGCGCAGCGCGCCGAGCAGGGCAGTTTTGAGCGTCTCGTAATGGGCCTGGGTGACGCCGTACTTGCGGTGGTCGCGGCCGAGCTGGGCGAGGAAGGCGACGGGCTCTTCGGCCCGCTGGGCGATGAGCTCGTTACACAGCCATGTCAGCGCCTCGGCGAAGACGTATCGCTGCTTTTCCATGTCGGGCGGGAACAGGTCGCGCGCGGACAGGTCGGTGGCGAACCAGCGGGTGTAGAAATCGCGGATCAGCACTTCGGACTCGGGGCCCGGACAGACGGCGGCGCGCAGAATGCGCATCGTCTCCCGGTCTTCGAGTCCCACGCCGCACGATCCTAAGTCACCGGGCCGCGAGCTTCCTGTGACGCAGCGCAGCCGCGGATAACAGTGCGGTACCGGTCAGGGCCCAGCACGCCAGCACGACGACCGCACCTGAGGACCCGGCTCCACCGAAGAAGGCCGTGGACCGCAGCACTGTGGCGGTGGCCCCCTGGGGTAGCAGCTGGCCGAGCGTGCCCCAACCCGCAGGCAGCATCTCCGGGGCGCTGGTCAGGCCCGAGAGCGGATTACCGACCAGGACCGCGAGGAGAGCGCCGACGCCGAGCCCGGCCTTGCCGAACAGCGCACCCAGTCCGAGCAGCAACAACAGCGCGGCCCCCACACCCAGCGTCAGCCCGCCGGCCACGCCCCAGAAGTTCGTGGTCGTCGACCCGAGCACGTAACGCAGCAGCACCGCGATCGTGACCCCCGACAGCGCCGCCGACGCCAGTGCCGCCCCGAACTGCAGGCCGGGCGCCCGTGGGAAGGCGAGTACCAGCGCGATCGCCGGCAGCAGCCCGGCCAGTGTCAGGGGCAGCGCCGAGGCCGCCAGGCCGGCGCCGCGGGGGTCGTCCGGGGTGGGTGGGGCCAGGTCCTCGATCGTCACCGGCATGCCGGTGTGCATGCCGAGCTGTTGCCCCATCTGGGTCAGCAGCCCGGCCACGGCCGGGCTGGCGCCGGTGGCGATCAGCAGCGTGGCCGGCTCGCCGGGCGCGGTGGGCAGCGCGATGCCGCCGTAGACCTCCCGGTCCTCGATGGCCTGGGTGAGCGCGGCCCTGCCGGGATAGAACGTCACGGCGAAGGCATCCCGGCCGCTGCGCTCGAGCATGTCGACGGTCTGCGCGGAGGCCGCCTGCGGACCTGCCGCGCCGATGGGGACCTCGCGGGGGGCGGAGTTCACCGCCGGGAGCGCGAAGGCCAGCGCGATGACGGCCAGCGCCGCGGTGATCGCGATGACGAGACCGGCGGCCCGGGCCGCCGGAGGTGGTTGGTGGCCTGCGCGTCGCGGAGGGGTGGGACGAACGTCCGTCTGTTGGGTGCCAGTCATGTCGACCCGCCTTTTCACTGTGCGATGAATTAATACCCGTGACGATAACCGTCCATCGCCAGCATTTCAACAGGCATTGAAATGCTAGCCTGCAGCGATGGCTCCACCAGGGAAAACGCCACGGCGCCGGGGGCGTCGCGAGGGTGATCCGGTGTCCCGGGACGTGGTGTTGGCCGCGGCGAAGTCCCGGTTCGCCGCCGACGGCTACGAGAGGACGACGCTGCGGGCGGTGGCCACGGATGCTCGCGTGGACCCGGCGATGGTGTTGTATCTGTTCGGTTCCAAGCAGGAACTGTTCCGCGAATCGCTGCGCCTGATCATCGACCCCGCTGTGTTGGTGGCCGCACTACGAGGCGCAGAAGCAGACGGCGAGCCGGACGTCGGCGCCCGCATGGTGCGCACCTACCTCGGGGTGTGGGAAGCACCCGACACCGGGGACAGCATGCGGGCGATGCTGGCCTCGGCGACGTCGAACACCGACGCGCGCGAGGCGTTTCGCTCCTTCATGCAGAGCTACGTCCTGGCCGCCGTGTCCGAGGTGCTGGGCGGCGGCAGCGACGCCCGCCTGCGCGCCTCGCTGGCCGGCAGCAGCCTGGTCGGTGTCGCGATGCTGCGCTATCTGATGAGCGTGCCCCCGTTGTCGGAGCTGCCGACCGACGACGTGGTGCGGCTGGTGGCCCCCACCGTCACGCGGTATCTGACCGCGGACGCCGACGAACTCGGGCTACCCACCTAGAGGGCGTGGATTCCCTTGTACGCCACCAGTAGTCCGATCACGACGAGGATCACCGCGACCAGCGTGGCGTGCTGGCGCTCCATCCAGTCCTTCAGCCGCTCCAGCGTGGGGTCCAGGCGATCTCCTGACACCGCGTAGGCCAGGATCGGCAGGGCGACGGTGGAGCCGGCGAACATCACGTACCAGAGCTCGGCGACGAATGCCCCGGCCGGCCGCAGCCCGGCTGTGCCGATGGCCAAACCTGCTGCGGCGCAGATGAACAGCACCTTGACGTTCAGCACGGTCAGGACGACGGCGGTCACACCGGCCTTGGCGGGTGTCAGCGTGCTCATCCGCGACATCCATCCCGGCATGTGCTCGGACTTGTGACGGGTCGCCCAGCGGTAGACACCGAAGACGATCAGCGCTGCGCCGATCACGATCCGCAGCCAGGAAGCCCAGCTCGGCGGCTTGTGGTCGAGCCCGCCCAGCAGATTGGACACCGCCACGAACAGTGCCGTGAGTGCGGCGAGGCCAACGAGCCATCCGGTCATGAACGCCAGCCCGGTGGGTTTGGGCCGCGGGGTGTGCAACACCAACACGGCCGGGATGATCGTCAACGGCGACAGTGCGACCACCAGAGCCAACGGAATGAGTTCGGTCAGGACTGAACGCCAAATCTCCGACACGTGAGAGAACCTAGCAAGGCGTGCACCCCGCTGCTCGGAATCGTGCGACCCGGCCGGCGGCACTATCGTCGCTGAAATGGCTGAGGTGCATCTCGGGCACGTGTTCCACATCGCCGGACAGCCCGTCATCGCCGATGCGTCTGCCGCGCTCGTATCGATACCCGACGGCGCGCTCGTCGTCGCCGACGGGCGGATCGCCTACTGCGGAGAACGCGACGCGGTGCCCGCGGAGTTCGCCTCGGCGCGGGTCCGCGACCATCGTCCCGGGTTCCTGGTGCCGGGATTCGTCGACACCCACATCCACTTCCCACAGACCTACGCCGGCGACTCCTACGGCGGCGGACAGCTGCTGGAGTGGCTCGAGGGATGCATCTTCCCGGCCGAGGCCCGGCTCGCGGACCCGGATTTCGCTCGGCGCATCGCGACCGAGTTCTGCGATCGACGGATCTCTGCGGGCACCACCGCGGCGATGGTGTTCGGTTCGGCCTTCCCGCACGCGCAGGACGCGCTGTTCACCGAAACCCGGCGGCGGGGTCTGCGCATCGTCAGCGGGCGCGGCATCCAGACCGTGGGGCCGGCCTCCGCCGGCGCCCTGATCACTTCCGAAGCTGACGCGCTGCGGCTGACCCGTCAGGAGATCGAGACCTGGCACGCCGCCGACACGAATGACGTCGCCACCGCGCTGCTGCACGTCGCGATCGTCCCCCGGTTCTCCCTGTCGGTCACCGCCGAGACATTGAAAGGTCTTGGGGAACTGTATGACTCGGTTCGTGACCGCGGTGTGTACCTGCACACCCACCTCAACGAGAACAATCGGCCGGGCACCGGCGAGATCGACACCGTCAAACGACTCTTCGGCGTCGAGAGCTATCTCGACACCTACGACGGCAAGTTCCTGCCCGGGTCGTCGGTCGGCGGTTCGAGCCTGCTGGGTCGCCGCACGATCCTGGCCCACTGCGTGCACTGCTCCGACACTGAGCTGGCTCGGATGGCCGAGACGAGCACGTCGATCGCGCACTGCCCGGTGTCGCAGTTGTTCCTCGGGTCGGGCACCATGCCGTGGCGGCGCACCGTCGCCTCCGGTGTGAACATCGCGGCCGGAACGGATTTCGGCGGCGGCGACGAGTGGCTGATCCCGCGCGTGCTCGCCGACGCATTCAAGGTGCACATCAGCGAGCCCGGCAGTGACAGCGTCTCCATGCACCCCGCCGAGATGCTGTTCCTCGGCACACTTGCCGGCGCCCGTGCCCTGGACATGGAGGACCGCTTCGGCAACTTCGACGTCGGCAAGGAGGCCGACGTCGTGGTCGTCGACCCCTCCCGGTCCCCGGCGTTGGCCAGTGCTGTCGACTACGGCGTTCGCTCGTCCGACCCGGCGATGGCGGCCCAGCAGACCCTGTTCGCGCTGTTGATGGGGCTGCGTGAGCCGGCGATCAGCGAGGTCTACGTGCAGGGCCGGCGCGTTGACGACGGCCCGCGATGACTTCTCGGTGACGTGCGGGTCGGTACTGGGGAGAAAGAGAGGATCACATGCCGATCTCGCACGTGCTGGCCGTCGTTCCGGTGACCGACATCGAGGCCAGCAGGCGGTGGTACACCGCGTTGTTCGACCGCTCCGCAGACAACAATCCGATGCCCTCGCTGGTCGAGTGGCAGGTGCTGCCCGGGGCCTGGGTGCAGGTGTTCGCCGACGAGACCGCCGCGGGCCAGGCCTACCTGAATCTCGCGGTCGACGACCTCGACCAGCATGTCGACGACCTGCGCCGGCGCGGTCTGCATCCGGGTGAGATCAGCGCGGCGGACAAAGGGGTGCGACTGAGCCGGCTCAGCGACCCGGATGGCAACACCATCGGGCTGATCGGCGGGTTCCGGGTGGTGTACTGAGCATCGCGTAAAGACATTGGTGGCCTGGTGTTCGCGGCCCGCTCACGGAACCGACACCTGCCGACGCCACAGTGGTCACGTGTCCGTCGACGTGGCACTCGCCCCGCCGCAGCGCTTCCACAGCTGGTGTGCGCACCTCGTGGCGCGGCTGCCGTTCGGGCTGGCCGGCGTGGTCGCCCCCACCTTCCTGGGCTTCTGCCTGATCAACAGCTTCACCTTCGGGGTGGACCTCGTCTTGCTGGTCAGCCTGCACGGCCTGCTCGGCGTGCCCTACCCGGTTGCGGTCAGCGTCGCCTACGGGTGCGCGTTCGGGCTGAGCTACGCGCTGAACCGGTATTTCAACTTTCGTTCGCATGCGCCGGTGGGGCCACAGCTGAGCGTCTACATCGTCGTGGTGGTGATCAACTACGTCGCGTTCATCCTCGCGGCGTCCTCGGCGCTGACCACGCTGGGCCTGGACTACCGGGTGGCACGCCTGCTGGCCGGTGCCTGCGAAGCGGTCTACATGTACTCGGCGATGCGCTGGGTGGTGTTCCGCCGGTCCTGACCGTCACCGTGATCTGAAGATCGGCGATTGATCGCCCGACCGTTCGGGTAGACGTGCACCGATTGCACGACGGTGTCAGTCAGCGGCCGACCACTGCGGCGACGGTGAGGACCCCACACATGACAACGCCCGAACGCCCCGCGCTCGATCCCGACGTGTCCGAAAGGCCGCGACCGCCCGCCGAATCGACCCGGGTGGCTCTGCTGGGGGCCATGTTCCTGATGGCGACCAGCGCGGTCGGGCCCGGCTTCATCACCCAGACCACCGACTTCACCATGCGGCTCGGTGCCGCCTTCGCCTTCGCGATCGTCGCCTCGATCGTCATCGACTTCGCCGTGCAGTTGAACGTGTGGCGGGTGATCGGCGTCTCGGGCCTGCGCGCCCACGAACTCGGCAACCGGGTTCTGCCGGGGGTCGGCTACGCACTGGCGGCCCTCGTGGTGCTCGGCGGCCTGGTCTTCAACATCGGCAACACCAGCGGGGCCGGGCTGGGCACCGACGCGATGTTCGGCCTCGACCCGCGCATCGGAGGTGCGGTCTCCGCGCTGATCGCCATCGCCGTGTTCCTGAGCAAGCGGGCCGGTGTCGCGCTGGACCGGATCGTCGTCGTCCTCGGGGCCGGAATGATCGCGATGACCGCCTACACCGCCATCGTGTCGCGGCCGCCGCTCGGTGAGGCGCTGCGCAACGCGGTGCTGCCCGAGTCGATCGACTTCCTCGCCATCACGACGATCGTCGGCGGTACCGTGGGTGGCTACATCACCTACGCCGGTGCGCACCGCATGCTCGACACCGGCATCACCGGACCCGCCAACGTCGGACGCATCACCAGCGCCTCGGTGTACGGCATCCTCGTCACCGGCGTCATGCGGGCGCTGCTGTTCCTGGCGATCCTGGGTGTGACTGCCGGCGGAGTCGCCCTGGCGAAGGACAATCCGACCGCCTCGGCTTTCGAGACCGCCCTGGGAACCGCCGGTGGTGTCTTCTTCGGCGTCATCCTCTGGGCGGCATCGATCACGTCGGTGATCGGTGCGGCATACACCTCGGTGTCCTTTCTCACCAAGTCGGAGACGTCCCGACGCCGGCAGAACGTGTTGACGGTCGGTTTCATCGCGATCAGCGCCGCGCTGTTCGTGCTCCTCGGCGCCGCACCGGTGAAGCTGCTCATCTTCGCCGGCGCGTTCAACGGGCTGATCCTGCCCATCGGTTTCACGATCGTGGTCTGGGTGGCCTGGATGCGCCGCGACCTGCTCGGCGGATATCGGTATCCGCTGTGGCTGAAGGTGATTGCGCTGGCCGTGTGGCTGTTGACGCTGTATCTGGGTTGGATGTCGCTGAGCGAGCTGCCCGGGGTGTGGAGCTGAGCGGCGGCCATGTCCGCTGATCCGGCCGGCATCTCGCCCGCGCAGGCGCGGAGCCGATTCCGCGCGGGGCTCAGAGTTCCGACCGCAGGATGGTCGGCGGGTCACGCCCAGGCCAACCTGATCGCCGTGCCGCGTGACTACGCCTTCGAGCTGCTGCTGTTCGCCCAGCGAAACCCCAAGGCCTGCCCGGTACTCGACGTCCTCGAACCCGGAAACCAAAGCGGCCCAGCGCTTCCCGACGGCGACATCCGCACCGACCTGCCGGCCTACCGGGTCTACGTCGACGGAGAGCTCGTCGCCGAGCCCAGCGATGTGCTCGAGTTCTGGACCGACGATCTGGTTGCCTTCGCGATCGGCTGCAGCTTCACCTTCGAAGCGGCACTGCAGGATTCAGGGGTACCGGTCCGCCACATCGAACAGGGGCGCAACGTGCCGATGTACCGGACCAACCGGATGTGCCGCCCGGCCGGGCGGATGAGCGGCCCGCTCGTGGTGTCCATGCGGCCGGTTGCCCCTGAACAGGTCGCCGACGCGGTGCGTATCACCTCGCGTTATCCCTCGGTGCACGGCGCCCCGGTGCACGTCGGGGATCCGGCCGCGCTGGGTATCGCGGATCTCGCGGCACCGGATTTCGGTGATCCGGTCGACATTAAGCCCGCAGAGATACCCGTCTTCTGGGCTTGCGGTGTCACCCCGCAGGCGGCCGTCATGCAGACCCGCCCGCCGTTGGCGATCGGTCATGCGCCCGGGCACATGCTGATCACCGATCTGCGCGACGCCGAACTGGTGGTGCCCTAACGATCGGGGCTGTCGGCGTCGTAGCGGACGAACTGCACGGTCAACCCGCCGTCGTCGGTCAGCATCGCCGAATCGGCCTTGGCCGCACCCAGCCGGTAGGGCGGGCGCGTGACCTGCAGCGGCGGGGGAGGTGCTGCGGCTGCCGCGTCGACGTCCTCGACCTCGAAGGCGAGGTGTGCCAACCCGTCGGCGCCGGACTCGATGAGCTCGAGCTTGAACCCGCGGTCATCGGCGAGCATCGCGATCCTGCGCCCAGGATCGGCGCTGAGCGAGCCGACCCGTCGCACCACCATCCCGAGCCGCTGCAACATCGCGATGCGTTCCTCGAAATCGCTGACCTCGACGGCGATGTGGTCCAGTCGTGCGCTCACCGGCCCGGCCCCGTCCACGCTCCGGTCACCCGCTGCCCCAACCAGCCGATGAACCAGAACACCACGATGCCCAGCGACGACGACGCGAAGATCGCGGCGATCAGGCCCTCGTAGTTCAGATTCGCCCGGTAGATGTCGAGCAGCCGGCCGATCCCCGGATAGCCCTGCCGGAAGAAGAAGTCGCTGACGATCGCACCGATCACCGACAGTCCGCCGGCGATCCGGATCCCGGTGAACATCGCGGGCAGTGCATTGGGGAAGGCGATGGTGCGCAACCGGGTCCACCGCGACGCGTTGTGCAAGGTCGCCAGGTCGTGCAGGCCCGGATCGGCGGACTTGAGTCCGAACAGCGTGTTGGTGATGATCGGGAACAGGCTCATCACCACGCACACGATGACCCGGCTCGAGAAGTTGAAGCCGAGCCACAACCCGACCAACGGCACGATCGCGACGATCGGCAGCGTCTGAACGATCACCGCGTACGGATAGATCGACTCCTCGAGCCAGCGGGCCTGGCTCATCAGCACCGCGACCGTGACACCGACGAGCACCGCTACGCCCAGCCCGGTCAATGCGACCGTCGCGGTCTGGGTCAGCGCGGCGGCGATGGCCGAACGCGAATTCGGGTCGACCAGTCCCGTGTGGGCGACCGCCCAGGGCGGCGGCAGCAGGAATCGGCGGCGCTCGTCGAGCACCAGGTACGTGACCGCCACCCACAGGCTCAGACCGGCCAACAGGACCAACGCGGGCAACACGACGCGCCGGACACGGTGCGTCGCCGAGCGACGTGGCGTCGAGGTGGTCGTCGAGTGTGTGAGGACTCGCGGCGATTCGGTGGCTGTGCTCATCGGCTCACCGCCCGCAATGCATCGGAGGCTGCGGCGCAGACTTCGGCGAACTGCGCCGAGTACCGCAGCTCGTCGCCGCGTGGGTAGGCGAACGGCACGTCGATGTCGGCGACGATGCGACCCGGCCGCGGCGACATGACCAGCACCCGGGTGCCCAGGTACACCGCCTCGGCGATGGAATGCGTGACGAACACCCCGGCGAACGGGGCGTCCCGGAAGACCTCGATGAGCTCATCGTTGAGGCGTTCGCGGCTCAGTTCGTCCAGCGCGCCGAACGGCTCGTCGAACAGGAAGACGTCCGGGCGTAACGTCAGCGATCGGGCGATCGACGCACGCATCCGCATGCCACCGGAAAGCTGTCGCGGGTAGTGCTTTTCGAAACCGGACAGGTTCACCCGGTCGATGGCCTGCTGGGCGAGGCGGCGACGCTCGGCCCTCCCGATACCGTTGAGCTCGGCCAGGTAGCCGACGTTGCCGATCAGCGTGCGCCACGGCATGAGCGTGGGGTCCTGGAAGACGTAACCCAGCTCCCCGCGCACCGACACCGTTCCGGCGGTGGGACGAAGCAGACCCGAGGCCAGCTTGAGCACCGTGGACTTGCCGCAACCGGAGGCGCCGACGATGCTCACCATCTGCCCGGGTGTCACCTCGAGATCGACGCCGTCGAGCACCTCGGTCCCGTCCGGGTAGCGCATGCTCACATTCGACAGTCGAAGACCTTGCACGGCAGTGTCGTTCGGTGCGACGGCGACGGCACTCACAGCATCTCCTCGATCGGGTCGCGCCGGTACTTCAACGAGAAGTCCTTGGTGGCGTTGGCGATGTGCACGCTCATCAATTGATCGGCCCCTTCCACGTCGGCGGCTTCGATGGCGTTGAGCAGGTCCGCGTGCTCGTCCCACGACGACGCTGCCCGGTTGGCGATGTCCACCGAGTACATCCACGCCACCTTCTTCATCAGATCGGCGATGATGCGCCGCGCGACCTGATTGCCACTGGCCTGGGCCAGCAGATCGTGGTACTCGGTGTTGAGGGCGGCCAGGTCGTCGAGGCGACCCTGCGCCATCGCGGCCTCGGCCGCGTCCATCACCCGATGCAGTTGCGCCAGGTGCGCGTCGGTGCGCCGTTGCGCCGCCGACCGGGCGATGAGCGTTTCCAGGTTCGCCCGCACCTCGAGGATGCTGCGTGCTTCGTCCTCGTCGAGGCGCGCGACGACGACACCGCGCCCCGGCCGCGACACCAGGAAGCCTTCGGCTTCCAGCACCCGCACCGCTTCGCGCACCGGGTTGCGTGAGACACCGAGCTCGGCGGCGACCTCGGCCTCGCCGAGGGCGGTTCCGGGGGCGCGCCAGCCCTTGATGATCTCTTCGCGCAGGCGATGGGCCACTCGTTCGTGCAGTGGGTCCAGGCGCGATCGGCGGGTCAGTGCGTCGGTCATGGCATCAGCTTGCCCGGGTTGAGCAGCCCACGCGGATCGAATGTGGCCGCCGCCGCCCGGTAGCCGTCGAGGCCGCCGTGGCTGCCGACGAGCCAGGTGTGCGGGTTGACCACCACGACTCCCAGCGCGCGCAGGGCCTCGATGCCTCTGGTCAGGGTCTCGTCGTCGACCCACGTGGACAGCAGCAGGCCGGAGAAACCCTTGCCGTAACGCCGGGGGGCATTCCCGTCCAGATGGATCCGCGCATCCGGAAATGCGGCGCGCACGGCCTTTTCGTGTTCGACCACCGCCTCGCCGCGGATCTGCACGGCCGCCAACCGCGGGTCGGAGCGGTGAGCCCGCAGCGTGCTGTGGTTGTAGACGCTGCTCGTCATCGCGCGCACGGCGGTGTCGTCGATGGCCGTGACCCGGCCGCCGGCCGCGCCCGTGATCGTGCGGGCCGCCTCGGCGGTACCCACGTCGAGCATGGCACGCAGCAGCACCGCGCCGTCGTGACCGTCGTGCGCGATGAAGGTCTCCCAGACGGCGCGGTCGTCGACCGAGATCGCTCGCGGCGGCACCGGGAGATCCATCAGCTCACGTCCGGCCCGGGTGGCCGCGGCGAGGGTGTCGAATGCGGCGAACAGCACGGTGCGTTCCCGCTTGGGTGCGGTACACAACCTGGCTCGGGTGATGATGCCGGTCGTGCCGTAGGCGTGCAGGTGCCGGTCCATCGAATCGCCGGTGATGTCAACGGGTTCGGGGTTCTCCACGCAACCGACGACGGTGAGGCCCCTGACCCAGCCGTCCCAGATGGAACCGAACTCGATGGAGCCGATGCCCTGGTTGCCACCGGACAGGAAGCCGGCGACCGTGCTGGTCACGGTGCTCGGCATCACCGCGACCTCCCGGTTGTGTTCGGCCAGCGCCTGTTCCAGCGACGTGAAGGTGACGCCCGCCTCGACGACGACGCTGTCCGCGTCGATGTCGCTGATGCCGGTGAGCCGGGTGGTGTCGAGCACGATGCCGGGCGCCATGGGAACGGACTGGCCGTAGTTGCTGGTGCCGGCGCCGCGCGGCGTCACCGCCAGCCGGCGCCGGTAGGCGAAGCCCAGCACGTCTGCGACCTGATCGGTGTGCTCGGGACTGACCGCGACGGAGGCGGGCACCGAGCGCAGATCGCGCGACAGGATCGGTGACAGCCAGGAGAAGTCCCGCGACAACCGGTGGAGCACCTCGGGTCGGGTCTCCACCCCCGGCCGCCCGACGAGTGCGGTGAGCTCGTCGGCCAGATCGGCCGAGACCGTCACAGGCCGATCTCCGGATCGATGAACTCGTTGGTGTAGACGACCGCTGGGTCGTCGACGGGGACGAAGTCCGGGTTGGACTCGGCCAGAATCGGTGTCACCAGCGTCGAGAATTCCGTGACGCGGGCCGGGTCGAAGTTGCCGAGCGTGCCGTCGGCGCCGTTTCCGACCACACCGCGTTCCCGCATCGTCTCGGTGGCGAACTCGTTGGCGTCCAGAGTCAAGGTCCATGAGCTGGCCAGCTCCTCGACGATCGAGACGAGTCGTTCGTTCATCGGTCCGGGATCGCTGATGTAGTCGACCTGGGCCTGCTGCAGCAGCGGCACCAGACCGGCGAGGCAGTCGCGGCGCTGCTCCAAGGTCTGCGGGGTGGCGCCGAGCGCGTTCTCGTACGGGTTGTAGCCCGCCTCGGCCAGCAGCAGCGAATCCACCGGCTGGCCCCATTCCGGGAAGTCGTGCTGGTAGGTGTAGGGCTCGCTGGTGACATAACCCTGCTGCACGACGTCGCCGCCGCTGGCCACCAACCGGGACGGGGAACCGTCGTAGCTGTCGTCGATCTGGCCCGCCGTCAGCTGGCCTTCCTCGACGAAATAGGTGACCCAGGGGTCGTCGGAGCCGTAGACCAGCACCGGCAGGCCGGAGGCTCCGATGTCGGCCATCGAGCCGAACTCGTGCTTCTCGGGGTCCCACAGCAGCACCTGCGGGCTCTGCTCGAGCGGCGCGAACACCGAGACCGTCGGGAATTCGGCGTTGAGGTTGAGCGCCTCGTCGGTGTTGACCTCGCCGAGCAGGATGTCGGGGTCCTGGTACAGCATGGACACCGCGGACTGATCGCCGACGTACGGGCCGCCGACGCGTACTTCGAGGTCGACGCCCGTGGAGCCCAGCGGCCCGACGTAGGCGCCCTTGTCGACATCGACCACGCCCTCGGTGCCGATGAGTTGGTACAGGTAGCCGCGTTCGGGTTGCGGGAACCACCCGGTCTGGATGACCACGGTGTCGGGGCAGACGCCCGACAGGTCGGTGGTGTAGGCCGCGGCCGCACGTTCGTCGGATCCGGCCTCGGGTGCAGGGTCCGAGGAGCAGCCGGCCAGCGCGGCCACCGAGCCGACCGCGACAAGCACCGATGCGGTGCGGGCAATCTTGTATACATGCATGCCCGCAATGTTGTGGGCACCCTGTTTCCGGGTTGTGACGTGGTCGTGAAGATCGGTCGACGGCTGACTGCGCCGTGGCGCTCACGCGCATCAGCGACAGCGGCCGCGTCGGTTGTCGTGTGGTGCGCGGTTGCGCGAATCGACGTTCAGCTGCTCTCGAACTGGTTGCGTCCCAGGCTGCCGACGAAGCGCGGCCCCGCCGTGTCGAGTTCGCGGCGGTAGGCCTCGGCCCAGGTGCCGAACGGATGCTCGGCCAGGTATTCGTTGCGGAACCGGTCGTCCTCGGAGACCTCGGTGGTGCAAAACGACGGAATGGTCAGGTCGACCACGGGTCCGTCGCGCTCGACCTCGGCCATCATCAGCGGCGCGTTGCCGGCGAGGAACCGGTCGATGATCCAACCGTCCTCGCCCAGCCAGACCGAGGACCGCACCTTGAGCACCACGTGCGCTGCCCGCGAGACGATCTGGCCGGCCACCAGCGCGTCGAGCTCGCGTTCGGCCTCGTAACGGGTGCCACCCGCGGCCGGTCCCTTGGCCGTCATGGTGCCGATCGCATCGTCACCCAGCGTGGTCAGCAGCTCGGCGGGGCTGGCGTCCAGGCCGGCGGGCGCGGGCCCCTGCAGTCGGACCCGTACCGCGTACCCGTCGGCGGCGAACAGATACGCCTGGGCGATGAGGACGGGACTGGGGTCGGAGGCCGCCACGGCCGGCATGTCGAGCACGAGGAATTTCCGTTCGAACTCGAAATCACCGAAGTCGGACATCGTTGGACGTTAACCCGGACGCGGCCTCGGCCATGGCGACCAGGGTCTGTGTTGTGTGTGCAAAATTGCCGGGAATTTTTTAGAGTTGAGCGGAACAGACTCAACCTTGACTGCGTTGGGCTAGAGGACAAGCATTTTTCCCACCGATGAATGGAGGTGTCGTGGACTCGTTCAACCCGACCACGAAGACCCAAGCGGCACTGACCTCGGCGATGCAGGCGGCGACCACCGCGGGCAACCCACAGATCATGCCCGCGCACCTGTTGATGGCGCTGCTGACACAGAACGACGGCATCGCCGGCCCGCTGTTGGAGGCGGTCGGAGTGGACCCCGCGACGATCCGCGTGGAAGCGGAACGTCTGGTCGGCCGGCTGCCCAGCGCCAGCGGCGCCAGCACGACGCCCCAGCTGAGCCGGGAGTCGATCGCCGCGATCACCGTTGCTCAGCAGCTGGCCACCGAGTTGGACGACGAATACGTCTCCACCGAACACCTGCTGGTCGGCCTGGCCAGCAACGACACCGACGTCGCCAAGCTGCTGACCGGCCACGGCGCGTCCCCGCAGGCGCTGCGCGAAGCGTTCCAGAAGGTGCGCGGCAGCGCGCGGGTGACCAGCCCGGACCCCGAGGGCAGCTATCAGGCGCTGGAGAAGTACTCCACCGACCTGACCGCCCGGGCCCGGGAAGGCAAGCTCGACCCGGTCATCGGCCGCGACAACGAGATCCGGCGCGTCGTGCAGGTGCTCTCCCGGCGCACCAAGAACAACCCGGTGCTGATCGGTGAGCCCGGCGTGGGTAAGACCGCCATCGTCGAAGGCCTGGCGCAGCGCGTCGTGGCCGGTGACGTGCCCGAGAGCCTGCGCGACAAGACCGTCATCTCGCTCGACCTGGGCTCGATGGTGGCCGGCGCCAAGTACCGCGGTGAATTCGAGGAGCGCCTCAAGGCCGTCCTCGACGAGATCAAGAACTCCGCGGGGCAGATCATCACGTTCATCGACGAGCTGCACACCATCGTCGGCGCCGGCGCGACCGGTGAGTCGGCGATGGACGCCGGCAACATGATCAAGCCGATGCTGGCCCGCGGTGAGCTGCGCCTGGTCGGCGCGACCACGCTCGACGAGTACCGCAAGTACATCGAGAAGGACGCCGCACTGGAGCGCCGCTTCCAGCAGGTGCTGGTGGGCGAGCCGTCCCCCGAGGACACCGTCGGCATCCTGCGTGGTCTCAAGGAGCGCTACGAGGTGCACCACGGTGTGCGCATCACCGACTCGGCGCTGGTGGCCGCGGCGACGCTGTCCGACCGCTACATCACCGCCCGCTTCCTGCCCGACAAGGCCATCGACCTCGTCGACGAGGCCGCGTCGCGGTTGCGGATGGAGATCGACTCCCGCCCCGTCGAGATCGACGAGGTGGAACGCCTGGTGCGCCGCCTCGAGATCGAGGAGATGGCGCTGGCGAAGGAGGAGGACGTCGCCTCCAAGGAACGCCTGGAGAAGTTGCGGGCCGAGCTGGCCGACTACAAGGAGAAGCTCTCCGAGCTGACCACCCGCTGGCAGAACGAGAAGGGCGCCATCGATGTGGTGCGCGAGCTCAAACAGCAGCTGGAGGACCTGAAGGGGGCCGCCGACCGCGCCGAACGCGACGGTGACCTGGCCAAGGCCGCCGAGCTGCGCTACGGGCGCATCCCCGAGGTCGAGAAGAAGCTCGACGCCGCGGTCCCGCAGGCCGAGGCGCGGGAGAACGTGATGCTCAAGGAGGAGGTCGGCCCCGACGACATCGCCGAGGTGGTGTCGGCGTGGACCGGTATCCCGGCGGGCCGGATGCTCGAGGGCGAGACGGCCAAGCTGCTGCGCATGGAGGAGGAGCTGGGCAAGCGCGTCGTCGGGCAGAAGAAGGCCGTCGCCGCGGTGTCTGACGCGGTTCGCCGCAGCCGCGCCGGTGTCGCCGACCCGAACCGGCCCACGGGCTCGTTCATGTTCCTGGGCCCGACCGGTGTCGGCAAGACCGAGCTGGCCAAGGCGCTGGCGGAGTTCCTGTTCGACGACGAACGCGCGATGGTGCGCATCGACATGAGCGAGTACGGCGAGAAGCACTCGGTCGCGCGCCTGGTCGGCGCCCCTCCGGGGTACGTCGGCTACGACCAGGGTGGTCAGCTGACCGAGGCGGTGCGCCGGCGTCCGTACACGGTGATCCTGTTCGACGAGATCGAAAAGGCCCACCCGGACGTGTTCGACGTGCTGCTGCAGGTGCTCGACGAGGGCCGGCTGACCGACGGCCAGGGCCGCACGGTCGACTTCCGCAACACGATCCTGATCCTGACCTCCAACCTGGGTGCCGGCGGCACCGAGGAGCAGGTGATGGCGGCGGTGCGGGCGGCGTTCAAACCCGAGTTCATCAACCGGCTCGACGACGTGATCATGTTCGACGCGCTCGATCCCGAGCAGTTGGTGTCGATCGTCGACATCCAGCTGGCCCAGCTCGACAAGCGGCTCGCTCAGCGCCGGCTGGCACTGGAGGTGTCGCTGCCGGCGAAGAAGTGGCTGGCCGAGCGTGGCTTCGACCCGCTCTACGGGGCCCGGCCGCTGCGCCGCCTGGTGCAGCAGGCCATCGGCGACCAGCTGGCCAAGATGCTGCTGGCCGGCGATGTGCACGACGGCGACGTGGTGCCGGTGAACGTGAGCGCGGACGGCGACTCGCTGGTACTGGGATGACATCTCGCCGAGACTGCGGTCAGATCGCGAAATCCCCGTCGGGGGCGATCTGGCCGCAGTTTCGTGAGTCGGACCAGCGCTGAGACCGGGTTGTGACCCATTCGGATTCGGAGTGCGCCGCCCGAAGCGGATACTCTGGAGCCAATGGTCCCGCTCTGGTTCACGCTGTCCGCACTCTGTTTCGTGGGTGCGGGCGTGTTGCTGTACGTCGACCTGGATCGACGCCGCGGTCTGGGCCGGCGCCGCAAGTCGTGGGCCAAGTCGCACGGCTTCGATTACGAGGCCGAATCCGCCGACATCTTGCAACGCTGGAAGCGTGGCGTGATGTCGACCGTGGGCGACGTCACCGCACGCAACGTCGTGCTCGGCCAGATCCGCGGCGAAGCGGTGTTCATCTTCGACCTGGAGGACGTCGCGACCGTCATCGCGCTGCACCGCAAGGTCGGCACGAACGTGGTGGTCGACATGCGGCTCAAGGGCCTCAAGGAGCCCCGCGAAAGCGACATCTGGCTGTTGGGCGCCATCGGACCCCGGATGGTGTATTCCACCAACCTCGACGCCGCACGCCGCGCCTGCGACCGGCGGATGGTCACCTTCGCCCACACCGCGCCAGACTGCGCAGAGATCATGTGGAACGAGCAGAACTGGACCCTGGTCAGCATGCCGGTGACCAGCACCCGCGCCCAGTGGGACGAGGGCCTGCGCACGGTGCGGCAGTTCAACGATCTGCTGCGCGTGCTGCCCCCGGTGCCGTCGACGGCCGCCGGCCAGCCCGCCCCGCGGCGCACAGGCTCACCCAGTCGCCCGCTGACCCCGGCGCCGGCGGGTCGCGGCGAGATGCCTCCCGGCTATCCGCCCCCGCGTCCGGAACCCGGCCGTGCGCAGCAGCCGACGCGCAACGGTCGGCAGTCGCCGAACTATCAGCGATAAGTACTGTCTAGGGCATGTCCCGCCCTGTCGCCCTGATCACCGGGCCGACGTCCGGCCTCGGTGAGGGCTTCGCCCGCCGATACGCGCTGGACGGCTACGACCTGGTGCTGGTGGCCCGCGACCAGGACCGGCTGACCCGGTTGGCCGCCGAGTTGCGCGACGAGGCGGGCGCCGATGTCGAGGTGATCCGCGCCGACCTGGCGCAGGCCGCTGACCGCGCCGCCGTTGCCGAACGACTGCGGGCCGGTGTGCAGGTGCTGGTGAACAACGCGGGGTTCGGCACGGCGGGGGAGTTCTGGTCGGCCGATTACGCAGTGCTGCAGTCCCAGCTCGACGTCAATGTCACCGCCGTCATGCAACTGACCCATGCCGCGCTGCCGCCGATGCTGGCGGCGGGGACGGGCACGGTGCTCAACGTCGCCAGCGTCGCCGGGCTCCTGCCGGGCCGCGGATCGACGTATTCGGCGTCCAAGGCCTGGGTGGTGTCCTTCTCCGAAGGGCTGGCCAACGGATTGGGCGGCACCGGGGTCGGAGTCCATGCGCTGTGCCCGGGCTTCGTGCGCACCGAATTCCACGCCCGGGCCGGTATCGACATGGCCGGCACCGCGTCGTTCCTGTGGCTCGAGGTCGACGACGTGGTGCGCGAGACGTTGGCCGACATCGCCAAGCACAAGATCGTCATCATTCCCGGCCTGCAGTACAAGGCGCTGACAACCGGCGGACGGATGATCCCGCGGAACGTGGTGCGGGCGTTGACCCGAGTGGTGGGCAAGGGCCGTGACCGGACGTGAGCCGCGGTGCGGCTGATCGTGCTCCTGGCGGCGATCATGCTGGCCGCCACCTCGTGCGCCGGGGGAGATGACCGCTCCGACGTGTATTCGGCGCCCACCGCCGTCCTGGGGGAGTCGATGGCGGTGCTCGGCTGGAACATGTCGGTCGCCAACCTGCGCTTCGACGCCGACTATGTGCTGGTCGACATCGACGCGTCGCCCTCGCAGGAGGGGGGCGAGCACGCCGCCCCTGCCGACGTCCGGTTCGGGCTGTACGGCGCGCTGGCCCACCCCATCGAGGCCGACGCCGTCGGTGGCTGCGGGGATGTGACCAACCTCGACATCGAGCCCGTGTCGACAACGACACCGGACCGGATGACGGGCACGGTGTGTCTGGGTCCGCTGCGCGACCAGTCGCAGGTGCGGGGCGTGTATGCGTATTCGTCCAAGGACCGGATCGCCGGCACCACCGCGGCCTACCCGGCGGCGTTCCCGGTCGGCGTGCTGCCGACCAACGAGAACGACACCGGCCTGACGATGAAGACCACCAGCGTCGACGCGTTCCGGGCCGACGGAGCGAAGCTGGACCCGTCGGCGCTGGGCGATCCCACCGCGTTCACCGGCAACGGCTACATGCTCATCGGTCTCGAGATCGACGGCCTGGCCGCGCGGTATCGGGAGGAGTCCGCCGAGCGCGGTGGCCCACTGATGGTGGTGGCCGGTCCCACCATCGACGGCCGCGGTCTGAGCCACGCCTGTGACAAGTACGGGGCCTCGGTGCTGGTGCTGCCGGAGGCCTCCCGCGAGCGCGTGCAGGTTCAGGTGTCGCTGTGCACGCAGGGCGAGATCAACAACGCCCTGCTCTATGCGACGGTGTCGATGACGGGGACGCACGCCGCGCTGTGGCTCGTCGATGGTTGAGCTGCGGGGGCCTGAGCCGCCGGAGCCTGAGCTGCCCGGCCCCACCGAGTGGGGCGACGGCCCCGGGGTCGGGCCGTGGCAGGGGCCGCTGCCCGACGACCCCCGCTACGATCCGGATCTGCTGCGCGACGGTGACACCCGCAACGTCGTCGACGCCTACCGGTACTGGACGCGGGACGCGATCGTCGCCGACATCGACGGACGCCGGCACCGACTGCACATCGCGATCGAGAACTTCGGCAACGACGCGAACATCGGTGCGGTGGTACGCACCGCCAATGCGTTCGCCGTGCACAGCGTGCACATCGTGGGACGGCGCCGCTGGAACCGGCGCGGAGCCATGGTGACCGACCGTTATCAGCGGTTGTGCCACCACGACACCACGGCCGATCTACTGCGGTTCGCCGCGGGTGCGGGACTCGTGGTCGTGGCTGTGGACAACGTCCCCGGCGCCGCACGGATCGAGGACACGGTCCTGCCGCGGGACTGCCTGCTGGTCTTCGGGCAGGAGGGGCCGGGCATCACCCCCGAGGTGAAGGTTGGGGCCGATGCGACGGTGTCGATCGCACAGTTCGGCTCGACGCGCAGCATCAACGCCGCCGTCGCCGCTGGGATCGCCATGCACGCCTGGATCCGTCAGCACGCCGACCTCGGTGACGCCTGGTGACACCGGGTGTGTGCGCAGCAGCCACCAGACCGCGACCGCGGCGGAGAGCAACAGCGCCGCACCCACTCCGGACGCGACGGCCAGGCCGTGGGTGAAGGCCTCCCGTGCCGGATCGAGCAGCCGCTCGGCCTGCTCGGCCGGTAGCGACTGCGCGGCGTGGATCGCGCTGGGCAGAGAATCCCTGGCCTGCGTGGCGATCTCGCCGGGCAGGCTGGGCGGAACCGACACCGTGCGGTACACCGCGGTCAGGATCGATCCCAAGGTGGCGATGCCGAGCGCCATGCCGAGCTCGTAGGCGGTCTCGGAGACCGCCGCCGCCGAGCCGGCGCGCTGCGGCGGCACGCTGGCCAGGATGACGTCGCTGGCGACGGTGAAGGCCAGGCCGAGCCCGACCCCGACGACGAACAGCGTGATGCCCAGCGGCAGGTACGAGATCGGTGAGATCAGCAGCAGGAACGCCATCAGCGTGCCCATCGCCACCCCGACCAGCGTCAGTCCGGCGGTGAGGACCAGCCGGTGCGACACGTAACGCACAGCGATTCCGGCCAGCACACCGAACACCGTGGCGGTCACCGCCGCGGGCAGTTCGGCCAGGCCTGCCTGGAGCGGACCGTAGCCGCGGACCAGCTGGAAGTACTGCGACAGGAAGAACACCAGACCCGAAAGCCCCAGCACCGAGAGGAGATTGGCCACCACGACGCCGGTGAACACGGGGCGGCGGAACAACCGGACGTCGATCAGCGGGACGGGCAGGCGCAGCTGGCGGCGCACGAACAGCGTCAACGCGGCGGCGCCGAGCAGTGCGGCCAGCACCGCATCGATCCGGAGGCCATGTGCGGCGGCCGCGATGCCCTCCTTGATCGCGTAGACGACGCCCAGCATGCCGACCATGGACAGGCCGACGCTCGGCAGATCCCACGGCCCCGGTTCGGGGTTGCGGTGTTCGGGCAGCAGCACCAGCCCGCCGACGACCAGGACGACCATCGCCGGGATGTTGATCAGGAACACCGAGCCCCACCAGAAGTGTTCCAGCAGAACACCTCCGATCACCGGTCCGAGTGCCGCGCCGGCCGAGAACGCCGACGCCCAGATGCCGACGGCGATGCTGCGTTCGCGCTGGTCCGGGAACAGCCCGCGGATCAGCGCCAGGGTGGCCGGAGCCAGCGTGGCACCGGCCAGTCCCAGCAGGGCGCGGGTGGCGATGAGCATCTCCGGCGACGACGAGTACGCCGTGATGGCCGAAACTATACCGAAAAGCGTTGCACCGCAGAGCAACAACTTCTTGTGTCCGATGCGGTCGCCGAGGCTGCCCATGCTGATGAGCAACGCAGCCAGCACGAAGGAGTAGATGTCGCCGATCCACAGCAGCTGGGTGCCGCTGGCTGAGAGGTCGGCGCTGATGAACGGCATCGCCAGCGCGAGCACGGTGCCGTCGACGCCGATGATCAGCACGGCCATGGTCAGGACGCCGAGCGCGAACCAGCGTCTGGTCATTGCTTCACTCCGTTCAGAAGGAGGTCGGTGATCAACCGGGTGCCGTCGCGTGCGGCGACCCGCCCGGCGCGGATGGACCAGTCGGTCGCGGCCACCAGGCTGTAGAAGGTCTCGGTCAGCCAGGCTGCTGGCAGTTCGGGCCGGAAAACCCCGTCCTGCTGGCCGCGCAGGAAGAGTTCGGTGATCGTCGAGTCGATCTCGCTCCACACCTCTATGCAGGTGTCCGGATCCTCCTGGCTCTGGCTGTAGAGCAGCGCGAGGTACGGGGAGATCGGCTCGCAGGCGGTCACCAGTCGTCGCAGTGCCTCGTCGGCGGGCCCTTCATGCAGCCGGACGGTGGCCAGCACCTCGGACATCTCGGCGATGGCGAGCTCCTCGAGCGCCGTCATCAGCGCGGAGCGCCCGGCGAAATGCCGGTGCAGTGTCGCGCGGCTGACGCCGACCGCCGAGGCGATCTCGTCCTGTGTCGCGTTCGGCCGCCGGCCGAGGTAATCGGCGGCGGCGCGCAACAGATCTTCACGCGTGGACATGAGACGACTATAGCTCAGATGAGACAGATTTGTCTCATAGCGTTTCGGGCAGCTGGTGAGGCAGGATCGACGGATGGATCAGTTGTGGGCCAACCGCGCCGCCAGCGCCGAAGCCGCGATCGCCCGGCGGCATCTCAAGCGGTTGTGGGGGCTGCCCGGGACGCAACTCGGGGTGGTGGCCTGGCCCGCCGCCGCCCGCTACCGCCGTTTCGGCACCTGGCACTACTGGTGGCAGGCCCATCTGCTGGACAACCTCGTGGATGCGCAGCGGCGCGACCCGACCGAGGTGCGGCAGAAGCAGATCTCCCGCCAGATCTGCGGGCACCGGCTGCGCAACGTCGGTCGCTGGACCAACGACTATTACGACGACATGGCCTGGTTGGCGCTCGCGCTGGAGCGGGCCGGCCGGATCGCCGGTGTCGAACGGACCAAGGCGCTGGAGACGCTGACCGAGCAGTTCGTCACGGCCTGGGTGCCTGAGGACGGCGGTGGAATCCCGTGGCGCAAGCAGGACCAGTTCTTCAACGCGCCGGCGAACGGGCCGGCGGCCATCTTCCTGGCCCGGCACGGCGACCGGCTGCGCCGGGCCCAGCAGATGGCCGACTGGATCGACGAGACCCTCATCGATCCGGAGACCCACCTGGTGTTCGACGGGATCAAGGCCGGGTCCCTGGTTCGTGCCCAGTACACCTACTGCCAGGGCGTGGTGCTCGGCCTCGAGACCGAACTCGCGGTGCGCACCGAGGACTCCCGGCACGCGCAGCGGGTGCACCGGCTGGTGGCCGCCGTCGCCGAGAACATGGCGCCCGACGGGGTGATCAAGGGCGCAGGCGGTGGCGACGGCGGGCTGTTCAACGGAATCCTGGCGCGTTACCTGGCGTTGGTGACGACCATGCTTCCCGGAGAGGCCGCCGACGACGACACCGCGCGCGACACCGCCCGTTCGATCGTGCTGGCCTCGGCGCGCTCGGCGTGGGAGGGCAGGCAGACCGCCGAGGAGCTGCCGCTGTTCAGCGCGTTCTGGGACCGCCCCGCCCAGGTGCCCACCCCGGCCGGAGGGGATGCGCAGTTCGTCGACGGAGCGGTGAACTCGTCGGAGATTCCCGAGCGGGACCTGTCGGTGCAGCTGGCGGGATGGATGCTGATGGAAGCCGCGCATACCGTCGCGGGCGACGAATCGGAAAACGTCGCGGGCGACGAATCTGGTGAGTGAGCTCCCGTCATCGCGGGGTTTCCCGCTGCTGCCGTCGCGGCGGGTCAACCGCGGGTCGAAGACCACGTCGACATCCGACAACGCCGCCGCCGCGCTGCTGCTCGGGTTCACCGTCATCGCCATCCTGTGGGCCAATTCGCCGTGGGCGCACAGCTATTCGGAGCTGCTCGAGACCCATCTCGGGGTTGGCTTCGGCGACCACAGCTTCGACATGTCGGTCAAGCACTTCGTCAACGACGCGTTGATGGCGTTCTTCTTCTTCATCGTCGGACTCGAGGTCAAGCGCGAGTTCACCATCGGCGAGCTGACCGACCGCTCGCGGGCTGCGGTGCCCGTCGTCGCCGCCGCCGCCGGTCTGGTGCTGCCGGCGGTGGTTTTCCTGGCGTTCAACCCGTCCGGGGAGAACGCCGCGGCATGGGGCGTGGTGATCTCGACCGACACTGCGTTCCTCGTCGGTGCGCTGGCCCTGATCCGGCCGATGTTCCCCGCACGGGTCCGGGTCTTCCTGCTCACGTTGGCGGTGGTCGACGACGTCGGTGCGCTCGGCGCGATCGCGCTGTTCTACTCCGACAGCATCCAGGTCGTGCCGCTGCTCAGCGCGGTCGCGCTGCTGGCGGCGCTGGCGATGGTCAGGTTCCTGCCCGCGGCCCGCGGGCCCGCGTACGCGGTGCTCGGTGTGGCGTTGTGGATCGCGCTGTACCTGGCCGGCGTGCACCCCACTCTGGCCGGCGTCGCGGTCGCCCTGCTGATCCCGGTGTTCACGCCCGAGCGCGGGCCGGTTGAGCAGGCCGTCGAGCAGATCCGTGCCTTCCGGCAGTCACCGAACTCGCAGTACGCGCGGGCGGCCAGCCGCTCGCTGCGAGAGTCGATCTCGATCAACGAACGGCTGCAGGAGAGCGTCGGGCCCGCGGTGTCGTTCCTCATCCTGCCGTTGTTCGCGTTGGTCAACGCCGGGGTTCGGCTCGATGCGCAGACCCTGTCCACCGCGCTGAGGTCGTCGCTGACCTGGGGCATCATCGCCGGGCTGGTGTTGGGCAAGTTCGTCGGTATCACCGCCGCCACCTGGTTCATGCGGCGCAGTGGGCTGGGTGTTCTGGTGCCGGGGCTGACGCTGCGGCGTATCGCCGGCGGCGCCGCACTGTCCGGAATCGGCTTCACCATCTCGCTGTTCATCGTCGACATCGCGATCGCCGAACCCGAACGCCAGGATCAGGCCCGCATCGGTGTGCTGGCGGCGTCGGTGCTGGCGTTCGTGTTCGGCTGGGCGGTGTTCCGCATCACCGACTGGCTCAGTCCGCCCGAGCCGGTCGGGCTCAAGCTGCTGCGGCCCGTGGACCCCGACCGCGACCACGTCCGCGGGCGGCACGACGCACCGCTGACGCTGGTCGAATACGGCGACTTCGAGTGCCCGTTCTGCAGTCGCGCGACCGGTTCCATCGACGAGGTGCGCGACCACTTCGGTGACCGGCTGCGTTACGTCTGGCGACATTTCCCGTTGGAACGGGCACACCCGCGCGCGTTCGACGCGGCCCGGGCCAGCGAAGCGGCGGCACTGCAGGGCAGATTCTGGGAGATGGCCCGCGAGCTGTTCGACCACCAGGACGACCTGGAGTGGTCGGACATGTATCGCTACGCGGTCGCGGCGGGCTGCGACATCGATCAGTTCGACCAGGACGTGCGCGTGCACTCGTCGAAGGTGCTCCACCGGGTGACCGACGACGCCGAGGACGCCGAGGCGATGGACCTCAACGCGACACCCACGCTGTTCGTCAACGGGCTGCGCCACAGAGGCCCGTGGGACGCCGCCAGCCTGATCCGCGCGCTCGAAGCGAGCCGGGCGACCCACTCGTAGCTGGTCTGGCGCGTTCCGCGCGAGCTGGTCTGGGGCGTTCCGCCCCCAAGCGGTCTTGGGCGTTCAGCCCTAGGTGGGTTGCTCGTCGGACTCCATGGGCGGCGTCGGGATGCCGGCCCGCTTGGCAGCCTTGCGGCGCTTGTACCACTCGACGGCGATGGGCAGCACCGACAGCAGCACGATGCCGATGACGATGGGCTCGAGCAGCTTCTGGATGATCTCGATGCGCCCCAGCCAGTACCCGAGCAGTGTCAGACCGACGCCCCACACGATCGCACCGACGGCGTTGTACAGCGTGAACACCGCGTAGTTCATCCTGGCCGCGCCGGCGGTGATCGGTGCCAGGGTGCGCACGATCGGAACGAACCGTGCGATGACGATCGCGAACGGGCCGCGCTGCTCGAAGAACAGGTGGGCCTCGTCGAGGTACTTCTGCTTCAGGAAGCGGGCGTTGGGCTTGAACATCGCGGTGCCGACGTTGCGGCCGATCCAGTAGCCGACCTGCGCGCCGAGGATCGCGGCGATCGGGATGAACAACAGCAGCTGCCACAGCTGGAAGTTCACGTCGGCGACGTTGCCCTCCGCCGACGCCGTCGAGATGCCCGCGGCCAGCATCCCCGCCACGAACAGCAGCGAGTCTCCCGGAAGGATCGGAAACAGCACCCCGGACTCGACGAACACCACTACGAGAAGCCCGATCAACGCCCACGTGCCGAAGAAGCTCAGCAGGTTGATGGGGTCCAGAAAATCGGGCATCAGCGCGAGATTGTCGACGACCACGGCTATTGAGGCTACCGGTCGGGGTGCCTGCGCTTAGGGTTTGGTCATGTCCACCCACAAGGCCGTGCAGGTTCCCTCCGCCAACGAGGCGCTGACCGTCGTCGAGGTCGACACGGTGTCACCACCTCCGGGCCACGTGCGCCTCGACGTGGCTGCGTGCGGGGTCTGCGGCACCGACCGTGAGTTCTACGCGGGCCACTTCCCGGGTCTGCAGTGGCCGCTGACGCTCGGCCATGAGATCGCCGGGACCGTCGCCGAGGTCGGTGACGCCGTCGAGGACTTCGCCGTCGGCGATCGGGTGGCGGTCGGCTGGTTCGGCGGCAACTGCAACCGCTGCATACCGTGCCGCAAGGGCTTCTTCATGCATTGCGAGCGGATGCAGGTGCCCAGCTGGCATTACCCGGGCGGTTACGCCGAATCGGTCACCGTCCCGTGGACCGCGCTGGCGCGGGTGCCCGAGGGTCTGTCGTTCGTCGAGGCGGCTCCGATGGGGTGCGCGGGGGTGACGACCTTCAACGGGCTGCGACAGACCCGCGCCAAGGCCGGGGACCTGGTCGCGATCCTGGGCGTCGGCGGGCTCGGGCACCTGGGTGTGCAGTGGGCGCGGGCGATGGGCTTCGAGACGGTTGCGATCGCGCGCGGCACCGGCAAGGCCGACGAAGCCAGGGAGCTGGGCGCCCACCACTACGTCGACTCGACTGCGCAGGACGTCGCGGCGGAGCTGCAGAAGCTCGGCGGTGCCGCCGTCGTGCTGGCCACGGCGAACAACGCCGAGGCCATGGCCGCGACCGTCGGTGGTCTGGGCCCGGCCGGGGAGCTGGTCGCGGTCGGCGTCACGGCGGAGAAGCTGCCGATCAGCCCGCTCGACATCATCAACTCGGGTCTCTCGGTCACCGGCCACCCGTCGGGCACCGCCCGCGACGTGGAGGAGACCTTGCACTTCGCACTGCTGACCGGAGTGCGCGCCATGGTGGAAGAACGACCGCTCGGCCAGGCCGCCGAGGCTTTCGAGGCGATGGACGCCGGCCGCGCCCGCTACCGCATGGTGCTCACCACCTGATCGTCCGCGCGACGGCGCCGGCGAGTCGCTGACGGGCAGGCCCGCTGCCGGGCATCTTCCGGCTGCGCTGTGCATCGAAGGCATTCTTGCGATACTGGCGGGCGACGCCAGCACAGCTGAGAGGAAAGCCGATGCCCATCGCCACGCCCGAGGCCTACGCCGAGATGCTGGGCCGAGCCAAGGAGCACGCGTATGCGTTCCCGGCCGTGAACTGCACCTCGTCGGAGACCATCAACGCCGCGCTCAAGGGCTTCGCTGACGCCGGGTCGGACGGGATCATCCAATTCTCCACCGGCGGCGCGGAATTCGGCTCCGGTCTCGGCATCAAGGACATGGTCACCGGCGCGGTGGCGCTGGCGGAGTTCGCGCATGTGGTCGCCGAGAAGTACCCGATCACCGTCGCGCTGCACACCGACCACTGCCCGAAGGACAAGCTCGACACCTACGTGCGGCCGCTGCTGGACATCTCGTCGGAGCGGGTGCGCGCGGGCCGGAACCCGTTGTTCCAGTCGCACATGTGGGACGGCTCGGCCGTGCCGATCGACGAGAACCTCTCGATCGCGCAGGAACTGCTCAAGCAGGCGGCGGCCGCGAAGATCATCCTGGAGATCGAGATCGGCGTGGTCGGCGGTGAAGAGGACGGGGTGGAAGCCGAGATCAACGACAAGCTCTACACCACGCCCGAGGATTTCGAGAAGACGATCGAGGCGCTCGGTGCCGGTGAGCACGGCAAGTATCTGCTGGCCGCGACGTTCGGCAACGTGCACGGCGTCTACAAGCCGGGCAACGTGGTGCTCAAGCCGGAGGTGCTCGCCGAGGGGCAGCGGGTGGCCGCGGCGAAGCTGGGGCTGGGCGACGGGGCCAAGCCGTTCGACTTCGTGTTCCACGGGGGATCGGGATCGCTGAAGTCGGAGATCGAGGACTCGCTGCGCTACGGCGTGGTGAAGATGAACGTCGACACCGACATGCAGTACGCGTTCACCAAGCCGGTCGCCGCGCACATGTTCACCAACTACGACGGCGTGCTGAAGATCGACGGCGAGGTGGGCAACAAGAAGGTCTACGACCCGCGCAGCTACATGAAGAAGGCGGAGGCCTCGATGAGCGAGCGGGTCGTGGAGGCGTGCAACGACCTGCACAGCGCGGGCCGGAGTGTGACCGCCGGCTGAGCCGGCAAGATGGCCTGGGCCGGCTGAGCCGGCAAGATGGCCGGGGCCGGCTGAGCCGGTAATTGGGCTGGGGCCGGCCGAGCCGGCAGTTGGCCTGGGCCGGTGTCAACCCGTCGGGGCCTGGCAGATCTTCCACTGGTCGTCGCGGAACTGCAGGTCGAAACTGCGGGTGGAGCGGGTCTGCGGGGCGTACGCCATGAAGGTGGTGACGTTGGCTTCGGCGTGGTCGCCGTTGACCACCACCTGGTCGATGCTGGCGACGACCGGGTACTGCTTGGCAGCCGAGACGCGGGCGTGGGTCTCGGCCCAGGCCTTGTCGTCGTAGCGGACGTAGCTGTCGCGGGTCGCCCCGCAGGTCATGCTGCGCAGTGCGGCCAGATCACCGTTCTGCACGGCGACGTCGAAGTCTTCGATGGTGGAGCGAACCATGTCTTCCTGCGAGACCTGTGGCGCGGAGCTGCGGGTGATCAGCAGGGTCCCCAGCACGGCGATGGCCGCCAGCGCCACGATGATGATCGCGATCGCCACCACCCAGCCCCAGCTGCGTTTGCGCCCGGGCGGTTTGGGGTTGTCGCCGCGCGGGGGGATCTCCTGCGGTCCGGCCGCCTTCTGCGCGGTGAACACCTCGGTCGGCGGCTCACTGGGCCGGTTGATCACCTGGGTGGAGCCGGCGTCGAAACCGGAGGGCGCGGTGAAGCGGCGCTCCTCGGGCTGATCCTGGGCGCCGGGTGCATTCGGATCCGCCGGCGCCATCACCTCGGTGGCAGGCTCGTGCTCGGACTTCGGCAACACCTCGGTCCGCTCGTCCCCGCTGTGCGGGCCGTGCTCGTCCTGCTCGTTCGGCTCGCTCACCTCGTCGGTGGTCTCGTCCGGCCGGTCAGGCTCTGTGGGGTTCGACATCCCTGCTGCGGTCCTCCCTGGCGTCCCCAACGATCGTAACGGCGGAAGCTTAGTCATCCGCGGTGACGCCCGCCCATCCGCGCACGGCACAATGGGGCCATGACTCGGATGGGTGACCTCCTCGGACCAGAACCAGTGCTGCTTCCCGGCGACCCGGCGGCCGAAGCGGAGCTGGATGCACAGGAGAATCCCGCGATCGTGGCTGCCGCGCACCCGTCGGCGTCCGTCGCCTGGGCGGCGCTGGCCGAGGACGCGCTCGACGACGACAAGGCGGTCACCGCCTACGCCTACGCCCGCACGGGCTACCACCGTGGCCTCGACCAGTTGCGCCGCAACGGCTGGAAGGGCTTCGGTCCGGTGCCGTATGCGCACGAACCCAATCAGGGTTTCCTGCGTTGCGTTGCGGCGCTGGCCAAGGCGGCCGATTCCATCGGCGAGACCGACGAGTACCAGCGCTGCCTGGATCTGCTCGACGACTGCGATCCGGCGGCGCGCGAGGCGCTGGGGTTGTCCTGAGCTAGCTCGTTTCACACTCGCAGTCGGCGGCGGCGTCCGGCGGCTCCACCTGGACGGTGGAGTGGTCGAGGCCTCGGGCCGTGAGCACCGCACGCGCGTCGTCGAGGACGAGCGCCGCCTCGCGCCTGCTGGTGAGGTGCGCGGTGACCATGTCCTTACCCGGCACCAGCGTCCACACGTGCAGGTCGTGTACCTCGGTCACCCCTTCCACCGAGCCCAGGGCGGTGCGCAGTTCGTCGACGTCGATGTGACTGGGTGAGCTCTCCGAGAGGATCCGCAGCGCGGACCTGGCCAGCGAGATGGCCCGGGGTAGCACCCACAGCGCGACGAGCACCGCGACGACGACGTCGGCGTACGGCCAACCGGTGGTCACGGTGACGATGCCGGCGATCAGCACCCCGATGCTGCCGAGGGTGTCGGCGAGCACCTCCATGTAGGCGCCCTTGACGGCCAGGCTGGACTTCGAATGCGAGCGCAGCAGCAGCACGACCGCAGCGTTGGCGGCCAGTCCGACCAGGGCGACGACGATGAGCGGCACGCCGGGCACCTCGGGGGCGTCCCCGAGCCGCTCGACCGCCTCGTACAGGATGAACGCGGCCACGCCCAGCAGCAGCACCGCGTTGGCCACCGCGGTGAACACCTCGGCGCGATGCCAGCCGTAGGTGCGCGACGGTGACGTGCTGCCCCGCCGAGCCATCAGCACCGCGGTCAGGCCCATGAACATCGCCACGAGGTCGGTCAGCATGTGGCCCGCGTCGGCCAGCAGCGCGATCGAGTTGATCGCCAGCGCGGTGGTCAGTTCGACGACGAAGAAGATCGACAGGATTCCCGCGGCCAGCACCATCCGGGACACCCGGGCATCGGCGTGGCTGTGATCGTGTCCGGCACCCATGGCGGCAATATATGCGAACTCGCGCATGTGTTGCAAGGGCCTCGGCTACGATGGCCCGATGCCGCCGACCTGGGAATCTCCTGTGTTCTACCTGGTGACGACGGCCGGCTATCCGAACTTCGGTGACGAGCTGATCCTGAGCGGATGGCTGCGGCACCTGGCGCGGGTCGCCCCACGGGCCACGGTGTGGGTCGACACGCATTCGCCGGGCCCCGTGCAGATGCTGCTGGGCGACGCGCACCCCGGCGTGCGGTTCACCGACACGTTGTGGCGCCTGTGCTGGGAGGCGCCGAGCGAGGACCCGTGGGAGGTGGCCAGCTGGGTCCAGCACGCGGTGGCCAATCCCGGCCTGGCGCCGCGCTGGCATCAGGGCATCATGGCGCTGCGCACGCTCGACGTGGTGCACGTCGTCGGTGGAGGCTTTGTCAACGCGATCTGGCCGCGCCACGTCGGACTCCTCGCCGGAGCCGCCGCGGCGGCCCGCCATTCCGGGGCGCGGTTGGCGATGACGGGCCAGGGCCTGGCTCCCGAGCCGCCCGGCTCGGCCCCGCTGCTCCGCGCGCTGGCCGACCGGTTCGACATCGTCGACGTGCGGGACGCCCCGTCCGCGGAGCTGCTCGGCATGGAAGTCGGTGAGGTCGGGATCGATGACGCGTTCCTCACCGTCGGCACCGAGCGCACAATCGATCCGCGCGAGGTCTGGCGGGACGGTCCCGCACCTACGGTGATGGTGTGTCTGCAGTCCGACCTCAACCAGGTCGGGACCGCGGCGGTGGCCGGGGCGACGCTGTCGATGCTGCGCGCCTGGGGGGTCCGCGGCGACCAGGTGTGCGTGGTCGAAGGAATCCCGCGGGTGGACCGCGAGGTGTACGCGTCGATCGAGCACGAATTACCCGGCGCCGCCTTTTATCCGTTCGTCGACGTGTGGGAGCGCGGCCTGCCGGTCGCGCCCGGGCAGACGTGGATCTCCACGCGCTTTCACCTGCACATGGCCGCGGCGACGGCCGGCGCCGGCGGAGTCGCGATGGCGATCAGCCCGGACTACTACGCGATCAAGCACCAGTCGCTGATCGACCTCGGCTCGGGATGGACCCTGCTCGAGGACATGAGCCAGGTGCCGCCCCGCCCGTCAGGTCGCGGCTTCCCGGCCGGGGCCGTCGACAAGCTGCGGCGCGACAAGATCGCATTGGCCCGCGCCGTGTACGGCCCGGCGGTTCACACCCAGGCCGACCAGAACCGGGTCAGCTGACTTCCCTCCCAGGACAGTCCCGGTGACACCCCGGACAGCTCGAACAGCCAGTACACGGCCCCGAAGAACCACTGGTTCAGCGGCGGGGCGATCAACACGATCAGCAGGATGAAAAAGCCCCACTGCTTGGCCGGGGCCACCGCCCGCCGCGTCTGCGGACTGAGATGCGGTTCGAGCGCACCGTAGCCGTCCAGCCCCGGAATCGGCAGCATGTTCAGCAGTAGGGCGGTCACCTGCAGGAATCCCAGGAACGCGACGCCGGCCCAGAACACCGAATGCGCCGGGTCGAAGAGCGCCCTGGTCAGCGTCAGCAGCGCGATCGCGAAGCCGAGGTTGACCGCCGGACCGGCGAGGCTGACCAGCGTCTGCCTGCGCGGCGTCATCCAGCCGGTGCGCACGTACACCGCACCGCCGGGCAGTCCGATCCCGCCGATCGCGATGAACAGCACCGGCAACCCGAGGGACAGCAGCGGATGCGAGTACTTCAGCGGGTTCAGGGTCAGATAGCCCCGCACCGCCACATCGTGATCGCCGAACCGCCAGGCGAGGTAGGCGTGGGCGAACTCGTGCACGCACAGCGTGACCAGCCACCCCACGATCACGAAGACGAACACCCCGACGTAGGCCAGCGGCCGTGCCTGATTCGCCGACAGCCACGCCAGCGTCCCGCCCGCCGCGGTTGCGGCGAGCAGCGCCAGGAACACCGGGCTGGGACGCACCGCCTGCCGTATCGGCCGGACGTTCATGACTGCGAACGTACCGGTAACTAGCTGCGCCTACCGGGCCCGACCCGCAGCCAGCCCTGGGTGTGCCGGTAGAACGTCGAGCGCCGCACCGTGCGCGACGCCGCCACGCCGTCGCGCAGCACCACCGCTCCCGTGGTGCCGAGCTGGGCGGCGCGGCCGGTGACCCAGCGTCGGGGGCGTAACGGGTCCGGTGCACCGTCGGGTGTCCGGCGGGAGCTGCCGGGCGACAACACCCTGGCGCGCAGGCCCGGCGCCGACGCGATCGGCTCTATCCGCACGCCGGCGGCCTCGCCGTCGAACAACACGGTGTCATCGACGACCGCCTCGCCCCGCACCCGCGGCGCATCGTCGGCCGGCAGCCAGTAGGCCACACCGATCAGGACGGTGCCGGTCTCGTCGCGAATCAGCGGGACCCGGCGGGCGACACCGGTGAGGGCTGTGCGGGCCTGCCACCAGTGCCGCACGTGGGCCACCTCGACGTCGAGCCGGTCGGCTTTGAGCAGCCGGGTCAGGACGGCGGTCAGGTCCCGGTCGGCTCCGACGACGACGACGCGGTCGCAGTCAGGGACGCCGTCGAGGTCGATGACCGGCAGCCGGCGCAGCGGCCGCGGCACCCGCCCGGGACCGAAGACCGCGACCTTTGGAATCTCGGGCACCGAGTTCTCCTTTTTCCGGTCGTCTACGTCGGGCAGTGCGACGATCTTGACATGCTCACCCGCCGGAGCTTCCTGCTTGCGTCGGCGACCGGGGCATCGGTCGCGCTGACCGGGGCCTGCACTCCCGGGGCCCGGATCGAGCCGCGCGCCGGAACTGACCAGGTCGAGTTCCCGATGCGTGCCGCCGAGTCGGAAGTGGACCTCGGCGGGCTGGCTGTGCGCACCTGGACCTACACCGGCACCGTCCCGGCCACAGAGGTCCGGTTACGCCGAGGTCATACGCTGCGCGCGCCGGTGGCCAACACCCTGCCGCAGGAGACGACGGTGCACTGGCACGGGCTGGCGATCCCGAATGCGATGGACGGCGTGCCCGTGTTGACCGGACCGGCGATCGCGACCGGCGGCGAGTTCACCTACGAGTTCGCCGTGCCCGACGCCGGCACCTATTACCTGCATTCGCACGTCGGGACCCAGCTGGACCGGGGGATGTACGGACCGCTGATCATCGAAGATCCCGAGGACGGCGCGGACTACGACGAGGAACTGGTCGTGGTTCTCGACGACTGGATCGACGGCACCGGTACCGATCCCGATCAGGTGTTCAAGAAGCTGCAGGCCGACGGGATGGCCCCGATGGCACCAGGTGGGCCCGGCGTGAGCCCGACGACTCCGCTCGGTGCCGACGGGGGTGATGTGACCTACCCCTACTATCTGATCAACGGCCGCACCATCACCGACCCTCAGGTGGTCGATTACCGCGCCGGACAACGTATTCGGCTGAGGATCATCAACGCCGGAGCCGACACCGCATTCCGGGTCGGGGTGCCGGGCGTCGCACTGCGGGTCACCCACACCGACGGCTTTCCGGTGGTGCCACAGCAGACGGACTCGGTGATCCTGGGGATGGGCGAGCGGGCCGATGCCGTCGTCGAGTTGAGGTCCTCGGCGCCGGTGATCGCCGCCGCCTACGGCAAGGACGGTTACGCCCAGCTCAACATGCGCGTCGGCGGGGCATCGTCGACCGTCGATGCCGCCGCGTTCGTTGCGGAGCTGCGCAGGCAGGCGCCGCTCAACACGGCCACCCTGGCCCCGGACCCGGCGGTCGCGTTACCCGCGCGTCCGGTCGACACCTCCGTCGACCTCGCGTTGCAAGGACCGGTGGCGCCCTACGCCTGGCCCATCAACGGCAAGCTGTACGACCCGCCCCGCGACGGCATCCCGCTGAAGGCGGGCAGCCGGGTGCGGATGCGCTACCTCAACCAGACATCGATGTATCACCCGATGCACCTACACGGACAGACATTCCAGGTGGTCGGCGGTCCACGTAAGGACACCGTGCTGGTCCCGCCGAAGCAAGCCGTCGAGGTCGATTTCGACACCGACAATCCCGGCCGCTGGATCGTGCATTGCCACAACGACTACCACCTCAACGCCGGTATGGCGACGTTCATCGAGTACTGAGGCATCCCCAGGGGTCACCGTCGCGCTATGGCCGGGTGCGGTCGGTCGATTACCCTGTCTGCCGGGATGTGCCCAGAAGGGGTTCACGACAAGCGGGAGTACCAGCCATGCCGGCAATCGTGCTCATCGGCGCCCAGTGGGGCGACGAGGGCAAAGGAAAGGCCACCGATCTGCTCGGTGGCCGTGTGCAGTGGGTCGTGCGGTATCAGGGGGGCAACAATGCGGGTCACACGGTGGTCCTGCCGACGGGGGAGAACTTCGCGCTTCACCTGATCCCGTCTGGGATCCTGACCCCCGGGGTGACCAACGTGATCGGCAACGGGGTGGTCGTCGACCCCGGCGTGCTGCTGACCGAACTGCGCGGCCTCGAGGACCGCGGTGTGGACACCGGGCAGTTGCTGATCTCCGCCGACGCGCACCTGCTGATGCCCTACCACGTGGCCATCGACAAGGTGGTCGAGCGGTACGCCGGCAGCAAGAAGATCGGCACCACCGGACGCGGTATCGGTCCGTGCTACCAGGACAAGATCGCACGCATCGGCATCCGCGTCGCCGATGTGCTCGACCCGGTGCTGCTGGCCGAAAAGATCGAGGCGGCACTGGAGTTCAAGAACCAGGTGCTGGTCAAGATCTACAACCGCAAGGCGCTCGATCCCGCCGAGGTGGTCGACAACCTGCTGGCCCAGGCCGAGGGCTTCCGGCACCGCATCGCCGACACCCGGCTGCTGCTCAACGAGGCGCTCGAAGCCGGCGAGACGGTGCTCCTCGAAGGGTCCCAAGGCACGCTGCTCGACGTCGACCACGGCACGTATCCCTTTGTCACATCATCGAATCCGACCGCAGGTGGGGCGGCCGTGGGGTCCGGTATCGGTCCGACCCGCATCACCACCGTGCTCGGCATCCTCAAGGCGTACACCACGCGCGTGGGCTCGGGGCCGTTCCCCACCGAACTGTTCGACGAGAACGGCGAGTATCTGGCCAAGACCGGCGGCGAGGTCGGGGTCACCACCGGTCGCCGCCGTCGGTGTGGCTGGTTCGACGCCGTGATCGCCCGGTACGCCACCCGCGTCAACGGCATCACCGACTACTTCCTGACCAAGCTGGACGTGCTGTCGAGCCTGCAGACGGTGCCCATCTGCGTCGGCTACACCGTCGACGGCAAGCGCACCGACGAGATGCCGATGACCCAGAGCGACATCGCGCGTGCCGAACCGGTGTACGAGGAGCTCCCCGGTTGGTGGGAGGACATCTCGGGGGCCCGCACCTTCGACGAACTGCCCGCCAAGGCCAGGGATTACGTCCTTCGGCTCGAAGAGCTTGCCGGAGCGCAGGTTTCGTGCATCGGTGTCGGTCCGGGACGAGAGCAGACCATCGTCCGGCACGACATCCTCGGGCGCGCGTGACGTCCGCGGCCGACGGCGATCCGGGCTCCGATCCACGCACCGCCGATCCCGACTACGACCGGCACGGCGGCTTCCCCAATTTCCAGCCCGCACAACCGGGACCCGGCTTCGGGCGCTTCCTCGCGGCGATGCGCCGGGTCCAGGATCTGGCGGTGTCCGCCGATCCGGATGCGGCCACCTGGGACCGGGCGGCCGAGCTGGCCGAGGAACTCGCCGGGCTGCTCGAACCCTTCGAGGCCGCCGAGGGTGTCGGGCCGGCCAACCGGGTGCCGTCGCTGCCGGGTGCGGGCAGTCTGCTGATGCCGCCCTACCGGGTGAGGAAGTTCGAGCCCGACGAAGTGGTGCTCGAGGTGGCGTTCAGCCGGTTCTCGGTCGGAGGCAACTACGCGGTACACGGCGGCGTGCTGCCGCTGCTGTTCGACTCGGTGTTCGGCATGGTGATCCACGCCGCGGGAAGGCCGATCAGTCGCACCGCATTCCTGCACGTCGACTACCGCCGGGTCACACCCATCGACACCACGCTGACGGCGCGGGGCTGGGTGCGTGAGACCGATGGGCGCAAGGCGTTCGTCAACGCAGAACTGCTCGACCCGGAAGGCAATCTGCTGGCCGAGGCCAACGGGTTGATGATCCGGCTGCTGGCCGGACAGCCCTGAGGCAGCGCGGGTTGGGCTGATGGAGAAGGGTTTCCGCGACTACTTCCGGACCTGGCTCCGTCAGCCGTTCGACTTCGACTGGACCGTCAACCACCTGCGGTCGCGCGGGTTCCTGCGGATACACATGGTCTTCATCGGCAGCTTCTCGCTGCTGTATGGCGTGACCGCACTGCTGACCGTGCTGTGGGCGCAGATGGACGGCGGTGCGGTGGTCGCCGAGCCGCTGGTCATGATCATCGCGGTGAGTTCGGCGATGCTCGGTGTGCTGTGGATCTTCGGACCGTGGCCGACCGAACGGCAGTCGATGGCCTTCGCCGTCTACGCCGACATCGCGGTCGTGACCGTGATCCTGTGCTACGAGGACGCGTTCACCGCGATGCCGGGGCTGGCGCTGCTGGCGGCCAACGGTATCTACATCGTGGTGGTGCACGGACCGCGGGCGCTGCTGGCGCATCTGGTGTTCACCGTGGCGGCGTTCGGCTGGCTGTACACCTGGGCCCTGATCCAGGAGGCGCAGCCGGCAACCCTGATCACCGTGCGGTTGCTGGTGCTGCTGCCCACCGTCGTCGGGGTCCCGGTGATCGTGCAGTCGCACCTGCTGGCTCTGCGGATGGGGGCGGTCGACGCCCTGCACGACCCGCTGACCAGGTTGCACAACCGGCGCGGACTCGATGTGGCGGTCGAACAGCTGGTGCCCGTCGACGGCGGTCAGATCGGGGTGCTGGCCGTGGACATCGACAAGTTCAAGGCCATCAACGACGCGTTCGGCCATGACGCCGGCGACCGGGTGCTGGTGTCGGTGGCCAACGCGACGCGCGACGCCGTCTCGGCCGTCGAGGTCCACGCGGTGATCGCCCGCACGGGCGGCGAAGAATTCGTCGTCGTCGTGGCGGGCGGTCCGTACGTGCTCGAACGGGTCGCGACGGTGCTGCACCGGGCGGTGGCCGCCAGCGACGGCGCGGCGGCGCCGACCGTCAGCGTCGGGCTGGCCTGCGGGCACATCAGTGGTAAAGACGCGGTGGCCGGGGTGCACGATCTGATCGACCGGGCGGACGCGGCGATGTATCGGGCCAAACACGCCGGCGGAGACCGCACCGTCACGGCCGAGGGAGAAGTGGCCCCGGATTGACCGCCGTTCGTGCCACGATGACGGGGTGCCCACTCCGGTCGACCGACAGCTGCAGCGTCTGAGCACACCGCGGGCGGCGGCGTTCGCCGGGGTGTTGTTCGCGCTGCTGTTCGGGACGGCGCTGGTGCTGATGCGAACCTCGCTGCCCGCCGACGCCGAGCTCGGTTTGCAATGGGTGGAGGGGCCCGGCAAGCGGCTGCGGGTGGCGGTGGTGTTGATGCCGTTCGCCGGCATCGCCTTCCTGTGGTTCATCGGCGTGGTGCGCGACGGGCTGGGCGAGCTGGAGGACCGGTTCTTCAGCTCGGTGTTCCTCGGCAGCGGGTTGCTGTTCCTGGCGATGATCTTCGCGTCGACGTCGGTCGGCGCCGGGCTGCTGGTGAGCCGCGAACTGGTGATGCGCGCCGACACCCGCACCGAGGTCGTGGCGTTCGGGCAGGGTCTGCTGCTCGCGCTGAGCAACACCTACGCGCTGCGGATGGCCGCGGTGTTCATGATCTCGCTGGCCACCATCTGGCTCCGAACGCGGCTGATGCCCCGCTGGCTGGTGTTCGCGACCTATGCGACGGCTCTGGCGGTGTTGGTGGCCAGCGACATCAACATGTGGATGACGGTGAGCTTCCCCGTCTGGGTGCTCGTGGTCAGTGTGGTGATGCTGGTGCGCTCGGGCGTGATCGACCTGCCCGGCGACGACGAGCGGCGGCTCAGTCCTCCGCCAGGCTCAACGCGCTCGACGGACACAGCTTGACGGCCTCGCGGACCCGGTCGGCGACCTCTCCGCTCGGTTCCACGTCCTCGTCGAGCACGACGACGATGCCGTCGTCGTCCTGGTCGAACACGTCGGCGGCGACCATCACGCAGTTGCCCGCCTGGATGCACGCCTCCCGGTCGGCCTGAACTCTCACCAGTTCACCTCCAACGACTTCAGACCGTAGATGAAGTGGAACGAGCGGAACGCCACATCCTCGAAATCCTCGGCCGGGGCCAGCGTCGGGAATCGGCGCAGCAGCGCCGGCAGGGCGATCTGCATCTCCATGCGTGCCAGCGGCGCCCCCAGACAGTGGTGCACGCCGTGGCCGAACGCCAGATGTCCGAGCGCGCCCCGGCCGATGTCGAGGGCGTCGGGGGCGGGGATGAAAGCGGGGTCGCGGTTGCCTGCGGGCAGCGAGGCGAACACCAGCTGACCCGGCGGGATCACGGTGCCGGCGATCTCGACCTCGGTGGTCGTGATGCGCGGAACCGCCGCGTGCACGATCGACAACCAGCGCAGCAACTCCTCGACCGCCGGTGCGACCGCGGCCGGGTTGTCGCGCACCGCGGCCAGCTGCTCCGGGTGGCGCAGCAGCGCCAGGGTGCCCAACGCCAGCATGTTCGACGTCGTCTCGTGGCCGGCGAGCAGCAGCAGCCCGGCGATGCCGATCAGTTCGTCGTCGGTGAGCTCGGCGCCGTGCTGGCGCACCAGCATGCCCAGGATGTCGTCGCCCGGGGAGCGGCGCGCACCGTCGACCAACGTCGCCATGTAGGCGCGGGCCTCACGCGCCAGGTCCAGCCGCTCGGGGATCGAGATCGACAGGTCCAGCTGGCGGGCGCTGCGCCGCTGGAAATCGTCCCGGTCGGCATACGGCACCCCGAGCAACTCGCAGATCACCAGCGACGGGACCGGCAGCGCGAAATGCTCCACCAGGTCGGCCGGCGGACCGGCGGCCGCGAGGGCGTCGAGCTGGGCGTCGACGATCTCGACGATGCGCGGCTGCAGGCGTCTGATCCGGCGGATGGTGAACTCGGGGGTGAGCATGCGGCGCAGCCGCTGATGTTCGGGCGGATCCAGCCCGAGCAGGTTCCCCGCGCGGGCCCGGCTCTGCTCCTCGTCGCTGAGTTGGGGCGCGCCGGGAGCGACGAACCCGGGCGGGCGGGAATTGGAGAAACGGGCGTGGTCGGAGAGCACCGTCTTGACGTCGTCGTGGCGGGTGACGAGATACACCGTCATGCCGAACGCGTTGGTCACCGTGCGCACACCGTCGGTGTCGCGGATCCGCGCCAGTTCGGGGATCGGGTCGAAACCGTTGCGCCGCATGTGCAGCGGCGGCGGGGCGGTGTCGGCGGCGGGTGCCTCGGTCATCACACGACGCTACCCGCCTTGCGGTGTCGGGGGCGCGCACCGACGGCCGCGGGCCACCAGATCCGCGGGCCGATCAGCGTGAACAACGCGGGGATGACGACCGTCCGCACGACGAAGGTGTCCAGCAGGATGCCCAGGCCGACGATGATGCCGACCTGGGTGAGCACGATCAGCGGAAGCACCCCGAGCACACAGAACACCGCCGCGAGCACGATGCCCGCGCTGGTGATGACAGCGCCCGTCGCCGACACCGCCCGCACGATGCCGTCGGTGGTGCCGTGCTCCGGGGTCTCCTCCTTGGCGCGGGTGACCAGGAAGATCGTGTAGTCCACGCCGAGCGCCACCAGGAACAGGAACGCGAACAGCGGTGCGGTGTTGTCCAGCGCCGGGAAGCCGAACACGTGCACGCTGGCCCAGCCGCCCAGCCCGAGGGCGGCCAGCGCCGACAGCACGGTCGCGGCGATTAGCACCAGGGGCGCGAGAGCGGCGCGCAGCAGCACGTAGAGGACGGCGAGGACCACGGCGAGGATGGCCGGGATGACCACCGCCCGGTCGTGTCGTGCCGCCGCCGCCGCGTCGCGGGCCTTGGCGTCGGATCCGCCGACCAGCGCGGACGGGTCGGCCTGGTGCACCGAGTCACGCAGCGCGTCGACGGTGCCGAACGCCTCGTCGGAGGCCGGCGGCGCGTCGAGCACGACCGAGAACTGCTGCAGGCCGTCGGGTGCGCTGCCGGCGGGCGTGACCGACACGACGCCGGGGGTGTCGGAGATGGCGCGCTGGACCGCGTCGGCGCGTGGCGCCGAGGCGATGACCACGGTGGGGTCGGTGAGCCCGCTCGGGAAGTGTTCGGCCAGCGTGGAGTACCCGTCGACCGACTCGGCCTGCACCCGGAACTGCTCGGTCTGGGACAGGCCGAGCGGGGTGGCCAGGATGCCGGTGCACAGCAGCGCGAGCGCCCCGATCGAGACCGCGGCGACCGGGGCGGGCCGGCGTGCGACCGCTGACGCGACCCGGTGCCAGACGCCGCTGTCGGTCAGTGCCCGCGCCCCCATCTCGGGGATGAAGGGCCAGAACAGTTTCCGGCCGAACAGGCCCAGCAGCGGGGGCAGCACCAACAGCACGAAGACCGCGGCGACCACCAGTCCCGCGGCGGCCTGCACGCCGAGGCTGCGGGTGGTCGGCGCCTCGGCCAGCAGCAGCGTCAGCAGGGCCAGCACCACGGTGGCATTCGACGCCAGGATGGCCGGCGCCGCCCGGCGCGCCGCGATGTCCAGCGCGTCGCGCGGGGACTCGTGGCGGCCCAGCTCTTCGCGGTAGCGCGAGATCAGCAACAGCGCGTAGTTGGTGCCCGCCCCGAACACCAGCACGCTGGTGATACCCGATGTCGAGCCGTCCGGGGTCATGCCGACGGCCTCGGCGATCGCGGTTCCCAGGACCGCGGCGACCCGGTCGGCAAAGGCGATGACCAGCAGCGGGACCAGCCACAGCGTGGGAGAGCGGTAGGTGATGATGAGCAGCAGCGCCACGACGGCCGCGGTCACGGCCAGCAGCGTGACGTTGGCCCCGGAGAACGAATCGGCGATGTCGGCGCCGAACGCCGGTCCGCCGGTGACCTCGGCGCGCAGCGCGTCGGGCAGGCCGTCGTCGGCGGCAGCGCGGACCTTCTCGACCTCGTCGGTCAGGGCGAAGCCCGACAGGTCGGCGTCGAGCGGCACCGTGGCCAGCGCGGCCTGCCCGTCGTCGGACACCTGGGTGGGCGGGCCGGGCGGGGCGGTGGCTCCGGCGGCGGACAACATGCGCTGGCGCGCCTGCTCCGCGTCCTGCACGTCATTCCGATCCAGCGGCGCACCGTCGGTGCGGGTCACGACGAGGATCACCGGCGCCTCGTCGCCGCCGGGAAACGCCTCCCGTGCGGCGTTGGCGCGGGCGGATTCGGCGCTGTCGGGGACCGGCACCGGGGACTGCTCGGCGGAGCTGCTGCCGCCGAGCAGTCCCAGCACTGCGCCGGAGGACAGCACGATGACGAGGGCGATCAGCCAGGAGAGTCGTCGGCTCATGCGAGTCAATATTTCAGATAATTAACAATTAATCAATTGAACTTCTGGTTATGGTGGGTTGGTGCCCGACCCCGATCCCGACCGCGCCGCGCTGGAGATGCTGATCGCCGACGACGTACGCGCGATGAACGCCGAATCCGACCAGATCGGGCAGGTGTTCGCGGGACGGCACGCGCTGACCGCGAACGACTTCCGCGCGCTGCTGCACGTCATGGTCGCCGAGACCGGCGGAACGCCGTTGAGCGCCGGGGAACTGCGCCGCCGCATGGGGACCTCCGCCGCGGCGATCACCTACCTCGTGGAGCGGATGATCGCGTCGGGGCACCTGCTGCGGGACGCCGACCCGGCCGACCGGCGCCGCGTCAAGTTGCGGGTCGCCGATCACGGCCTGCAGGTGGGGCGGGAGTTCTTCACCCCGTTGGCCGACCACACCCACGCAGCGCTGGCCGACCTGCCCGACAGCGATCTCGCCGCCGCGCACCGGGTGTTCGGCGCGCTCATCGACGCGATGGGGGCGTTCCGTACCGATCTCGGCGACACCGCGGGCAACCCCGCTTGAGCATGGCGACACGGCGCGAGCCGTCCCGTCTGGCAGGCTGGTGATCCGATGGCAGACATGACGGACGATGACGCAGTGACCGGGCCGACAGCCTCCCGTGGTGCGGTGTCGGTGATGCTGCTCGGCGCCTCGGACCTGACCGGTGAACTGGCCTCGGCGTTTCGCCACCTCGGTGCCGACGTGGCGACCGTGCCGGGCTACTCCGACACCGCGGCGCTCACCGCCCTGATCGACGAGTCCCGACCCGACTTCGTGGTGGCCGACACCTCTGCGGTGGCGACGGACGCGCTGGTCGGGCTCGCCGAGCGGGACGACCTGGAGGTGTTCCCGACGCCGCGCACCGCCCGGCTGTCCCTGGACGGGGAGGGCCTGCGCCGGTTGGCCGCCGACGAGCTCGGCCTGCCGACCGCGCCGTTCTGGTTCGCCGGGTCGGCGCAGGAACTCGGCGCGGTCGCGCAGCACGCGGGTTTTCCGCTGGTGGTCAAACCCGTCGCGGCGGTTCCCGGCGAGGGGGAGTCGGTGCTGCTGCGCCCCGATGACGTCGAGCCGGCGTGGCGGCGCGCGGTCGCCGGCGGTGCGTTGAGCATGAAGCGGGTGATCGCCGAGTCCGTCGTGGAGGTCGACTTCGCGGTGACGCTGCTGACCGTGCGCACGGTCGGCGCGGCCGGGCCGTCGGTGTCGTTCTGCGAACCGATCGGCCACCACCGCGGTGACGGGGACACGCTGGAATCTTGGCAGCCGCAGCAGCTTTCGCCGGCAGCTCTGGATGCGGCGAAGTCGATCGCGGCCCGGATCGTCAACTCACTGGGCGGACGCGGGGTGTTCGCGGTGGATCTGCTGGTGCACGGCGACGAGGTGTACTTCTCCGATGTGCGTCCGCGGCCGTCCGACAGCGGGCTGGTGACGGTGCGCTCGCAGCGGCTGTCGCAGTTCGAACTGCATGCCCGCGCCGTCCTGGGCCTGCCGGTGGACACCATCATGATCTCGCCAGCCGCGATGCAGGTCGACCGACACGACTCTGTCGGTGCTCAGGTCGGACTGCACGGCTCCGCCGATGCGGTGCTCCCCCCGCCGGTGCTGGCCGACGCGCTGGCCGTCGCCGAGAGCGACGTCCGGGTCCTCTCGGCGGACGGGGCCGGTGAGGGAGGACGCGCGGGGCTGGTGGCGCTGGCCACCGCGCCGGACCCGATCGTCGCCCGTGACCGCGCCCGCCGCGTCGCCGCCGCGCTGCGCAGGCCGCGATGAGCGAACCCGAGGACTCGTCGACCGGGTCCAGCGTGGGCCCCTTCCTGGGCGCGCTGACGATCATTGTCGCCGTCGTGATCGCAATCTGGCTGTTCAACGTCTTCTCCAGCGACGAACTCACCGACGACCAGCAGATCGCCCGCGCCGTGTCGGCGCAGAACGCCGCCCTGCAACAGCGCAACTACGCCGAATTCCTCGTCTACACCTGCGCCGAGGAGTGGGGTGAGGAATCGGAAATTCTTGACCAGCAGCGTGATTCGGTGGCACAGCGCGGTGAACGCATCGTCGAACGGGTGGCGGGGGTGAACGTCGACGGAGACCAGGCCACCGCCGAGGTGACCTACTACTTCGACAAGGACTCGGACGCCAAGGAGGCGGTGCAGGTCGACCTGGTCCGGCGCGAAGGCGTCTGGAAGGTCTGTTCGACCGGCCCCAGGTAGCTGTGGGACACTCACGACCGTGGGTTATGCCGGAGACATCACACCGCACGAGGCCTGGAAGCTGCTGAGCGAGAACAGCGATGCGGCGCTGGTGGACGTGCGCACCGCCGCCGAGTGGCGTTTCGTCGGGGTCCCCGATCTGACGTCGCTGCATCGCGAGGCGGTCTACATCGAATGGAACCGCGGCGACGGCACCCGGAACGAGGGCTTCGTCGACGACCTCAAGGCCGCCGGGCTCACTTCCGGTCAGCGCCCCGTCGTGTTCCTCTGTCGCTCCGGCAACCGTTCGATCGGGGCGGCCGAGGCCGCCACCGAGGCGGGCATCGGTCCCTCGTACAACATCCTGGACGGCTTCGAGGGCAACCTCGACGAGAACAAGCACCGCGGCGTCACCGGATGGAAGGCCGACGGGCTGCCCTGGACGCAGTCATGAGCGCCGACGAGCAGGTCCCCTCCGTGCGTATCCCGGCGCCGCTGCCCGACGGGGTCAGCCAGGCCACGGTCGGGGTGCGCGGCGGGCTGCTGCGTTCGGGGTTCGAGGAAACCGCCGAGGCGATGTTCCTGACCTCGGGGTACGTCTACGAGTCCGCCGCCGACGCCGAGAAGGCCTTCACCGGCGACATCGACCGGTATGTGTACTCGCGCTACGGCAACCCGACGGTGTCGATGTTCGAGGAACGGCTGCGACTGCTCGAGGGCGCACCCGCCTGTTTCGCCACGGCGTCGGGCATGTCGGCGGTGTTCACCTCGCTCGGCGCGCTACTGGGCGCCGGCGACCGGTTGGTCGCCGCGCGCAGCCTGTTCGGGTCGTGCTTCGTGGTGTGCAACGAAATCCTGCCGCGCTGGGGTGTCGAGACGGTGTTCGTCGACGGCGAAGACCTCGCGCAGTGGGAGGAGGCGCTGTCCGTCCCGACGCAGGCGGTGTTCTTCGAGACGCCGTCGAATCCGATGCAGTCGCTGGTCGACATCGCCGCGGTCTGCGAGCTGGCCCACGCGGCGGGGGCAAAAGTGGTGCTGGACAACGTCTTCGCCACCCCGATCCTGCAGCAGGGCTTCCCGCTCGGCGCGGACGTGGTGGTGTACTCGGGCACCAAGCACATCGACGGGCAGGGCCGGGTGCTGGGCGGCGCGATCCTGGGCGCCAAGGACTACATCGATGAACCGGTGCAGAAGCTGATGCGCCACACCGGGCCTGCACTGAGCCCGTTCAACGCGTGGACGCTGCTGAAGGGACTCGAGACGCTGTCGCTGCGGGTCACCCACCAGAACGCCTCGGCGCACCGCATCGCGGAGTTCCTGGAGTCCCATCCCGGGGTGCGCTGGGTCCGGTATCCGTTCCTGGAGTCGCATCCGCAGTACGACCTCGCCAAGCGCCAGATGACCGGTGGTGGCACCGTCGTCACGTTCGAGCTGGACGCGCCCGACGGCCGGGGCAAGGAGCGGGCGTTCGAGGTGCTGGACCGGCTGCAGATCGTCGACATCTCCAACAACCTCGGTGACGCGAAGTCGTTGATCACCCACCCCGCCACCACGACTCACCGTGCGATGGGACCCGAGGGCCGCGCCGCGATCGGCCTCGGGGACGCCGTGGTCCGGATCTCGGTGGGGCTGGAGGGCACCGACGATCTGATCGCCGACCTGGACCGGGCGCTGGGCTAGGTGTCTCGCCGGTCGGATCAGAAGAAGGCCCGGCGCAAGAAGCGCCGGGCCGCCCGCGACCAGACCTGGTTGCCCGAGGGGATGGGGGAGCGAGTGGCCGAGGTGGTCGCCGATCTGGAGGAGTTCGACGCACGGCTGACCGAGCGGGGTTGGCAGTTCAACGATCCCGAGCACCCGGACGATGACGTCGGTGTCTCGTGGTTCTGGCCGCCGTCGTTCGTCGACGAGGACGGCCGCGAGGACGACGATGACGCCATGCGGGCGACGGTGATCGCGCTGCTCGAAGACGAGGGCGGCGAGATCGCGCACGTGTTGCTGGCCGGCACCGCCGACGACTACCAGTTCGACCTCGGCGAGTTGCTCGAGAACCTCGACGTCATCGAGGGCTACCGCGCCGGCGACCCGCCGCCGGTGTTCGAGCAGTAGGGCCCTACTTCTCGCCCTCGGCCTTCGCGCCTTCGACCACGCCCAGCGCGGACTGCGCGCGCTGCTCGTAGCTCTGCCGCTGGGTGGTGTCGAACTCGAGGAACACGCTGTCCAGCCCCAGCTTCTTGTTCATCCAGCGCCGCCCGCGCGGGCCGAGCATCTGTGCGGCCTGCGCGGTGAAGCGCAGGAACGGGGGCACGGCGACGTGGGTCTTGGGCTTGTCGAGCGTCTTGACCACGGCGGCGGCGATCTCGTGCGGTTCGACCGGCTTGGTACCCGGCGTCTCCCGGGTGCCCGAGATCAACTCGGTGTTGGTGAACGGCGGCATGACCACCGACACGTGCACACCGTGCGGGGCCATCTCGTCGGCCAGCGCGGCCGACAGGCCCACCACCCCGAACTTGGCCCCGACGTAGACGACCTGGCCGGGCACCGGGATCACGCCGGACAGCGATGCGATGTTGATGATGTGACCGCGCCGGCGGGCCACCATGTCGGGCAGCGCGAGCTGGCAGCCGGCGATGACGCCGTAGAGGTTCACCTCGATCGACGAGCGGATCGACTGCTCGGACTGCTCGAGGAACGGCCCGATCGGCATGACGCCGGCGTTGTTGATGAGCACGTCGATGTGGCCGCCGCCGTCGGTGCGGGCCTTGTCCAGGAACGTGGCGAAGGATTCCCGATCGGTGACGTCCAGCGGATATCCCGACACCGACCCGAGGTTGGTGAGTTTGGCCACCGACGATTCCTGCAGGGCCACGTCGCGGTCCCCGATGACCACGCGCGCACCGCGCTTGAGCAGGGCCTCGGCCGTGGCGTACCCGATGCCCCGGGCGGCGCCCGTGATCGCGACCGTCTTTCCGCGGATGTTGTCCATGCCGCGAAACTTTACACGTGTCAAGTTTGGGGTGAAAGGGGTCGGGTGAGGTCGTCGGAGCGTCCCGCCGCCAGCCGCGACCACTGTGCAGCGGGCCTGCCGTCGACGCGGAAGTTGGAGCCGTCCCCACCCCAGCGCTGGGGCCAGCCGGGCGGCGAGTCCTCCCACGGTTCCTGACGTCCGTAGACCGTCAGGTCCATCAGCGCCAGGCTGTAGTCCATCACCTCCACTCCGCGCCGGGTGGTCCAGTACGTCTCGAACACGCGGTCGCCGTCGCGCAGGTAGCAGACGAGGTGCATCATTCCCGCCTGCCGTCCGATCAGGAGCTGGTCGAGTGACGGCAGTGCCGAGTACCACGGCATCGTCCATCCCATGAACTCGCGGTAGCGCGCGCTTTCCGGGTAGGGGCCCTGGCAGAACACCGCGAACGTGATGTCGCGGGAGTGCAGGTAGCACAGTTCGGCGACCTGGGTGGTCACCCACGTGCATCCCTCGTACTGCTGCGCGGCCGCGTGGCCCGCATGCCACATCGAGTAGTAGGCGAGAAGCTGTCTGCGCCCGTCGAAGACGTCGAGAAGGGGCACCGGCCCGTCCGCTCCGGTCAGTTCCATCGTCGGGTCGACCTCCACCATCGGCAGCCGTCTGCGGGCCGCGGCGATGGCGTCACCCTCACGGGTGTGCGCTTTCTCGCGCCGTCGCAGCGCGGCGAGTGCGGATTCGAACTCCGCGCGCTCGGCGGGGCGTGGCATAGCAGCATCGTTGGGAATCGTGCTCACGACGGTCCTTTCACTCGATGATGTCGGTGCTGGCGGGGCCGAACAGGTACAGGTGGTCGAGCACCGGCGCTGGGTCTGAGGACCAGTCCATCGCTGCCATCTGTAAGCGGCTGCGCCGACCCAGGCGCCACCGCATCGTGTCGAACAGCGTTGTTCGCAGCACGATCTCGGGCCCACTGCACGGTCCGCTGCGGTGCTCGTCCGTCTCGGTGATCACCCGAAGCGGCACGGGCGGCTGCAACATGGCCAGCAGTTCGCGAGCGGTCCAGTGAACCGAGTCGGCGTCGCGGGCACCCGGCCTTCCGATTGCGGCGCGGATGTCGTGCTCGTGACAGGCGATGTCACCGAGCGGAGGTTCCAGGCCGGCCGTTGCGGCCGACTGCACCAGCCGGTCCGCGGCGCCGGCCCAGATGGAGAACAGTTTGTCCTCGCCGCATCCGTCGAACCGGCGGACGTGTTCGGCAGTCTCGGCGTCCGATGGCGGAATCGTCAGCCGGCCGTCGAGGAGGTCGAGTGCCACCGCCGTCAGGTGGGCCACGACGTCGCGGACGGACCACCCGGGGCATGCCGGCACCGGTCGGTTCCACTGCGCGGCATCCGAATCATCGAGCAGGCCGACGATCCGGCCCTTCGTCTCGCAGTACAGGTCGGCGAGTCGGCACACGTCGTCCTGGACTGGTGTGGCGGCTCCGGTTTCGGGTGTGGTCATCGGCTGTCCTCCAGGATAGAAAGTTCAACACTTGAGTTGAACGTCTACTGCCCAGAACAGCACAGTCCGCCGCTATAGTCAACAGAATGGTTGAAGATTCGGTGCTGGATCGTGCGTACGCCGCGCTCGCGGATCCCACCCGCCGCCGGTTGTTGGAGACGCTGCGGGACGGCGATGCCCGCCTCACGGATCTGGCTGAGCCACTGCCGATGTCGTTCGCGGGCGTGTCGCGACACGTCGCGGTGCTGGAAACGGCGGGGCTGGTGCGCCGCGAGGTGCGGGGGCGCGAGCACTGGTTCTCGGTGCAACCGGACGGGCTCACGGCGGCCCGGCAGTGGATCGACGAGCAGAACGCTTTCTGGGCCGATCGCGCCGATGCGCTGTCGGAGCGACTGCGCCGCAAGGGACACCCACGATGACCGATGTCTTCGTCGCACGCGTACAGCGGATCATGCCCGCCCCGCCTGAGGTTGTTTTCGACGAATGGCTGGACCCGGAGTCGCTGGCCGACTGGATGTGTCCGCGGCCGTCGCGGTGTGTGGCGGTCACGGTCGAACCCCACGTCGGCGGACGGGTCCGGTTCGACGTCGACACCCTCGGTGAGCTCGTGTTGATCGCCGGCCAGTTCCTGGCCGTGGACCGGCCCTCACTGTTGCGGTTCACCTGGAGTCATTCGGGCTGGGCCGATCCCACCGCCAGCAGCATCGTCACCGTCGAGTTCGCCCCGCACGATGAGAGCCAGACTTTGATGGCGATCGAACACGAGCTGCTGCCCAGCCAGGACGCACTCGAGGATCACCAGCACGGTTGGGAGGTCACCGTCGATCAGCTCGCCGGGCGGCTGGCTCGACGCTGACGCCATCTGACCGCCGCCGGCCGGCTCTGCCAGCGGCGTATCGCCGCCTCGGGTGAAGACGAGCAGCAATAGTGCACTAGACACTTGGGAAGCAGTTGCGTTGCCGCCGAGGTCGGTGCGGAGCTGGACGTCAGCAGGGGTCGCGCGTCAGCGCAGATGGAGTACGGCAAGAACTTGCTGGAGCGGTTTCCCAAGCTCGCTCAGGTGCCGATACAGCCTCACCGACCGCGTCGGCATGTTCACCGTGGACGACGGCGGCTCGTGATGCCTACCCGCTGCAACTCGAAGCACACCCGCCAAAAAGGGAGGGCCGCTGCACCACCCACAGAGGACGCTGACGAGCACCCGCAAGGGCAGGGGTCATCGCACGCCACCCCGTCTGGTGAATAGCCAACAGGGCGGCGGCGGAAAGCTCTAACCCCCGCGCTGACTAACAGTTGTCGAACTGCCACCTGCCGTCGATGAACGTCCACGTCCGAGGGTTCATAGCACTGGCTGGGGCGCTCGGATCGGCATCCACCGTGACCACCTGTCCAGAGGAACCGTTCACACGGACTGTCCAGTCAGTGTAATTCGGGGTGCGTCCCGCATAAAACGCGTCAAGTACCTGCCCGTAAGCCTCGATCGACCCGATCTCGTTCTTGCACCTCTGGGAGTAGAACGACCACGCGGTCTCGTCGTCGCGTGCGGTGGCAGATCGGTCCAACGCCTCCGCTGCGGCGCGCAGCTGGTCCTCGGATGACTCAGTAGAGGCGGCAGGCGGCGCGGGCGGCGGTGTAGAGGCGGGTGCGGAAGTCGAGGCCGAGCTTGAAGTCGCGGCACTGTCTTCCTGCGCGCCTTCAGAGCTACAGGCACTCAGAGCGACCAGCATCGTCACCATTCCGGCACCCGAAACCATTCTCAGCATGTCTGCCCACGGTACATATCTGGTGACGGGTGGCAGGGGAGGCACCGAGTGAGCGTCGGTTCCGAGGCAGAGTTGCCCTGGGGGCGTCCCTTCCCTGCGAACAAGTCCGCGCGCGCGGAGCGCTGGCTCCTTTTTCGGACAAGTCTGCGGTTCCCATCCCTGGGCAATCGCCTGCTCCCGTTTCGAAGCACATGCAGATCCTTGGCAATTAATCTCGTCCTCATGGGGGGTACGTTCAGCGATCTCATGGCCCAGTTCGACCCTGTCAACCGGAAGAGGAAGGGTGATCAGTTCGAGCTTGTCTGCAAGTGGTTCCTCGAAAACGACCCGACTTATCAGTCGCTGCTCCGGCGGGTGTGGATGTGGGACGACTGGCCTGGGAGGCAAGGAATAGACGCTGGCATCGACCTTGTCGCTGAAGATCACGACGGCCGACTGTGGGCGATCCAGGCCAAGGCATATAACCCAGCAAACAGCGTCAGCAAGCGCGACGTGGACAAGTTCATCGCGGAGTCCAGCCGCAAGACGTTTGCCTACCGGCTCCTGATCGGGACGACCGACAAGCGGCACCACCTCGCCACGAAACTGATGGACGACTTGGACATCCCGTTCATCGGGCTGACCCGGTTGCGGCAGGCGGACGACTACCTGGACTGGCCAGAGAACACAGCGACGCTGCGCCCCTCGAAGCCGCCGAAGCCGAAGAAGCCGTGGGACTACCAGAAGGCGGCCATCAACGATGTGGTGAAGGGCTTCAAGGCCGCCGACCGGGGCCAGCTGATCATGGCCTGCGGTACCGGCAAGACGCTCACCGCATGGTTCATCAAGGAGAGACTCGTTGCCGAGCGCACTCTCGTTCTAGTTCCCTCGCTGTCGCTGCTGAAGCAGACGATGCTGGAGTGGCAGACCGCTGACCCGAGGAAGCCATTCGCCGCGCTGCCGGTGTGCAGCGACGAGACCGTGGGCAGCCTCGGAGAGGACGCGGCGGTCTCGCACACCAGCGATCTGGGTGTGCCGGTTACCACCGACCCCACCAAGATTGCCGAGTTCCTGCGCAAGCGTTCGGGTCCGCGAGTGGTGTTTTCCACCTACCAGTCCTCACCCCAGATCGCCGCCGCCTTCAAGCTGGGCCGGGTGCCAGCGTTCGATCTGATCGTCGCCGACGAGGCCCACCGAGTCGCCGGTCCAGTGTCGTCTGACTTCGCCACCGTGCTCGACCCGAAGAAGATCAAGGCGGCGCAGCGCCTGTTTATGACGGCGACGCCGCGCTACTTCACCGGGCGGGTAATGCGTGCGGCCATAGAGGTGGACTACGAGGTCGCCTCGATGGATGACGAAACGCGCTTCGGTGCGGTGTTTCATCAGCTGACCTTCAGTGAGGCAATCGAACGTGACCTACTCACGCGCTACCAAGTGGCGATTATCGGCGTGGACGACACCACCTACCGGGACTGGGCCGAGCGCGGCGTACTGGTGACCCTCGATGGCAAGAAGAAGACCGACGCCCGCTCACTGGCCGGGCAGATCGGCCTGGCCAAGGCCATGAAGAAGTTCGACCTGCACCGTGTCATCAGCTTTCACAGCCGCGTGAAAGCAGCCAGGGAGTTCGCCGCCTCTACGCCGGAGGTGTTGGCGTGGATGCCCGCCCGGCAGCGCCCCAAGGGCCAGCTGTGGTCGAAGTATGCCTCCGGTGACATGTCGGCGGGTGAACGCGGTGTGTTGCTCCAGCACCTCAAACATCTGGAGATCGGAGAACGGGGGCTACTCGCCAACGCCCGCTGCCTATCCGAAGGCGTCGACGTTCCGGCTCTCGACGGAGTGGCGTTCATCGATCCGCGCCGCTCGGAGGTGGACATCGTTCAGGCCGTCGGTCGGGCAATCCGCAAGTCGGAGAGTAAGACGGTCGGCACCATCGTCATCCCGGTGCTAATCAACACTGACGAGGACCCCGAGGTGGCCCTGGACTCGTCGGCGTTCAAGCCTGTGTGGGACGTCATCAAAGCCCTACGGGCGCACGATGCAGACCTCGGCGAGAAACTGGACGCCCTCCGACGCGAAATGGGGCGTAAGGGAGCCAAGCCGCGGCTGCCAAGCGAGATTTATGTCGATATGCCGAAAAGCGTTAGTAGCGAATTCGCTCGCGCATTCGACATTCGGCTGGTGGATGCCACCACCGCGCCGTGGGAGTTCTGGTTCGGTCTCCTAGAGGACTTCGTCGCGCGCCACGGTCATTCCCAGGTACTCCAGCGCATTACGACTGATGGCTACCGGCTGGGTGCGTGGGTGAGTAAGCAACGAGCTAGGCACGCCGAGGGCGCTCTCGATCCGCACAAGGTGCGCCGTCTTCAAGACCTACCTGGTTGGACATGGGAGCCGAAGGTGGACGCTTGGGAACAGGGCTTCGGACATCTCCTCCGCTATCTCGAAAGCCATGGCGATACGCGCGTCCCGTTGTCGACAACGGTCGATGGCTTTCAGCTCGGTCGGTGGGTAGTCAAGCAGCGAGGCAGGTATGCCAGTGGCACTCTCCATCCTGACCGCAAACGGCGACTGCAAGACCTGCCCGGCTGGACCTGGAACACGTTGGACGACAGCTGGGAAACGGGATTCTCCCAACTTGCCGAATATGTCAATCACCACGGCCATGCCCGCGTCCCGGTGTCTTTCATCGTCGAGGACTACCGGCTTGGCGTTTGGGTAGTTCATCAACGGAGCAGGCACGCAAGCGGAACCCTCGAAGCGGATCGCGAACGCCGACTGGAAGAACTGCCTGGCTGGACATGGGATCCGTTCGATGACAAGTGGGAGAACGGATTTCGGCGACTAAGAGAGTACGTCGCTTGTAATGGCGATGCCCGTATGCCGGCCTCTTACACCACCGTCGATGACGGCTACCCGCTCGGATCGTGGGTCACGATCCAACGGAGTAGCCATAGCAAGGGGACTCTCGACGTTGATCGTGAACGTCGGCTACAAGCGCTGCCCGGTTGGACGTGGGACGCGGTAGCGGACCGGTGGGAGGAAGGGTTCAGGCGGCTCAGAACCTATGTCGATCACCACGGTAATGCCCGCGTCCCTCAACCCTATGTAGTCGACGGCTATCCGCTGGGCCTGTGGGTGAATACACAGCGCGGCAGGTATGCAAAAGGAACCCTTGAAGCTGACCGCGAACGCCGCTTGGAGGAATTGCGCGGTTGGGTCTGGAGTGCGCGGGCAGAGGCATGGGAGGAGGGATTCAGTCGACTCGCGGACTACGCCCGGCACCACGGTCACACCACCGTTCCGCGCAATTTCATGGTGGAGGATTTCAAGCTCGGTCAGTGGGTCGGCAATCAACGGGCTAGACAGGACATCCTGGACTCGGAGCGTAAACGTCGACTCCAGGACCTCCCCGGCTGGGCCTGGGATCCCCATGCCGAGAAGTGGGAGGAGGGGTTCAGGCGGCTCCTGAACTATGTCCAGGTTCATGGTGATGCCCGCGTGCCGCGATCCCATACTGTCGATGGTTACCGACTCGGCTCGTGGACGGCTACGCAACGAAGCAGTTACAGAAAGCGGACGCTGACCCCAGACCGCGCCACCCGGCTCGACAGCTTGCCGGGCTGGACATGGGACGACCCAAGAAGATCGAGCTGACGTTTGGAGGCTTCAGCCCTGCGCACTGGGTAAAGCGTTCTTCGGCCAGTTGTTGTCACCACCTGATCAAAACCTTCTTCAGCGGCCCGGACGGTTGGCGTGAACGGCAACTGCCGGACGGCACCATGATCTTCGTCTCCCCGTCCGGACGGCGATACACCACCAAACCACAAGGCGCCCTGTTCTTCCCGCAGCTGGCGACACCGACCGAGACATTGACCATCTCTGGGACCATCCCCGGAGCACCGCAGTCAGGAGACCCGACTCGCAGGCTGGCGATGCCGACTCGGCAGCGGACTCGCGCCCAGGACCGCGCGGACCGCATCAACTGGGAACGCGGGGTCAACAAGCGTCGCTGGGACGCCGCCCCCCGCCATTCTAGGTGCCTTCGGAACAGCGCCGGTCGCGCTGCGTTAAATGGTGGTGTGACATCCGAACCTGCGGTCGGTCAGCTGCGCTTCGTCGCGGTCGGTCAGGACGACCCGCTGGCCGCGCCGCTCATCGACGAGCTCGCCGTCGAATACGCCGAGCGCTACGGCGGAAACCGGACCCGGGTGCACACCTGGCTGCGGTCCTACCCGAGCGAGGAATTCGACCCGCCCGACGGCGGCCTGTTCATCGGGCTGCTGGACGACGAGCCGGTCACCGGTGGTGCCTTCCGCCGGTTCGACGACACCACCGCCGAGCTGAAACGGATCTGGACCGACCACCGGCACCGCCGCCGCGGACACGGCCAGAACCTGGTGCGCCACCTGGAGGGCGAGATCGTCCGCCGGGGGTACTCGCGGATCTACCTGACCACCGGAGACCGCCAACCCGAGGCTGAGGCGCTCTACCTGTCGCTGGGGTATCAGCGGCTCGCCGAGCCGCTGCCCGCCGAGGAGGTCTACCCGATCGCGTTCGTCAAGGCGGTGGGCACGGCCGGGCCCGACCGATAGGGTTGCTCTGTGTCGCAGGCGACCGTGGGGTGGTTGATGCTCGCCGCTGCGGCATTGACTTTCCTGTTCGGCGGACTGTCGCGGGTCTTCATCGGCCGAAATCGCGACACTGCCCCGGTGCGCCGACTCGTGCACGTGTTCCGCCGCACCGGGATCGCGCGCGTGCTGTTCGGCCGGTTCGAAGCCGACGTGCTAAACGACGACGAACTCGACACCATGATCCTGATGCCCGCCATCGTCATCGCCTGCGGTCTGTGCCTGACCGCGATCTTCCTGCTCGGCTACGACACGCTTGCGTGAGTGGCCTGATCCACCGCGTCCCGCACCGGGCCCCGCCACAGCGGCCCGTGTCCGGGCAGCAGCACCTCGGCGTCGAGCATGCCCAATGCCGACAGGCTGCGCCGGCAGGCTGCGTCATCGTGGTTGAACATCGACGGGAGCAACTGCGGACCCGGCCGCGAGGCCACCGGATGCCCCGTGATGAGCGCATCCCCGGCGACGAGCACCCCGTCGACCAGATACGAGCAGTGCCCGCCGGTGTGCCCGGGCGTGGGGACCGCGACCGGGGCGCCGGGCAGCACCGCACCGAGGTCCTCGGTGAACGCCAGCGTGCTCGGGATGCCGGCGTGGGTGAGTGCGCCCTTGCGCATGATCGCCACCGACCACCGCAGCCACCTCGGCTGCCAGGCATGCGCCGCCACCGCCAGCGGGGACGCCTGCTCGAGGTACTCGCGTTTGGCGTGGCCCACCTCGTCGGCGTGGCAGTACACCGGGGTGCCGTGCGTCTCGGCGAACCAGATCGCGGTGCCGAAATGGTCGATGTGGGCGTGGGTCAACAGGATCGCGCGGACATCGGTCACGCCGAAGCCGAGCTCACCTAGGGAGGCGAGCACGTCGGGACGGCTGCCGGGGAACCCGGCGTCGATCAGGATCACCCCGTCGTCGCCGGTCACCAGCGTCCAGTTGACCAGGTCGGTCTGGGCGAAATGAACGTGGTCGGTGACGGCTGTCAGAACCGGTGCCATCTGGCGAGTGTAGAAACATAGGTATGGCTGAACTGAAACTGGGCTACAAGGCGTCGGCGGAGCAGTTCGCGCCACGTGAACTCGTCGAACTGGCGGTCGCCGCGGAGGACCACGGCATGGACACCGCCACCGTCAGCGACCACTTCCAGCCGTGGCGCCACGAGGGCGGCCACGCACCGTTCTCGCTGGCCTGGATGACCGCCGTCGGCGAACGCACCAAGCGCCTCAACCTGGGTACCTCGGTGCTGACGCCCACGTTCCGCTACAACCCGGCCGTCATCGCCCAGGCCTTCGCGACGATGGCGTGCCTGTACCCGCAGCGCATCTTCCTCGGCGTCGGCACCGGCGAGGCGCTCAATGAGATCGCCACCGGCTACGAAGGCGAATGGCCCGAGTTCAAAGAACGCTTCGCCCGGCTGCGCGAATCGGTGCGGCTGATGCGCGAGCTGTGGCTGGGCGACCGCGTCGACTTCGACGGCGAGTACTACAAGCTCAAGGGCGCCTCCATCTACGACGTCCCCGAAGGCGGCGTGCCGGTCTACATCGCCGCCGGCGGACCCGTCGTCGCCAAGTACGCCGGGCGCGCCGGTGACGGCTTCATCTGCACCTCCGGCAAGGGCGAGGAGCTCTACAAGGACAAGCTCATCCCGGCGGTGAAAGAGGGTGCCGACAAGGCCGACCGCGACGCCGACGACATCGACCGGATGATCGAGATCAAGATCTCCTACGACACCGACCCCGAACTCGCGCTGGAGAACACCCGGTTCTGGGCGCCGCTGTCGCTGTCCGCCGAGCAGAAGCACAGCATCGACGACCCGATGGAGATGGAGAAAGCCGCCGACGAACTGCCGATCGAGCAGGTCGCCAAGCGCTGGATCGTCGCCTCGGACCCCGACGAGGCCGTGGACAAGGTCAAGGACTACGTCGGGTGGGGCCTCAATCACCTGGTGTTCCACGCCCCCGGACACGACCAGATGCGTTTCCTGGAACTGTTCAAGCGCGACCTCGAGCCGAGGCTGCGGCGCCTGGCCTGAGCCAGACCGCAGCGAGATGATCCGATTTCTCGCGACCGTGCTGGGCCTGCTGGCCCTGGCGGTCGGGACGGTGGCTGTCGCGGCGCGGTATCTGACGATCTCGGCGCATCCCGGTCTGGTGCTGGCCGCCGCCGCGCCGTATCTCGCTGTCGCCGCCCCGGTGGCGGTGCTGCTGCTGGTGGCGGGTCGGCGGTGGCTGCTGACGCTGCTTGCGGTGGCCCTCACCGCGGCCTCGGTCTGGGTCTATGCGCCCCGCTACCTACCGGCCCAGCAGCCGCAGCAGGCCGTGGCCGACGTACGCGTGCTGACCACCAATCTCGGTATGGGACAGGCGGATCCCGCGGCCCTCGTGGCGCTGTCGCGTGACGCCGCCGACGTCGTCGCGGTCCAGGAGATGACCCAGTCCGCGGCCGACGGGCTGACCGCGGCCGGGATGGACGCGGTGTTCCCGCACCGGGTGATCCTGCCCGCACCCCTGGCCTCGGGGATCGGGTTGTGGAGCCGGCACCCCATCGTGCAGTCCGGCCGCATCGACGGATACGCCCTGCCCATGCTGGGCACCCGCATCCGCATCCCGGGCGTGGCCGTCGACACCACGGTGCTCTCGGTGCACCTGGCCGCGCCGTGGCCGCAGCCGATCGACCAGTGGTTGCGCGACATCGCCGCCTTTCCCGCGACCCTCGACGAGCTGGGCCGCGCCGCCGGTGCCGGCGCCGTCATCGTCGCCGGGGACTTCAACGCGACCGCCGACATGGCCCCGTTCCGCGAACTGCTGCAGCAGGGCTACGGCGACGCCGCGGCCGAAGCGGGCGCCGGCCTCGCCCGCACCTACCCGGGGCGCGGCCGCTGGCCCCCGGTGATCGGTATCGACCACGTCCTGGTCAAGCACGCCACCGCGGTGTCTGCGCGCACCGTCACGGTCCCCGGAGCCGACCATCGCGGCCTACTGGCCACGGTTGCGGTGCCGGTGGACATGACGGCCAGTTGAACGACTGCGGGGCGAGGGTCAGCCGCCGTCCGGCGCCGACCGCGCGCCGTGCGGGTGGATCCGCCGACGTATTTCGCCGGCCGGGTTCGGCAGCGGCGGAAACACGAGGGTCAGCGTCGCCGCCAGTGTGAAGTAACTCCGCAGAATCCGAAAACCGAGGTAGGCGGGTAGGTAGAGCACGGCGTCCGGGCGGCGCCACAGCAGGCAGATCAGGACCGCCATCATCGCCGGCACGCCGGCGACGGTAGCGACGATCGGCTGCCAGTGCAGCCCGCTGAAGTTCACCCGGAAGACAGCGACGATGAACAGCGCATAGATCAGGATTGGGGCGAGCATGGCCCGCCGCGCAGCACTGGCAAGCATGAACGGCAGCACGATCGACCCGATGATCGAGTCCCGGTCGAACAGGACCGCTCGATTGTTCGAAGCGAGGTGGTAAATGCTGCGGAACCACCGGACTCGCTGTTCCCTCAGATGTGCGTAGGTCTGCGGTGTCTCACTGAAATACCGCACCCGCGGGTCGGACACCGTGGTGTATCCGGCGGCGTTCATGCGTATGCAGATGTCGACATCCTCGCCGTTCATGCCCTGGCAGAGGCCGCCGACCTCGTCGAGTGCCTGCCGCCGATACACCGAGAGCATGCCCGGGACCCCGAGCACACCCTGGTAGGCGAATTGGGAGACCTGGAAGAAGCCGTGCCGCATCAGCACTTCCACCAATCGCACCTTGTCGATCAGCGTTTGCGTAGTGGCGGGAAGGGGCAGTCCGCCGACGGCTGCCACGTCAGGATTCGCGAAGTGGCGCAACGCCTTCGTGAACGCATCCGCTCCGACGATCGTGTCGGCATCGACTCGCACCACGAAAGCTTCGTCGATCTGTCGCAGCCCGCGGTTGAGGGCTATCGCCTTGCCGGGTTCTTCGCAGTGCAGGACGGTTCCGGTGAGGTGGACGCATGCGGCCACCGCGCGTTCGGCGACATCTCTGGTGGCGTCGGTCGAGGCGTTGTCGACGACGTATATCCGGACCTGGCCGGAGTAGTGCGCGGCCGCACGATCGACGGCGAAGATGGTCTTCGTGATGCCGTGCGCTTCGTTGTGTGCCGGGATCAGCACAGCCAGATCCGGAGTGAATGATCTCCTGCCCGAACGGTACAGCAACCACCAGCCCAGCGCCCCGGTCATAGCGACGAATATCTGTTGGGCGAGAAAGACTCCCGGGCCAACACCACCCAGAAGTGCCCACTCGCGAAGCTCGGCGACTGTCGGCAGGAAGCGGCGCTCGATCACCGCCGCAGCGATCAGGGCGATGGCCAATGGCAACAACAGTCGCACATATGCCCTCGATGGTGTCCGCGGGCGAAAGGGTCCCGGTGCCAACTGCGGCAGGTTGGCGTGCCTGACGATGGTGTGCGGGAAGATCAGTAGGGCCACGAGGACCGAGATCACCTGCTGGCTGATCGCGGGTACCTCGGCGAGCCCGGCTCGGCCCAGCGACCAGGCGACCAGATCGACCAGCACGCAGACCACGGCGAACTTGCCCAGTAACGAACCTGCGAGGGCGACCCGCCGCCACAGGTTTCCGTAGGCGTAGCAGGCATAGGTGAGGAAGAACACCACCACGAACAGGCGGGTCGGCGCCAACGCGGTGCCGTGGGCGGCGGTCAGGACCAGCAGATCGCGTCGGTCCGACCACGCGGCACCTCTGACCAGAAGCATCTGCAGGCACATCGTGATCGCCGTGGCGCCGGCGAAAGTCAGCAGGAAACCGTTGACCACACCAGCGGGTCGGTCAACCGAATACCGTGCCGGTGCACTGTCGACCGAGCGGTAGTGCTCGGCGATCGCCACGATGGAACCATCACCGGCGAAATGATCTCCGAGGCGGTCATGCGCCGGTTGCGCGGCTATCGTCACTGCGGTGTGCCGGTCTGTGGTGGCGTACCGGCGATGACCTCACCACTGCTGGAGAGCGCGAAGCTTCCTCCCGCCGTCACGAGTCGAACGCACTCGCGACCCAGCGACGGCGTCGCCAGGGCACCGGGGTCTCCCTTGACGTTGACCGACAGACCCGCGGCACCTGCGCACTGGATCAGTGTCCCGTCCCGAAAGGGTGTGAGATCGAGCGTGGCGGGGTGACCCGACGTGAGGCGGCCGTCGACGATGCCGATGGGGGCCTCAGTCCTGGTATCCTCGTCCGTGGTGATCGCGACGAAAGCGCCACGGATGTCTTCGATGCCGTTGTGCCACTGTAGTTTCGGATAGGCGTCGCGTCCGACGAAGTCGCTGAGCACCGGTACCGCCGCAGTCAACACGGCGGGTGGATCGGCGTCCGCGGGTAGCCTCACGTCGAGCCCACCCGCGAACTTCTGCGGTAGCGCGGTGAACCCGGCACCGGGGTCCTCACCGAGCACCAGCGCGGATTCGGACGTCAGCTGGATCGGATAGGTCGTGGTCCGCACGGTGCACCCGCCGGTGGTGCGGTCGCGCTGAACGGTGACCTTCAGGTCATTGCGTAACCGTTGCGATTCGGGCGGAATGGGCACCTCGACGGTGTCGGTCAGCGCTTCGAGCCGCCGGCTGGCGATCAGCTCGCCGTTGAGAGAGACATTCAGGATCCAGGTGATGTCTTCGCTGGACGCAGGCAGTCGGAGCCCCACCCGCAGGGCTTTGGGTAGCCGGCCACCGGGAAGGTCGGCAAGAGAGTACGCGGCAGGCCAGCTGCGGCTCTCGGCGATCTGGGCCTGCGACACGTCCACGCCGAGGTCGGCCAGGCCGACCGTTGCCGCGGGCGAGGTCGCCGTGACGAGCGCCACCGGGTCGCTGGCCGGGCCATCGCCGGTGACCAGCGCCGAGGACGTCAGGAAATGCGCGACGGCCACGGGTTCGGGTTTCACGATCGCCAGTGCGGCCCGGTCTCCGAGGCGACCCACCCGGATGCTCGCGTCGAGCGCGTCGTCGTCACCGGCAGTCCAACCCGACCGGTCGGACAGCGACCTGTCGGGGCCCACCGCCACCCAGCTGCTGAACCCGGATCGATTGTCGCCGATCGGAATTGCGTCCGTATACACGACATCGTGCCCGGCCTGGGTCAGTGACATACCCAGCAGCGCCGCGGTGGCGAACCACTCCGGTCCGGTCTCGGTGACGATCAGCGTGACCCGGCGGTCGAGAGCGGCGACGGCGTCTCGGACGGTATGTACAGGCTCGGCGAGTGCCGCTTCCACGACGGTGGTCGGTTCGAGATGAACCACCATCCCGGCCGCCGGATCGTTGGTGCAGTGCTGCTCGTCGAGGGCGCCACGAGTGCGCACCTGGACCCGCACCCGACCGTCCTCGGCCGCCTGGCTGGGAATGTCGATCGCGCGGTCGAGCCGGTTGTCACCGCGCGCGAGCTGCTCCTCGTACACCTGTTTGCCGTCGAAGTACACCATCAAGAACACGGTGCTGTCTTGGGCGACCTGGGTTGATCCGCGCAGCCGCAGCCGCGGGGCTCGATGACCGGAGTCCACCGGGAGCGGCACGGTGAACACCGTGGAGGTGACGTCGCTGGTCAGCCAGATCCCGTCCTGGTTTCCGAGAGCGGCAAGTGATTTGGTGAAATGGCGATCTCCGCTGACGGCGAGCTCGTCCTGGTCGGGGGTCTGGCTGAACCACGAGGGACGCGCGAATACCAGCACGGAAACCATCGCCAGGGCGATACCGGCGACCCACCAGGCCGACCTGGGTATCCGCCGTGCGTTCCGGTCGGTGTCCTGCGGCCCGCTCATCGTGCGCTCGCCAGCGCCCGGCGGGCGTCGTTCCAGTAGGACACGCAGGGGATGCGGCTGAGGTCGGCGCGGTCAGCGTACTTCTTCGCGATGTCCAGCGATTCTTCGAGAAGTCCGGTCTCGAGCAGGATCGGGTCCAGTCCCAGAGCCAGCAGTCGGCTGTTGCGGGCGCTCAGCTCGTTCACGTCGGCCTCGTTGCGTGGGTTGGCGACTTCGGCGATCTCGGCGCCGGTCACGCGGGAGACCAGATGAGCCAGGTCGCGGACGCAATGCGTTTCGGTGATCTGGTTCATCACGCGCACCCGTCCGGTCACGTCGGCGCCGGATTCCACGGCAAGGCGCACGCACCGCACGCTGTCTTGGAGGTTGATGAAGGCGCGGGTCTGTCCGCCGGTGCCGTGAACCGTCAACGGCGTTCCGAGGGCGGCCTGGACGAGGAAGCGGTTGAGCACGGTCCCGAAGTCGCCGTCGTAGTCGAAGCGGTTGATGAGTCGCTCGTCGAGACGAGTCTGGGTGGTCTGGGTGCCCCAGACGATGCCCTGGTGTAGGTCAGTGATCCGCAGATCGTCATTGCGGGCGTAGAACTCGAAGAGCAGTTGGTCGAGCGACTTGGTCAGGTGGTAGACGCTGCCGGGTTTGGTCGGGTAGAGGATCTCGCGGGCATGGGTGTCGCCGTTTCTGTCCACGAAACTGACGTCGAAGTAGCCCTCGGGAAGGTCGATGGGTGCGGTGTCGTACCCGTAGACACCCATGGTGCCGAGATGGACGACGTGGGTGTCGAGTCCGAGTTCGACGAGGGCGGCCAGCAGGTTGTGCGTGGCGTTGACGTTGTTGTCGACGGTGTAGCGCTTGTGGCTCGGCGATCTCATCGAGTACGGAGCGGCCCGCTGTTCGGCGAAATGCACCACCGCGTCGGGGCGGACTCGCGCCAGCAACTCGGTCAGCGCCGCGTAGTCCCCGGCAAGGTCCAGGTCGACGGCGTCGATCGCCCGTCCGGTGAGTCCGCTCCACGCCTTGCGCCGTTCGTCGAGCGATCGGATGGGTGTCAGAGACTGCACCCCGAGCTCGTTGTCGATCCGGCGGCGCACGAAGTTGTCGACGATCGTGACCTCGTGATCGTGCGAAGACAGCTCGAGCGCGCTCGGCCAGCCGCAGAACCCGTCGCCGCCGAAGATGATGACCTTCATATGTGCGTTCTCCCCGATAGGTGGTTATGAGCCGCGTCGGCGCGACAGTCGCCTCTTTCCAACACCAACGTGCAGATCTAGCGATTAAATAAGCCTCGCAAAGCAAGCCTCTGAACTGTTGTAATGCTGAGTAGAACAGACACAGCAAAGATTCCGCAATTTACTCCTGAGTAAGTAATGGCCTCAGGCCCCAAGACCGAGGGTGGCCCCGCGGAGGCCGATACGGCAGGCTTTGACGTGTGCCCGCTGCCCCGAGATCCGCCATCTACGTGGCGTCGCCTGAGGGCGACACCGGAAAATCGACCGTCGCGCTGGGGATCCTGCACCGGCTGACCGCCACCGCGGCCAAGGTCGGGGTGTTCCGGCCGATCACGCGCATGGGAGAACAGCGCGACTACATCCTGGAGCTGCTGCTCGACCACACCACCGCCGGACTGCCGTACGAGGAGTGCGTGGGGGTGAGCTATCAGCAGCTGCACGCCGACCCGGACACCGCGATCGCCGACATCGTCGACCGCTTCCATCAGGTGGCCGACCAGTGCGACGCCGTCGTCGTGGTGGGCAGCGACTACACCGACATCGCCACCCCGAGCGAGCTGTCCATGAACGCCCGCATCGCCGCCAACCTCGGCATCCCGGTCGTGCTCACCGTCAAGGGACGTGACCGCACCACCGACCAGATCGTCAAGCTGGTCGAGGTGTGTGTCGACGAGATCGCCGCGCAGCACGCGCACACCGCGGCCGTGGTGGTCAACCGCAGCGACCCGCAGCGCATGGCCGAGATCGCCGACGCGCTGCAGCGGCTCGAACCGGCCGGCCTGAAGAATCTGAAGAGCTACGTGCTGCCCGAGGAGCCGCTGCTGGTGGCGCCGTCGGTCGCCGAGCTGCAGACCTCGGTGGAGGGCAGCCTGCTGCAGGGCGACCCGGAGCTGCTGAGCCGTGAGGTCCGTGACGTGCTGGTAGCAGGCATGACCGCCGAGCACGTGCTGGAGCGGCTCACCGACGGCGTGGCGGTCATCACCCCCGGGGACCGCTCCGACGTCGTCCTGGCCGTGCTCAGCGCCCATGCCGCGGAGGGTTTTCCGTCGCTGTCGGGTGTGATCCTCAATGGCGGCCTCGGCCTGCACCCCTCGATCGCCGCTCTGGTGGGCGGGCTGGGCCTGCGCCTGCCGATCATCGAGACGCGGTTCGGCACCTTCGAGACGGCCGGCCGGGTGGCGTCGACGCGGGGCCGGGTGACCACCGGATCGCACCGCAAGGTCGACACCGCGCTGACGCTGATGGACACCCATGTCGACACCGCGGACCTGTTGACGCAGTTGGCGATTCCGATACCGTCGGTGGTCACGCCGCAGATGTTCGCCTATCAGCTGCTCGACCGGGCGCGTGCGGACCGCAAGCACATCGTGCTGCCCGAGGGCGACGACGACCGCATCCTGCGGGCGGCGGGCAGGCTGCTGCAGCGCAGCGTCGCCGACCTGACCATCCTCGGTGAGGAGGCACAGGTGCGGGCCCGCGCCGCCGAGCTCGGAGTCGACCTGTCGGCGGCCGCCGTGCTCGATCCCAAGACCAGCGAGCTGTGTGACCGGTTCGCCGAACAGTACGCAGAACTGCGCAAGCACAAAGGCGTGACGGTGGAGCAGGCCCGCGAGACCATCCACGACGTCTCGTATTTCGGGACGATGCTGGTCTACAACGACATGGTCGACGGCATGGTCTCCGGTGCCCGGCACACCACTGCGCACACGGTGCGGCCGTCCTTCGAGATCATCAAGACGCTGCCCGACGTCTCCACGGTGTCGAGCATCTTCCTGATGTGCCTGGCCGACGAGGTGCTCGCCTACGGAGACTGCGCGATCGTGCCGGACCCGACCTCCGAGCAGCTCGCCGACATCGCGATCTCGTCGGCGCGCACGGCCGCCCAGTTCGGCATCGAGCCCCGCGTGGCGATGCTGTCCTATTCCACCGGCACGTCGGGAACCGGCGCCGACGTCGAGAAAGTCAGGAAGGCAACCGAACTGGTGCGAAGCCGCGAACCCGAACTGCTCGTCGAGGGGCCCATCCAGTACGACGCCGCGGTCGAGCCCTCGGTGGCGGCGACCAAGATGCCGGACTCCCAGGTGGCCGGCCACGCGACCGTGCTGATCTTCCCCGACCTGAACACCGGCAACAACACCTACAAGGCCGTGCAGCGCAGCGCGGGTGCCATCGCCATCGGCCCGGTGCTGCAGGGGCTCAAGAAGCCGGTCAACGACCTGTCCCGCGGCGCCCTGGTCGAGGACATCGTCTACACCGTCGCGATCACCGCCATCCAGGCCCAGGGGATCCTGCGATGACCCGCTCGGTGCTGGTCCTCAACTCCGGCTCGTCGTCGGTGAAGTATGCGGTGCTGGAACCTGATTCGGGTGCTCTGGTGGCCGAGGGCATCGTCGAGCGTATCGGCGAGGACGTCGAGCAGGGCGGCGTCGCCGATCACGCCGCGGCGATGCAGGTGGTCTTCGACTCGCTGGCCGACGACGGCCACGACCTGGACAGCCTCGGTCTGGCGGCGGTCGGGCACCGGGTGGTGCACGGCGGCCCCGACCTGTACCAGCCGACCGTCGTCGACGACGCGCTCGTCGCCCGGCTGCGGGAACTCGCCCCCCTTGCCCCGCTGCACAATCCGCCGGCCATCCTCGGGATCGAGGTGGCCAGGCGGGCACTGCCCGATCTGCCGCACATCGCGGTGTTCGACACCGCGTTCTTCCACGACCTGCCGCCCGCGGCCGCGACGTATGCCATCGACCGGGAGATCGCCGAGCAGTGGCATGTCCGCCGGTACGGCTTCCACGGCACCTCACACCACTACGTCAGCGAGCAGGCGGCGGCGTTCCTGGGCGTCGGCACGGACACGTTGAGCCAGATCGTGCTGCACCTGGGCAACGGGGCATCGGCGTCGGCGATCGTCGGGGGCCGGCCGGTGGAGACCTCGATGGGGTTGACCCCGATGGAGGGCCTGGTGATGGGCACCCGTTCCGGCGATGTGGACCCCGGCCTGATCTTCTACCTGTGGCGCACCGCCGGCATGAGCGTCGAGGACATCGAGACCATGCTCAACCGCAAATCCGGCGTACGCGGGCTGGGCGGCGAGGTCGACTTCCGGGTGCTGCACGAGCGCATCGACTCCGGCGACGGCGAGGACAGTGCGGCCGCGCGACTGGCCTACGACGCCTACATCCACCGGTTGCGCAAGTACATCGGGGGGTACCTCGCGATCCTCGGCACCGTCGACGTGATCACGTTCACCGCCGGTGTCGGGGAAAACGACGCCGCGGTGCGCCGGGACGCGCTGACCGGGTTGACCGCATTCGGGATCGAACTCGACGAGCACCTCAACGACAGCCCGAGCCGCGCGGCCCGGCGGATCTCGCCCGAGGGCGCGCCGACGACGGTGCTAGTGATTCCCACCAACGAGGAGTTGGCGATCGCGCGGGCGTGTGCGCAGGTTATGGACGCTTGACCGGTCCACGGGCAGTTCCCGGCGCGGATCGCAGACCCGCAGGAGCCGGTCCACGTGCGGGCCGGGCAGCACCGACCAGTGCACCCCGGCGCGCTCGCAGATGACGTTGAGATGGGTCAGTGCGGCGAAACCGGATGCGGCGAAGAACTGCACGGTCTGCAGGTCCAGCACCAGTTTCTCGGCTGCGCCGAGACGACGCTCGACGTAGCGGGCCAGTGCGGCGCTGTTGGATGCGTCGATCTCGCCGTGGATCGTCACCACCACCGTGTCGGGGGGATGCTGGGCCGTGGAGAACGTGGCCCAACGGTGCTCTTCGCGCAACGCGAACGCCCGGGGATCGGGGCGGAACACCCGCTGCGTGCCCGGGTCGGCCGATGATTCAAGAAAGGGCATGGTGGCCTCCCTCAGTCGGAATCTGTGATTCGCACTGTGGCTGCCGTCAGGAAACGGGCCCTAGGTTTCTCAAAGCCGATGACGTCACCAGGCCGCTCACGCTACTACGGAATCCGCAGTTTGGGAACTGGCTCTGGGGAACTCCCAGAAACGGCCTGAACTGCAGGTTTATTGACCACAGCGATGTAATTTCGCGGGCCGTCCGCGGTCGCCGGGGACGGCCAGGGCGGCCAGCAACTGAATCCGTGGTTGCTGGGGCGGATCAGAAGGTCGACGTCGGCCGCACGCTGTTGGCCAGGTCGACGAGCGCGTAGCGGTGGGCCTGGGTGGGTGCCACCCGGGCCAGGCTGCGCAGCGAGGCCTCCACGCCGAGCTGCAGGCCGTGCTCGGTGAACGGGAAACCCAGGATGTGGTTGGTGCTGGCGGTGTTGTCCGACAGCCAGTCCATCGCGGTTCCCAGCACCAGCGCCCGGATCTGCAGCACCCTCGGCTCGGTGTCGGGCAGGGCCTCCACACGCCGTGCGGCGTCGCGGATGTGCTTCTCGGTGATCTCACTGGACGAACGGCCGGACAGCAGCGTCACCGCGCTCGTCAACCGTGCGGTGGTGAAATGCCTTGACGTGGCGGGCACTTCGTCGAGCGTGCGCACGGCGGCGTCCCGCTCGCCCTGCGCCGACAGCGCGCGGGCCAAACCGAATCCGGCCGAGATGATCCCGTGGTCGGTGGACCAGACGGTGTCGTAGAACGTGCGCTCGTCGGCCGATCCGCTCAGCTCCGCGGTGGCGGCCAGGGCCAGCTTGGGGGCCAACTCGCCCGGCAGGGTGTCCAGCACCTCGCTGAAATGCTTTGTCGCCGAATCGTAGTCAGCGGTGAGTAGCTCCGAGACGGCGCGGAACCACACCAGCCGCCACCGCCACCCGACCCGCTCGGCCAGGTCGTCGAGCTTGCGGGTGGCCTTGGCGACATCGCCGAGGTCCAGCAGCGCGCGGACCTCCATCAGCGGCAGCTCCACCGACTCGCTGAGGTCCACGCCGTCGGAGTCCAGCGCGCCGTGCCGGGCTGCCCGCAACGAATCCAGCGTCTGCACAGGCTGACTCAGCACCGTCGCCGACAACACCGCCGCCCCGATGTCCGTCGGGTCGACCAGCGGAACCTGCAACGCCTTGACGATCTCCTGAGCGGTCAGCTTCTCCGAGTGCACCTGTCCGTCGACGTAGACATCGGTGTGCGCGACGAGCAGGTCGATGCCGAACGTGGACCGGGACGGGCTGAACACCCCCGACAGACCGGGCCGGGGCACCCCGCTGTCACGGGCGACCACCTCGCGCAGCACACCCATCAGCTGGCTCGACATCTCCTCGGCGGTGGCGAAGCGGCGCCGCGGGTCGGGGTCGATGGCGCGGCGCAGCAGCCGGCCGAACGAGTCGTAGGTGGCCAGTACCGGATCGTCTTCTGGCAAACCGTCGACATAGCGCCCGTTGCGCGTGCGCAGGCGTAGCGTCAGCGCGGCCAGCGTGCGGCCGACCGTGTAGATGTCGGTGGCGACGGTGGGGCCGGTCTTGACGATCTCGGGTGCCTGATAGCCCGGGGTGCCGTACAGGTAGCCGAACGAGTTGATCCGCGACACCGCACCGAGGTCGATGAGTTTGAGCTGGTCCTCGGTGACCATGATGTTCTCGGGCTTGAGGTCGTTGTAGACCAGGCCGATGGAATGCAGGTAGCCCAGCGCCGGCAGGATCTCGAGCATGTAGCCGATCGCCTCGGCCACCTCCAGCCGGACGCCGTCGGACCGGGTCAGCCGGGTGGCCTGCTTCAGCGAGGTGCCGCCGACGTACTCCATCACGATGTAGCCGACCGGGTTGCCGTGCTTGTCGTCGTGCTCGACGAAGTTGTAGATCTTGACGATCCCGGGGTGGGTCACCTCGGCCAGGAACTGGCGCTCGGCCATCGCGATCGCCTGGGCTTCGGCGTCGCCGGAGTGGACCAGCCCCTTGAGCACCACCGGCCGGTCGTTGACGTTCTTGTCGAACGCCAGGTACACCCAGCCCAGCCCGCCGTGGGCGATGCAGCCCTTGATCTCGTACTGGTCGGCGACGATGTCCCCGACGCCCAGCTGCGGCACGAAGGAGTACGCGCTGCCGCAGTGCGGGCACCAGCCCTCGGACAGGGCTTTGCCGGCCGGCGTGGACCGGCCCACCGGCCGTCCGCAGTTCCAGCAGAACCGTTTGGACTCGGCCACCACCGGGTTGACCATCAGCGCGGCCTGCGGATCGACCGCAGGAACCCGCGGGATCTCGACCAGCCCGCCGCCGAGGCGCCGGGTCGGCGCCAGGTTGCGGGTCAGCGTCGTGGTGTGCTCCTGCGGCTCGGTGTCCCCGGTGTGCACCAGCAGGTCGTCATCGTCGTCGTCGAAATCGGGCCGGAACACCGCCTGGGTGGACATCGGCCGCATCGTGGCCACCGACTCCATGTCCATGTCGTCGAGGCTGGCCGGCTGGGTGCCGGGGTCCACCAGGTCGTCGGTGTCGTCGGTGGTGTCGACGTTGTTGGTGTCGTCGGTGTTGGGGTCGGTCATTCTTCGACGTACCTCGCGCGGGGCGGGGCCGGGGCGGGGCCGAGCACGGTCAGCCACTTGCGGTACAGCGTGTTCCACGTGCCGTCGCGCCGGATCCGCTCCAGCGTCCCGTTCACGTAGCGCACCAGCCCGGTGTTCTGCTTGTTGATCCCGATGCCGTAGGGCTCTTCGTTCAGCGTGGGGCCCACGATGTGCAGGTAGGGGTCCTGGGCGACCAGGCCGGCCAGGATCGAGTCGTCGGTGCTCACCGCGTCAACCTGGCGCTGCTGCATCGCCACCAGACAGTCCGCCCAGGTCTCCACCCCGACGATGATCGGCGGCGGGGTGATCTGCTGGAGGCGGTTGAGCGACGTGGTGCCCTTGGCCACACACACCCGTTTGCCCGACAGGTCGCCGGGTTGCCGGATCGGCGAGTCGCGGGGCGCCAGGATGCGCTGGTTGGCGTTGAGATACACCGTGGAGAAGTTCACCAGCTCCTTGCGCGCGCAGGTGATGGTCATGGTCTTGACCACGACGTCGACCTCGTTGTTCTCCAGCGCCGAGACGCGGTCGGCCGAGGACAGGATCCGGTACTCCACCTGGGCAGGGGTGCCGAAGATGTCGCGCGCGATCTCCCCGGCGATGTCGACGTCGAAGCCGGTGATCTCGCCGGTGATCGGGTCGCGGAAGCTGAACAGGTTGCTGCCGATGTCCAGGCCGACGATCAGCCGCCCCCGCTTCCGGATGTTGGCGACGGCCTCGTCGGCCTCCTCCTCGGTGTCGAACGGGCGCAGGCTGGCGGTGCGGTCGCAGTCGTCCTCGGCCGGCGTCGGCGGCTGTGCCGGCTCCGGCGGCAGCTCCTCCATGCCGGCGGGCGTGGGCGGCGCCAGCGTCACCCCCGGATCCGGAACCACCGGAGCCGCCTCCGAGCACGCGGTCAGAACGGTCAGCAGTGCCGCCGCTGCCAGTGATGCCCATGCTCTTCTCATCGTGTAGCCGTTCTACCTGTACTCACTGAGTCGCGGCCAAATGCCCAGCGCGACCGAGATCGCCGCCACCACGCTGAGCGCCGCAGCCCCGACCGTCGAGCCGGACAGCACCCGCCGCGCGTTGACGATGTCGGAGCGCAGCTGGTTGCGGCTCTGCTCGATGCCCTGGCTCAGCGCCTCGTCCAGCTTGTCGAACGCCGGGGTGGAGTCGTCCTCCCCGGTGCCCAGCGCAACCTGGGTGGCGGCCTGATAGTTGCCGACGGCGATGTAGGCGGTGATCCGGTCGTCGGCGGCGCGCCAGCGTTCGAGCAGTTGCTGGGCGTCGGCCAGGTCGGCCTTGTCGATCGAGTCCTCGCGGGCCAGGTACTGCGCCAGCTGCTGCTGCATCTGCTCGATGCGCTGGTAGTAGGACTGCTTGCGCACGTTTTCGTCGCCGCGCCGGATCAGCGACAGCGTCTCGTCGGCGCGGGCCTGCTGGGCGGTGATCGCCAGCGACGTGATGGTCTTGAGCGACTCGGCGGCGGTGTCCTTGGCGCTGCGGCTGTCGACCGTGGAGATGATCAGCGCGGTGCCCACCCAGATCAGCATGATCAGCACCGCCATGCCGCCGGCGACGAAGCCGATGTTGACCCGTCGCCGGGTGCGTTTGGCCAGCCAGCGGTTGGCGAACACGCCGAACAGCAGCGTGGAGAGCACGATCAGGATCACCGGCAGCGGGATGCGCGTGGAGGCGGTGGTCTCGGCGTCCACGCGCCCCGAGGTGACCTCGTAGAGCCGCTGGGCGTCGGGCAGGATCTCCTGCTGCATCATCGACGACGCCTCGGACAGGTAGGACGACCCGACCGGATTACCGGCCCGGTTGTTGGTCCGGGCGGTCTCGACCAGACCGGTGTAGACGGCCAGCCGGGCGTTGATGCGGCCCAGCAGCTGCACCATCGGTTCGTCGGTGAGCCCGCTGGAGGCCCGGGTGACGGCGACGGCCGCGTCGGTGATGGCCTGCTCGTAGCGTTGCCGGACCGGTTGCGGTTCGGTGCCGGCGATGAACGCGGTGGCGGCCGCGGCGTCGGCGACCGACAGCGTCGTGTACAGCTGGCCCGCCGCGAACGACAGCGGTTCGGTGTGGTCGAGGACGGTGGTCAACGCCGCCTGGCGGTTGTTGATCGTCGTCGACGTCGCGAACGCACTGGCCATGACCAGTGCCGCGAGCACGAACCCGATGGACAGGATCCGCCCGGGGGTGGTCCACAGAAACCACCACCGCGGATGCGAGGGCGTCGTGGGCGACCGCGACGCGAGGGGTTCGGTCGATGGATGCGCCAACTCCACAGTCACGTCTACCCGGACCCCATCTTGAGCTCGATCTTTCCGGCGGTCGTTCCGACTGGCCCCCACTCTATGAAAGAAGTCTAAGAGTTGATCGGAGGGCGCGGGTGGATTCGCGGCGCCGGCGAGCCCGAGATCACCCAACAGTCGACCGGTTACCTATCCTGAACCCGTGCGCGGCGACGGTGACGGTTGGGTGGTGTCGGCCAGTGGCGCGGCCTACTGGGGCCGCTACGGCGCGGCCGGTCTGCTGCTGCGGGCCCCCGGGCCCGGCGGCGCCGCCGCGGTGTTGCTGCAGCACCGCGCGCCGTGGAGTCACCAGGGTGGGACGTGGGGGTTGCCGGGCGGCGCCCGCGACAGCCACGAGACCCCGGAGCAGGCCGCGGTCCGCGAGGCCCATGAGGAAGCCGGGTTGGCGGTCGATCAGCTCACTGTCCGCACGACGGTGGTCACCGCGGAGGTGACCGGGTGGACCTACACGACTGTCATCGCCGACGCCGTCGAGCAGCTCGACACCGTGCCCAACCGGGAGAGCGCCGAGCTGCGCTGGGTGGTCGAGGACGACGTGACCGGCCTGCCGCTGCACCCGGGGTTCGCTGCCAGTTGGGCGCGGCTGCGCACCGTCGCGGCGGAGATCCCGCTGTTGGTCAATCCGCAGACCTGAGCAGGTCCTGCAACGCGCGGGCCGCCGCGGCCGGATCGTCGGCGGCGGTGATCGCGCGCACCACCACGACGCGGCGCGCCCCCGCGGCCAGGACCTCGGGCAGTCTCTCGGCGTCGATGCCGCCGATCGCGAACCACGGCGTGGCGGTGCCGGTGGCGGCCGCGGCGCGGACCAGGTCGAGCCCCGGAGCGGGCCGGCCCGGTTTGGTCGGTGTCGGCCAGCACGGCCCCACGCAGAAGTAGTCGACATCCTCGGCCAGCGCGGCGCCCAGCTGGTCCGCGTCGTGGGTGGAGCGGCCGATCAGCGTGTCGCCGACGATGTCGCGGGCGGCAGGCAGCGGTAGATCGTCCTGGCCCAGGTGCAGGACGTCGGCGCCCGCGGCGCGGGCGATGTCGGCCCGGTCGTTGACCGCGAGCAGGGCCCCGTGCCGGCGCGCGGCCTCGGCCAGGATGTCCAGGGCCGCCAACTCCTGACGGGCCTCCAGCGGGCCGAAGCGCTGTTCGCCCGCCGAACCCTTGTCCCGCAGCTGGATGATGTCGACGCCGCCGGCCAGGGCGGCGTCGGCGAACTGGGCCAGGTCGCCGCGTTCGCGGCGGGCGTCGGTGCACAGATACAGCGACGCCGTCCCCAGTCGGGTGGCCGAGGGGCTCGGGGCTTCACGCACACATCGAACGCTAGTGCCGCCGGCACGTAGGCTGGTAACCGACCACACGGGAGTCCCGGGCCACGGGGGCTGAGAGTGAGCGCGCCGCTCGTACCGTCACACCTGATCCGGGTCATGCCGGCGAAGGGAGATCACCATGCCCGCACTGGCCGTCATCGGCGGCGGCGTGATCGGCCTCGCCGTCGCGCGCCGCGCGGCGCAGGACGGCTGGACTGTCCGGGTGCACCGCAGCACCGAACGCGGGGCGTCCTGGGTGGCCGGTGGAATGCTCGCCCCGCACAGCGAGGGCTGGCCCGGTGAGGAGCGTCTGCTGCAGATCGGGCTGGCCTCACTGCAGCTGTGGAACTCGGGGTTTCTCGACGGCCTGCCGACCGAGGTGGTGACCGCGAGGGGGTCGCTGGTGGTCGCCGTGGACCGGGCCGACGCGACCGACCTCAAGACGGTGGCCGACTGGCTGTCGGCGCAGGGGCACCCGGTGACGCCGACCACCTCTGCGCGCGACGTCGAACCGCTGCTGGCCCAGGGCATCCGGCACGGCTTCGTCGCCGACACCGAACTCGCGGTGGACAATCGCCTGGTCGTCGACGCGCTTGCCGCACACTGCGACCGGCTGGGGGTGCGGTGGGCGCCCGCGGTCGCCGATCTGGCCGAGGTCGACGACGCCGACGCGGTCGTGATCGCCAACGGCATCGACGCGCCGGCGTTGTGGCCCGGGTTGGCGGTGCGCCCGGTGAAGGGTGAGGTGTTGCGGCTGCGCTGGCGCCGCGGCTGTATGCCGGTGCCGCAGCGGGTGATCCGTGCCCGGGTGCACGGTCGCCAGGTGTATCTCGTGCCCCGCCACGACGGCGTGGTGGTGGGTGCGACGCAGTACGAGCACGGCCGCGACACGGCGCCGACCGTCGGCGGAGTCCGTGACCTGCTCGACGATGCGTGCGCGGTGCTGCCCGCGCTCGGCGAGTACGAGTTCGCCGAATGCGCGGCCGGTCTGCGGCCGATGACCCCGGACAATCTGCCGATCGTCGGCCGCCTCGACGAACGCACGCTGGTGGCCACCGGGCACGGCCGTTCGGGGTTCCTGCTGGCGCCGTGGACTGCAGAGGCGGTGGCCCAGGAGTTGGAAGCCCTCAGTGAGATGGAGGTCATGCGGTGAAAGTCATCGTGAACGACGAGGCCGTCGAGCTCGACGGTCCCACCACGGTCGACGGGCTGCTGACGCGGCTCGGCTTCCCGGACAAAGGGATTGCGGTTGCGGTGGACATGTCGGTGCTGCCGCGCTCACAGTGGGGCGTCACGGTGCCGGACGGAGCGAAGATCGACGTGGTGACGGCGGTGCAGGGTGGCTGAGCTGACGATCGCCGGCCGCGAATTCGGGTCCCGACTGATTCTGGGTACCGGCGGGGCGGCCAACCTGGCGGTGCTCGAAGCCGCGTTGCGTGCCTCGCAGACCGAGCTGACCACCGTCGCGCTGCGGCGCGTGGACGCCGACGGGGGCACCGGAGTGCTCGAACTGCTCACCCGGCTCGGCATCACCCCGCTGCCCAACACGGCGGGCTGCCGCGGCGCGGCCGAGGCGGTGCTGACCGCCCAACTGGCCCGTGAGGCGCTGCAGACCGACTGGGTCAAGCTGGAGGTGATCGCCGACGAACGGACCCTGCTGCCCGACGCGGTCGAACTGGTCAGGGCCGCAGAGCAATTGGTCGACGACGGCTTCACGGTGCTGCCCTACACCACCGACGACCCGGTGCTCGCGCGCCGGCTCGAGGACACCGGCTGCGCGGCGGTGATGCCGCTGGGCTCGCCGATCGGCACCGGGCTGGGCATCGCCAACCCGCACAATATCGAGATGATCGTCGAGCAGGCCGGCGTGCCGGTGATCCTGGATGCCGGCATCGGCACCGCCAGCGACGCCGCGCTGGCGATGGAGCTGGGATGTGACGCGGTCCTGCTGGCCACCGCGGTGACCCGCGCCGCGGATCCACCGGCGATGGCGGCGGCGATGGCCGCTGCAGTGCAGGCCGGGCACCTGGCCCGGGGAGCCGGGCGTATCCCGAAAAGGTTCTGGGCGCAGGCATCCAGTCCGGCGCTGTCGTGAAACGGTATGTCGCACTGGGCAGTTCCATGGCGGCCGGGCCCGGTATCGCGCCGCGCGCCGACAGCTCGCCCAGGGCGGCGCAACGCTCGGCCCGCAACTACCCGCACCTGGTCGCCTCCGCGCTGGCTCTCGACCTGGTCGACGTGACGTATTCGGGTGCGACGACCGCGCACGTGCTGACCGACTCCCAGCGGGGTGCCCGGCCCCAGATCGAGGCGCTCGACGGCACGGAGACGCTGGTCACGGTGACCATCGGCGGCAACGATGTCGGCTACGTGCCGCTGCTGTTCGCTGCCAGCCTGCCGCGCTGGACGCGGTCGGTGCCGCTGCTGGGCAGCCGCCTGCGCGATCTGCTCGATCCCGAGGCGCGGGAGCGGGCACTGACCGAGGTGGAGGCGGCGCTCGTCGAGGTCGGGCGCACGGTGCGGTCCCGTGCGCCGCACGCCACGGTGCTGTTCGTCGACTACCTGACACTGCTGCCGCCCGCGGGCCCGGCGCCGCCGCTCGCCGACTCCGATGTCGCGCTGGGCCGCCGCGTGGCCGCGGCGTTGCGGCGCGCCACCGCAGCCGCCGCCGAGGCGACGGGGGCGGGGCTGGTGCGCGCTGCGGAGGCCAGCGTCGAGCACCACGCCTGGTCCTCCCAACCCTGGACCACCCGCCCCGGGCTGCCGGTCCCGGGCCGTCCCGCGCCGCTGCACCCCAACGCGCAGGGCATGCAGGCCGTCGCCGACCTGATCGAGAGGGCCCTGCGGTGATCGAGCTGCGCGACCTGACCAAGAACTACGGAACCACCCGCGCCGTCGACAACCTGACCTGCACGATCGAACCGGGCGTGGTGACCGGCTTCCTCGGCCCCAACGGCGCGGGCAAGACCACCACGATGCGGATGATCCTGGGACTGGACCACCCCACGTCGGGCTCGGCGACGATCGACGGCCGGACCTACCGGCAGCTGACCGACCCGCTGCGCAGCGTCGGCGCGCTGCTCGACGCGCGGCAGGTGCACCCGAACCGTTCGGTGCGCAACCATCTGCGCTGGATGGCCGCGACCAACCGCATCGCTCGTCGCCGCGTCGACGAGGTTCTCGAGATGGTCGGAATCTCCTCGGTGGCCGGCGTGCGGGCCGGCACGCTGTCGCTGGGGATGAGCCAGCGTCTCGGCATTGCCGCGGCCCTGCTGGGCGACCCTCCGGTGCTGCTGTTCGACGAGCCGGTCAACGGCCTGGACCCCGAGGGCATCCACTGGGTGCGCACGCTGATGCGCACGCTGGCCGGCGAAGGCCGCACCGTGTTCGTCTCCAGCCATCTGCTCTCCGAGATGTCCAACACCGCCGACCGGCTGGTCGTGATCGGCAGGGGCCGGCTCATCGCGTCGACCACGGTCGGCGAGTTCGTCAGCCGCTGCGGCGCCGCCACCGTGCGGGTCCGCAGCCCGCACCTCGAGCAGCTGCGCGCGGTGCTCGTGGACGCCGGCCTGGCCGTGGACGCCACCCCCGACGCGCTGACCGTGCACGACACCAGCACCGATGCGGTCGGCGAGCTGGCCGCCCGGCATTCCCTTGCGCTGCACGAGTTGAGCGCACAGGAGGTGTCGCTGGAGCAGGCCTACCTGTCCTCCACCGACGACGCAACGGTCTACCGGGGGAGCGCCGGATGACGCATTTCGCGGCGGTCCTCGATGCCGAACGGATCAAGCTCACCACGCTGCGCTCACCGCTGTGGGCGACCGCGGCGGCGGCGCTGTTGAGCTTCGCGGTGGCCGCGCTGCAGGCGGCGGCGAGCTACCGCGGGCTGACCGTGACGTCCGCGGCGCTCGGCGTGGCGGTGTTCGGCGTGCCGGTGCTGATGGTCGTCGCCGCGATGACGGTGACCGGCGAGTACCGCACCGGCCTGATGCGGACGACGCTGATGGCGGCCCCGAACCGCACCGCGGTGCTGGGCGCCAAGGCCGTCGTCGCCGCGCTGTTCTGCGGGGGCGCCGCGGCCCTGATGACGATCGGTGCGGTCCTGGTGGGGCGCGCGGACGGGCCCGGGCTGTGGCGCGCCACCGGCGCCATCGGGCTCTACGCGGCGCTATCCGCGGTGCTCGGCGTCGCGGTGGCCGCGCTGGTGCGCCACACCGCCGGCGCGGTCACGGTGCTGCTGCTGTGGCCGCTGCTGGTCGAACCACTGCTGGGCAACCTGCCGGGGCACGGCGCGCGGATCGGCCCGTACCTGCCGTTCGCGAACGCGTTGCGGTTCCTCGACGTGTCCTGGCTGTTCCCCGCCTACGACATGCCGTGGGGCGAGTGGGGGTCACTCGGTTACTTCGCTGCCGTCGTCGCGGCCGTGTTCGTCGTCGCCGTTGGCACAATGAACCGTCGTGACGCCTGAAACGCCCGCGCAGCCGCTGACGCTGGCCCTGCCGCACCTCGACGTCGCCGCGCTGTCCTGGGGACCACCCGACGGCCGGCTCGTGCTGTGCCTGCACGGTTTCCCCGACAGTGCCTGGGGCTGGCGGGCGATGGCGCCGCTGCTGGCCGAGCAGGGCCTGCGCGTGGTCGCGCCGTTCTCGCGGGGCTACGCACCCACCGGTCCGGCACCCGACGGGGACTACCACATCGGGGCGTTGATGTACGACGCGCTGGCGGTGTACCGGGAGCTCGGCGCCCCCTCCGACGCGGTGCTGATCGGCCATGACTGGGGTGCGTTCACCACCAGCGCCCTGGCCGCCTACCCGGACTCGCCGTTCGCCGAGCACATCACCATGGCCGTGCCCCCGGTCGGTGCGATCAACCGCTCGCGCGGTGCCCTGACCCGGCAGCTGCGGATGGCTCCCCGTCAGCTACGCAACAGCTGGTACATCCTGTTCTTCCAGCTGCCCGGGCTGCCCGAACGGCTGCTCCCGCGGATCATCCCCCGGCTGTGGCGCGACTGGGGCCCGCCCGGATACCCGACCGACGCCGAACTCGACGCCGCGCTGGCCGCGCTTCCCAGCGCCGCGCACCGGCGCGCCGCGGTCGGCTACTACCGGGCCATGGTCCGCCCGTCGCGGCCGACGGCCCGCTACGCCGACCTGCACTCCTACCGCTTCGCCGTGCCGCGGGTGCCGATCCTGCACCTGCAGGGGGCCCAGGACGGTGCGATGATCGCCGACTACGCCGCGACGCTCGGCGACGTGCTGCCCGCCGGCAGCCAGGTGCACACGCTGCCCACCGCGGGACATTTCCTGCAGATCGAGGAACCGCAGGCCGCCGCCGAAGCCGTGCTGCGCTATCTCGGGGACCGCTCGGACGCGCGCTAACGTGGTGGCGTGACACGGACAGGACGGCCAGGGGCGGCGGCGGTGGCGCTCATCATCACGCTGGTCGCCGTGATCAGCGGGTGCGGTCGCGAGGTCGAGCCGGTACCGCTGCCGGCGCCCGACCCGGCCGAAGCCACCCGCTTCGCCGAGGAACTGCGCCGCAGCGTCACCGTCGACGCCACCATGGGCCACCTGAGGGCGTTGCAGGACATCGCCGACGCGCACGACGGGAACCGCGCGCTCGGCACCCCGGGTTTCGACGCCAGTGTCGACTACGTCGCCGATGCCCTGCGGGACAAGGGATTCGACGTGCAGACCCCCGAGTTCGAGGTGCGGCTGCCGTGGGCCGACGAACCCGCGCTGACGGTCGCGGGCGGCGCGGTGGAGGCCAGGCCGCTGGAGTACACCATCGGCACGCCGCCGGACGGGGCGTCGGGGCCGCTGGTGGCCGCGCCGGTCGACGACACCCCCGGCTGCACCGCCGACGACTACGACGGGTTGCCGGTGCAGGGTGCCGTCGTCCTCGTCGACCGCGGATCGTGTCCGTTCGGCGCGAAGCAGGCCGTCGCCGCCGAGCGCGGGGCGGTGGCGCTGATCGTGGCCGACAACGTCGACGAAGAACGCATGGGCGGCACGCTCGGTGAGCAGACCGACGTGCGGATACCCGTCGTCTCGGTCACCCAGGACGTCGGCGGGCAGATCCGCGGGCAGGCAGGCGTTCCCGTCTCGCTGCGGCTCAACGCCGGTGTGCGGCAGGAGACCACCCGCAATGTGATCGCGCAGACGGCGACCGGTTCGACCAGCGACGTCGTCATGGTCGGCGCCCATCTCGACAGCGTGGCCGACGGCCCGGGCATCAACGACAACGGGTCCGGCGTCGCCGCCGTGCTGGAAACCGCGCTGCAGCTGGGCAGTTCGCCGCCGGTGAACAACGCCGTGCGGTTCGGCTTCTGGGGCGCCGAGGAGTACGGGCTGCTCGGATCGTCGAACTACGTCGAATCGCTGGACAGCCAGGCGTTGCGGGACATCGCGCTGTACCTGAACTTCGACATGCTCGGCTCACCGAACCCCGGCTACTTCACCCTCGACGGCGACCAGTCCACGATCGTCCGTGGCGAGGGCGTTCCCCGGGTCCCGGAGGGCTCGGCCGGCATCGAACGCACCCTGGTCGGCTACCTCGACCGCGCGGGCAAGCCGGCCGAGGACTCGTCCTTCGACGGCCGCTCCGACTACGACGCCTTCACCCGCTCGGGAGTGCCTGCCGGAGGCCTGTTCTCGGGCGCGGAAGCAGAGAAGTCGCAGCAGCAGGCCGACGTCTGGGGTGGTGAGGCCGGCGCGCCATTCGACCCGAACTACCACAAGGACACCGACACATTCGACAACATCGACCAGACCGCGATGGACATCAACGGCGGCGGGGTCGCCTTCTCGGTGGGCTTGTACGCCCAGGATCAACGGGGCCGCAACGGCGTACCGATCCGCGACGACCGTACCCGCCACCCGCTCACCGACTCGTGAGAGCGCGTCCGTCGGCAACGATTCTGGTGGCCGCGGCGCTGCTGGTCGCCGCCTGTGCGGGCTCCCCGGACCCCGTGGTGCCGGCCGACCTGGCCGACCGTGTCGGCATCGACGCCGTCTACGGCCACCTCGCCGAATTACAGGACATCGCCGACGAGCACGACGGAAACCGGGCCGACGGCAGTCCCGGCTTCCAGGGCAGCGTCGATTACGTGGCCGACACGCTGCGCGAACACGGGTTCGACGTCGAAACCTCGGAGTTCCAGCGGCTTTCCGGCGCGGTGGGCGGCGATCCGTCGCTGACGGTGTCGGGCCGCACCCACCGTGTCGAGCAGGCCTCGCTGCTGGTGACCACACCGCCGGGCGGGCTGCGCGCGATCACGCTGCGACCGCCCCGCTTCGCGGGATGCACCGCCGCCGACTACGGCACCATGACCGTCAAGGGTGCCATCGCCGTCGTCGACGACACCGGCTGTTCGATCGTCGACAAGCAGAACGTGGCGCTGGCGCGGGGCGCGGTGGGAATGCTCGTGGTCAGCGAGGCCAGCCCGGCCCGGCCCACGGGAGCGCCGGCCGGGTTGTTCTCGCCGAGTTACTACCGCCAGCTGACGGTGCCGGTCGGGATCATCGACACCGAGGCCGACGCCGCACTGCGTCGTACCAGTGCTCGGGTGCGACTGGAGCTGGACAACGAGCCGGTGTTGACCACCTCGCGAAACGTCGTCGCCCAGACCAAGACCGGTGACCCTCGCAACGTGGTGATGGTCGGTGCGCATCTGGACAGTGTGCGGTCGGGCCCGGGCATCAACGACAACGGCTCGGGCGTGGCCGCCGTGCTCGAGACCGCGACCCAGCTGGGTGCGCGTCCGCAGGTCGCCAACGCGGTCCGGTTCGCATTCTGGGGCGCCGAGGAGATCGGACTGGAGGGGTCACGGAACTATCTGCGCTCACTGGACGAGGGCCAACTCGCCGACATCGCACTGTATCTGAACGTCGACGTCATCGGTTCACCGAACGCGGGGTACTTCACCGATGACGGCGACGAGTCCGCGCAGGCCGCGCCGCGGCCCGTGCCGACGGGATCGGCGGGCATCGAGCGCACGCTGGCTGCCCGGCTGAACACCGCGGGTGTGCGACCGGCCGACATCCCGTTGGGCCGCACCACCGACTACGCGCCGTTCATGGTCGCCGGCATCCCGATCGGCGGGGTGACCACCGGTTCGTCGCAACGCAAAACCGAAGTCCAGCAACGGTTGTGGGGTGGCCAGGCCGGTGTGGCGTTCGACCCCGACTATCACACCCCGCGCGACACCCTCGACAACATCGACCGCGACGCGTTGGCGGTGATGGCCTCGACGGTGGCGTTCGCCACGGGTTTCTACGCCCAGCAGACCGGCGGCGTCAATGGGGTGCCGGCGCGGGATCAGCGCGATCACCGGAAGCCCTGAACCCCAGCAGCCTCATGCCGTGGTAGACCAGCAGCGCGGCAATGGAACCCAGCGCGATACCGGTGAACTTCAGCGGCCCCGGCGTCCACACGAAGTCGGCGATGCCGATGACCAGCGGGATGGCCGCGGTCATCTGGTTGATCGGCAGGGCGAAGTCGACATGGTTGGTCAGCCAGATCCGGATTCCGACGATGCCGACCAGACCGTAGAGCACCACTGTCGCCCCGCCGAGCACCCCGGCCGGGACGGCCGAGATCACCGCACCCACCTTGGGGCACAACGCCAACCCGATCGCCACCAGGGCAGCAACCCAGTAGGCCGCGGTCGAGTAGATGCGCGTCGCGGCCATCACCCCGATGTTCTCGGCGTAGGTGGTGGTGGCCGAACCGCCGCCCAGACCGGCCAGGGTGGTGGCCACCCCGTCGGCTGCCAGCGCACGCCCCATCAGCGGGTCCAGGTCGGTGCGGGTCATCTGCGCGACGGACTTGACGTGGCCGATGTTCTCGGCGACCAGCGCGATGACCGCGGGCAGGAACAACGGCAGCACCGACCACGCGAACGTGGGGGTCTGGAACTCCGGCAGCCCGATCCAGGACGCGGCCGCGATGGCGGAGGTGTCCACCCGGCCGAGGAACAACGCCAGCACGTAACCGGCCGCCACGGCCAGGAAGATCGCCAGCCGGCCGATCATGCCGCGGAACACCGCCAGCACCGCCACCAGCAGCACCAGCGTGACGAACGCGACGAGCGGGTCGGCCTCGAAGTTGGTCTTGGCGGTGGGCGCCAGGTTGAACCCGATCAGCGCGACGACCGCACCCGTCACCACCGGCGGCAGCACCACATCGAGCCAATGGGTGCCCGCCACGTGCACGATGGCACCGATGAGGATCAGCGCCAGCCCGACGGCGACGATGCCGCCGAGCGCGCCGCCGGGACCGGCGCTGCCCATCGCGCCGAGCACCGGGGCCAGCACCGAGAAGCTCGAACCGAGATAGCTCGGCAGCCGGTTGCCGGTGATCAGCAGGAACAGGATGGTCCCGATACCCGAGAACAGCAGCGTCGTGGCGGGCGGGAAACCGGTCAGCACCGGCACCAGGAACGTGGCGCCGAACATCGCGACCACGTGCTGGGCGCCCAGCCCGATGGTGCGTGGCCAGCTCAGCCGCTCGCCGGGGGCGACGACGAAGTCATGGTCGGCGCGGGTGTCGACGCGGGTCCAGGTCAGCGGCACAGGCACGACAGCGACTACACACCATGTCGGCGGCGGGCGCCAGCGGAGTAGCTGATCATCCCCACCGCGACCACGACGGCACCGGCGAGTACCGACGTCAGCGGCAGTGTCGCCGCCAGCGTCAGGCAGCCGACGAGACCGACGGCTGGCAGCACCCGCCGTCCCAGCGTCAGCGCCGAGGCGTTGGCGATGGCGTAGTACAGCAGCACCCCGAACGACGAGAAGCCGATCGCGCTACCCAGATCGACGACGGCGGCGAGCACCGCGACGGCAGCGCCGACCGCGAGCTCGGCCCGGTGTGGTGTGCGGTGCCGCGGATGCACCGCGGCCAACACGTGCGGCAGATGACGGTCGCGGGCCATCGCCAGCGTCGTGCGGGACACCCCCAGCAGCAGCGCGAGCAGCGCACCCAGCGCGCCGATCGCCGCCGCCACCCCGACCACCGGTTCGAGTGCGCCGAAGCCGGCCGCGCGCACCGCGTCCGACAGCGGGGCCTGCGAGCCGGCCAGACCGGCGGCACCCAGTTCGGCCAGCACCGCGACGGCCACCAGTGCGTAGACCACCAGCGTGATGCCCAGCGCGATCGGGATGGCGCGGGGAATGGTTTTCTCCGGTGCGGTCACCTCTTCGCCGAGCGTGGCGATGCGGGCGTATCCGGCGAATGCGAAGAACATCAACCCGGCCGCCTGCAGCACCCCGTACGCGGTGACGTCGCCACCCAGCGTCAACCGCGATGCGTCGGCGCCGCCGAAGCCCAGCAACACCGTGACGACCACCGCCAGCACCGCGAGCACCACGGCCACGATGACCCGGGTGAGCAACGCCGAGCGCTGGACGCCGGCATAGCCGACGGCGGTCAACGCCACGACCGCGGCGACCGCCACCGCGTGCGCGTACTGCGGCCACGCGTAGTAGCCGACCGTCAGCGCCATCGCGGCGCACGACGCCGTCTTGCCGACGACGAAGCTCCACCCCGCGGTGTGCCCCCAGAAGGGACCGAGCCGCTCGCGGCCGTAGACGTAGGTGCCACCCGATTGGGGGTAGCGGGCCGCCAGCCACGCCGAGGACATCGCATTGCAGGTGGCCACCACCCCGGCGACGGCCAACCCGACCAGCAGGCCGGTGCCCGCCGCGGCGGCGGCCGGTGCGAGCGCGACGAAGATGCCCGCCCCGATCATCGAGCCCAAACCCAGGATGACCGTGTCGAACAGCCCGAGCCGCCGGCGCAGTGCCGGCTCACCGGGTGTCGTCACGGCCTCACGATATCGTGGTCGCCATGGCGCGCAACGCCAGCGCGGAGATCCGCCGCCGGCCCAAGGACCGGAAAGCCCAGATCGCGCGCGCGGCGGCGGAAGCGTTCAGCGAACAGGGCTACCACGGTGTCAGCATGGAGGCCATCGCGGCGCGCGTCGGCGTCTCCGCGGCGGCGCTGTATCGCCACTACGCCGGCAAGTACGAGCTGTTCCGCGGTGCGGTACTCGGCCTGGGCCGTCAGCTCGTCGACGGCACTGCTGATCTCAACATCACTGATGACGAGGATCCCCGGCAGCAGTTCGACGCCCTCGTCGGCGCGCTGGTCGACGTTGCTCTGGCCAACCGGACCTCGGGCGGGTTGTACCGCTGGGAAGGGCGCTATCTCGACGACGCCGACCAGGCCGAGCTGCTCGCCCAGATCGGCACCGTGCACGACCGCATCCACCGGCCGCTGGCCCGGCTGCGGCCCGGGTTGACCCGCCGGCAGTACCTGACCCTGTCGACGGCGGTGCTGTCGGTGGTGGGCAGCATCGTCGACCACCGCGCCAAGCTCCCGGCCGCCACGGCCCGTGAGCTGCTGATCGAGCTGGCCGGTGCCGTCGCCGCCGTCGAACTGCCCGGCGAACCGGTACCGGCCGAACCTGCTGTTGCGTCCCGCGCCCCGGCACCCGATCCGTCGACATACGAAGCGCTGCTGCGGGAGTCGCTGACCCTGTTCCACCGTCACGGGTACCGCGACACCAGCATGGAGGACATCGCCGCGGCGGTCGGGATACCGGCATCCGGGATCTACAAGTACTTCTCCGGCAAAGGCGACATCCTGGCCGCGGTGTTCCGCCGGGCGTCGGATCGGGTCTCGGGCGAGCTCGCCACCGTCGTCGCCTCCGCCGCCGACCCGCACGAGGCGCTCTCCGGCGTGATCGACAGCTACGTGGCGCGCACGTTCGACCAGCCGGAACTCGAGTACGTCTACTACACCGAACGGCTCAACATGAGCGCCGCCGACCAACGCATCGTGCACGACCTGCAACGTTCGGTCGTCGAGTCGTGGGTCGAGCTGGTGGTCGCGGTGCGGCCGCAGTGGTCGCCGGCGCAGGCGCGGTTCGCGGTGCACGCGGCGATGGCGTTGGTCATCGACCTCGGCCGGCTGCAGCGTTACCCCGATGCCGCGCAGGCGCGCGCGGTGGTGAATCGACTGGTGAAAGCGGTCCTGCTGGGGGACTACCGGTTACGGGCGACGTTCACGCCCATGTAGAGCAGGTAGGCCAGCAGGCCGAGCACCGCGACCTTGCGGGTCTTGCGGACGGCCAGACCCAGCCCCACAGCGGTTTCGATGCCGCCGTCGATGTAGATGTGCTGACGGGTGTTGGTCGGAAATGCCGACTTGGTCAGGCCCTCATAGAGCTGCGGCGCGACGAAATGCGACAGCCCGGTGAGCGCCAGCACGATGCCGGCGATCGTCATTCCGCGCGAATTGCTCTCGGTCCCCACTTCGGTCACGACGTCTCCTAGCTCATTCGGTAATCGCTCAGCGGGAAGTCGGAGGCTTCCTGGATCGCCTTGCGAGTCGAGGTCGGGCGCAGCAGGGTGGGTTCCCCGCTGGGATTGAAATAGTACGACCGTGCCGAAGCGCAGTCACCGGTGGTGAACAGCGAGTCGCCGAGGAGTTCGGTCATCCGGTCCAGGTACCGGGTATTGGCCTCCTCGGTGACCTCGAACGTCGTCGCGCCGCGGCGTTGCAGTTCACCGAAAACGCGGTCCATGTGTCGCATCTGGTACTCCATCGTGTTGAAGAAGTTCAACCCGAGGAAGGCGTAGGGGCTGGCCAGCGACATGTAGTTGGGGAACTGCGGCATCGTCACACCCTGGTAGGCCTGGAACCGGGTGTCGCGCCACCACTTCCCGAGATTGCGGCCGCCCCGGCCGATGACCTCGATGGCGGGGAAGTTGGCTTCCCACAGGTCGAAACCGGTGGCCAGGACCAGGGTGTCGATGACGGTCTTGGTGCCGTCGACGGCGACGATGCCGTCGGACTCGATCCGCGCGATGCCGCTGTCCTGCAGGTGGACGTGCGGCTTGGTGAAGGTCCGGTAGTAGCTGTTGGAGAACGTGGGGCGCTTGCAGCCGAAGTCGTAGTCCGGGGTGAGCTTGGCGCGCAGTTCCTTGTCGCGGATCGTGGCGAACCGATGCATCTTGGCGAGGTCACCGGCGGCGATGTTGAACCGCCCCCGGGTGTTCTTGTAGTGCACCACGCCGACCGACACCATCAACTCGTAGATGGTGTCGGTGACGGCCCGGATGGCCCGCTGGGTCAGCGGGAAACGGGCGAACACCCGCTTGGCCCGTTCGGAGAACCGGAAGTCGACCTTCGGCACCACCCAGATCGGGGTGCGCTGGTACACCGTCAGATCGGCCGCCTTCTTGGCCAGCTCGGGGATCAGCTGAACCGCGGTGGCGCCGGTCCCGATGATGCCGACCCGCTGTCCGGTGGGGTCGTAGCCGTCGTCCCAGGCCGTGGTGTGGATCACCCGTCCGTCGAAGCTCGTGATGCCGGGGATGTCGGGCATGTGCGGCTGGGACAGGAAGCCCGTCGCGGTGAACAGGAACCGGGCCGACACCGTCTCTCCGCCGGCCAGCGCCACCCGCCACAGGGCAGCCTCCTCGTCCCAGCGGGCGCTCTCGACGACAGTGCCGAACCGCATGTGGCGGCGCACGTCGTACTTGTCGGCCACGTCACCGGCGTACTGCTTGATCTCCGCCCCGGTGGAGAACAGCCGGGACCAGTTCGGGTTCGGCTCGAAGAAATAGGAGTACGTGGTGGTGGGAACGTCCACCGCCAGGCCCGGGTAGTGGTTGACGTGCCAGGTGCCGCCCAGATCGTCCTCGCGGTCGAGGATGACGAAGTTCTCGTAGCCCATCCGTTTGAGCTGGATGGCGGCGCCGATTCCGGCGAAGCCGGCGCCCACGATGACCGCGTCGAAGTGCTCCGAAGTCATGCGTAGACGGTACCGCAGGTACCAGCGAGGTCAGCCGAGCAGATGGAGCGCCGCGTCAACCGCGGTCTTCGGCACGTCGATCTTCTTGGAGGCCAGGTCGTGGCGGGCACCGGTCACCTCGACGATCGTGGTGGGCGCCGGGATCAGCGCGGCGGCCGGCCGGAGTTCGTCGATGCTGCCGAACGGGTCGGCGGTGCCATGGGTGAACACCGTCGGCACGGTGATGTTCGGAAGATGCTCGGTGCGGGCCCGCTCGGGCTTGCCCGGCGGATGCAGCGGATAGGAGAACAGCGTCAGCACGTCGAGGGACAGGCCCCCGCCTTCTACCCCGTGGCCGGCGGCCGCCATCGAGGTGAGCCGCCCACCGTAGGAGTGTCCGCCGGCGATGATCGGGCCGTCGGCCAGTGTGCGGACCGCGGCGACCGCCTCGACGATGCCGGCCAGATCGGCGGCGGACGCTGAGCGCGGCGGCGGGCCCTTGGGCCGGCGGCGCCGGTATGGCAGGTTGTAGCGCACCGCGACCCAACCGCGTCGGGCCCATTCTTCGCAGATCGCCTGCAGCAGAGGCGCTTCCCGGCTGCCGCCGGCGCCGTGGGTCAACGCGACCACGCCTTCCGGTTTCCCGTCGGGCCGGTGCACCACCCCGGCGATGTCGTCCATCAGCCGAGCCGGAACAACGCCGACACGGGACCGTGACCCTGCCCCAACGGATATGCCGCCCTGAGACATTCGGTGACCCAGCGCTTGCCGAAGCCGACCGCCTCGGGCACCTCGTAGCCGTGGGCCAGGGCGCTGGCGATCGCGGCCGCCAGGGTGTCCCCGGCGCCGTGGTCATCACCGGTGTCGATGCGTTCGGCCTCGTACTCGACGAAGTCGGTACCGTCGAACAGCATGTCTGGGCTGTGCGCCGACGACCGCAGGTGTCCGCCCTTGACCAGCGCCCACCGCGGGCCCAGCGCATGCAGCGCACGAGCCGCCTCGCGCTGGGTCGCGGCGTCGACGACGTCGATGCCGGTGAGCAGCCGGACTTCGTCGAGGTTGGGGGTGACCACTGTCGCGAGCGGGAACAGCTTGTCCTTGAGCGCCTCGAGGGCGCTGGGATGCAGCAGCGGATCGCCGTGCATCGACGCGCACACCGGGTCGACGACCAGCGGGACATCCGGTGCGGCGCGGCGCCAGGTGGTGGCGACGGTGTCGATGATCTCCGAGGATGCGAGCATGCCGGTCTTCGCGGCCTGCACGCCGATATCGCCGGCCACGACCTCGATCTGGCCGGCAATCACATCGAGTGGTACCTCGTGAAAGCCTTTGACGCCCAATGAGTTCTGAACTGTCACCGCGGTGACCGCGACGAGGCCGTGCATGCCGAGCATCGCGAAGGTGCGCATGTCGGCCTGGATGCCGGCGCCGCCACCGGAGTCCGACCCCGCGATCGTCATGACCCGCCGCGGGGTCTGTCCCGGCGGGGTCAGCGGCAGGTACGTCATGCCGGCGTCACCGGTAGATACACCCGGTTGCCGTGCTCGGCGAACTCGCGGGACTTCTCGGCCATCCCCTTCTCGTAGGCCTCGCGCACATCGTGGCTGATCCGCATCGAACAGAACTTCGGTCCGCACATCGAGCAGAAGTGCGCGGTCTTCGCCGGTGTCGCCGGCAGGGTCTCGTCGTGGAACTCGCGTGCCGTGTCGGGGTCCAGCGAGAGGTTGAACTGATCCTCCCAGCGGAACTCGAACCGTGCCGTGGACAGGGCGTCGTCCCGTTCCTGCGCCCGAGGGTGCCCCTTCGCGAGATCGGCTGCATGGGCGGCGATCTTGTAGGCGATCACCCCGTCCTTGACGTCCTTGCGGTTGGGCAGGCCGAGGTGTTCCTTGGGTGTGACGTAGCACAGCATCGCGGTGCCGGCCTGGGCGATCATCGCAGCGCCGATGGCCGAGGTGATGTGATCGTAGGCCGGCGCGATGTCGGTGGTCAGCGGCCCGAGGGTGTAGAACGGCGCCTCCTCGCACAGCTCCTCCTCGAGCCGGACGTTCTCGGCGATCTTGTGCATCGGGACGTGGCCGGGTCCCTCGATCATCACCTGCACGCCATGGGATTTGGCGATCTTGGTCAACTCGCCCAGGGTTTCCAGCTCGGCGAACTGCGCGGCATCGTTGGCGTCGGCGATCGAGCCGGGACGCAGCCCGTCGCCGAGGGAGAAGGTCACGTCGTAGCGGGCCAGGATCTCGCAGAGTTCCTCGAAATGGGTGTAGAGGAACGACTCCTGGTGATGTGCCAAGCACCAGGCGGCCATGATCGACCCGCCGCGGGAGACGATGCCGGTGACGCGGTCCACGGTCAGCGGGATGTGGCGCAGCAGCACCCCGGCGTGCACCGTCATGTAGTCCACGCCCTGCTCGCACTGTTCGATCACGGTGTCGCGGTAGAGTTCCCAGGTCATCTCGACCGGATCGCCGTTGGTCTTCTCCAGCGCCTGGTAGATCGGCACCGTGCCGACCGGAACCGGCGAGTTACGCAGAATCCACTCCCGGGTCAGGTGGATGTCGCGGCCGGTGGACAGGTCCATGATCGTGTCGGCGCCCCAGCGGGTGGCCCACACCATCTTCTCGACTTCTTCGGCGATCGACGACGTCACAGCCGAATTACCGATATTGGCATTGACTTTCACCGAGAAAGCCTTGCCGATGATCATCGGCTCCGCCTCCGGGTGGTTGTGGTTGGCCGGGATCACCGCGCGCCCGCGGGCCACCTCGTCGCGAACAAGTTCGGCGGGCACACCTTCGCGCTCGGCGATGAACGCCATCTCGGCGGTGATCTCGCCGGCCCGGGCACGCTGCAGCTGGGTGCCGCGGTCGCGGGTCACCGGCCGGCGGGTCAGACCGGCGTCCAGATCGATGACGGCGTCGGCGTCGGTGTAGGGCCCGGAGGTGTCGTAGAGGTCGAGATGCTCGGAGTTGGTCAGGTGGACCCGGCGAAACGGGACGCGGGCGCCGGCGACGTCCCGGTAGACCTTGGAGCTGCCCTGAATCGGGCCGGTGGTGACGGTCGGACGGACTGCGGAGTCGACAAAGTCGGTCATGATTCTCCCTACGCCGGCATTACCCGGTCAGGTTCGTACGGTCGACGGGCCCACCCGTCCTCTCAGCGCACTCGGTGCACGCTCCCGCGTTTGCGATTGGCGAGTCCCACGCTAGCGCACGACCGCACGGCGGGGGAACCGGGCAGCGGGCACGAATTGCGCCCAGATGATTTGCATAGCTAATATATGTTTTCTATGGGCGAGGTGACTGATGTCTACTGAGATCGAACCGGCGGACAAGACGACACGGGCGGGTAGCCGCTTCGATCTGGACCACCCCCGCTACAAGTGGGTGGCCCTGTCCAACACCACGCTCGGCACGCTGTTGGCGGCGGTGAACGCGTCCATCGTGTTGATCTCACTTCCGGCGATCTTCCGCGGTATCGACCTCAATCCGTTGTCCCCGGGCAACATCAGCTATCTGCTGTGGATGCTGATGGGCTACCTGGTCGCCACCGCCGTCTTGGTGGTGCCGTTCGGCCGGCTCGGCGACATGTTCGGGCGGGTGCGCATCTACAACATCGGTTTCGCCGTGTTCACGGTTGCGGCGATCGCGCTGTCGTTCGACCCCTTCCATCTGGGCGCCGGTGCGGTGTGGCTGATCGTCTGGCGCGTCGTCCAGGGCGTCGGGGGCGCCATGCTGATGGCCTCCTCGTCGGCGATCCTCACCGACGCGTTCCCTGCGAACCAGCGCGGGATGGCGCTCGGGGTCAACATGGTGACCGCCGTCGCCGGGTCGTTCCTCGGATTGCTGATCGGGGGCGCATTGGCTGAATGGCACTGGCAGGCGATCTTCTGGGTCGGCGTCCCGATCGGATTGGCAGGCACGATCTGGAGCATGCGATCGCTGCGCGAGATAGGGCAGCGGACGCCGGGACGGCTGGACTGGGCAGGCACGATCACGTTCGGCGTCGGGCTGACCGTGTTGTTGATCGGCATCACGTATGGCATCCAGCCCTACGGGCAGTCGACCACGGGCTGGACCAATCCGGCGGTGCTCGGATCGATCGTGGCCAGACTGGTCCTTCTCGTCGTGTTCTGCGTGGTGGAACTCAAGGTGGCGCAGCCGATGGTGAACATCCGGCTGTTCCGTTCGACCGCGTTCGGCATGGGGAATCTCGCCGGTCTGATGTCGTCGGTGGGCCGCGGTGGGCTGCAGTTCATGTTGATCATCTGGCTGCAGGGGATCTGGCTGCCGTTGCGCGGTTACGACTTCGAGTCCACACCGCTGTGGGCCGCGATCTACATGTTGCCGATCACGGTCGGTTTTCTGCTGGCGGGACCGGTCGCCGGGGCATTGTCGGACCGCTACGGCGCCCGACCGCTCACGGTGGGTGGCATGGCCTTGATGGCGGTGTCGTTCCTCGCGTTGGTGATGATCCCGGTCGATTTCGACTACCGGGTGTTCGCACTGCTGATCTTCCTCAACGGGGTGGGTGGTGGCATCTTCACTGCACCGAACACCGCGGCCATCATGTCCAGCGTGCCGGCCGCCGAGCGCGGAGCGGCCTCCGGGGTGCGCGCGACGTTCTTCAACGCGGGATCGTCCTTGTCGATCGGGATCTTCTTCTCGCTGATGATCGTCGGGCTGGCCAACACGCTGCCCGGGGCGCTCAGCAGTGGCCTGCAGGAGCCGGGGGTGTCGGCGTCGGTGGCGCAACAGGTCGCCGACCTGCCCCCGGTGGGCAGCCTGTTCGCGGCGTTCCTCGGTTACAACCCGATCGCCGAGCTGCTCGAGCCCTTCCACGCGTTGCAGCAACCCGGCGTCAACGCAGACGAACTGACCGGACAGACGTTCTTCCCCCACTTGATCATCGAACCTTTCCACGCTGGTTTGACGGTGGTGTTCATCGCCGCCGCGGTGATGATGGTGATCGGCATGGTCGCCTCGCTGTTCAACCCGGGCCGGTACGCCGAAGATGTCACGGCGGACTAGAACAACGCCCCGCGTAGGAAGAACTCGCCGAGTCGGCGGGTGATGATCGCCCCGACGGGTAGCTGGGCGGCGATCTCCAGGTTGTCGTCCGCGACGTCCTCAGCCCACGACCGCGGCCATCCGCCGTCGCCGAGGCTGGTGTCGAAGGCCAATACCACGTCGTCCCGGGTCATCTCGGTTTCCACAACCATCGCGGTGGTCGTCGCCCGATGGGACGCGGCACCGGCGAACCCGCGTCCGCACCCGCAGGGGCCACCGGGATCCAGTCGGTCCCGGTCGCAGGGCTCCTGGATCCACACCAACTCACGCTCGACGCAGTAGTGGTAGTCGCCGGGATTTGTGCCTTGCGTATGTCCAGTGGCTACAAGGATTTTCACGATTCTCCTAGAACGGTGGTGGGTCGTCGCCGTAGTCGGATGGCGGGTCAAGGGATTGCTTCATGGCGTCGATGGCGGCGGCGGTTTTGCGGCGGATGTTGCGGCGTTTGTCGGCGGCTGCTTGTTCGGCGGCGCGGTCGAGTTCGGCTTGGAGCGCGTTGTGTTGGCGGGCGGCGGTGATGTAGGCGGCGCGGTTTTGTGCGCGGGTGCGTTGGCGTCGGGGCATCTTCGATGCCCGTCCCGGGTGGTGGCGGGGCGGTGCGGGGCGGGTGGGTTGTCGTCCGGCCGGTGGGTCTGTGGTGGTGGTCCAGGTGGGGAACAGCAGCGCCGAGAGCGGTCGTGTGGTGTAGGTGTGTCCGGTGGGGGTGCTGAGGTGCAGGGTGCCGTCGGGTTGTTGCTGTTCGGTCCAGTTTTCCCAGAAGGTTTTGAGTAGGTGGTGTAGGCGGCATTTGTCGTTGAGGTTGCTCGGGTGGGTGGGTCCGGCGGGCCAGGGGTTGCTGTGGTCGAGGTCGGTGCCGATGGCGGGGCGGTCGCATCCGGGGACGCGGCAGGTCAGGTCGCGGCAGCGGACGAATTCGTCTTGGGCGGTGGTGGGCCGGTAGCCGGGGTTGAGCGGCAGCGCTCGGGGGTCGACGACTATGCGGGTGGTGGCGCCGCGGGTGAGGACCTCGGCCAGCAGTGCCGGGGGGAGCACTGCTCCGCGCAGCCCGAGGATCACCGCCGGACGGGGTGCGGGTGCGGCGGGGGGCGGGTTGAGGGGCCGCAGCGGGGGCGGGCGTCCTGCCCGGTGGCGGTGAAGGGTCGGGCGGCGACGGGGGCTCGGGTGCGGGGTCGGCCGGTGGGTGTGCGGGCCGTTCGGCACTGTGCGCGGGTCCCGGGGCGGGTTCGGATGCGGGGTCGGGATCGGAGTCGGCGGCAGCTTCGGGATCAGACTCGGGTTCGGTGTCGGTGTCGGTGTTGGTGTCGGTGGTGTCGCCGCGGCCGTGCAGGGTGGGGTCGGGGGTGGCGTCGAGGGAGCAGTGGTCGGCCACGACGTGGACGGTGACGCTGGTGGCGCGGGCGTCGGGGACCGTGGCGGCGGGGCAGTCGGGTTTTCCGCATAGGCAGTTCAGATGGAATGCTCCGGCGAACACGGCGCCGAAGGCGTCGGCGCGTTTTTGGGCGGTGGTGCGCGGGTCGTCGGGGCAGACACTGGTGACCATGGCTTTGAGCCGCGCGGCGGCGATGGCGGCGTCGATGGAGGTGATTCGTCCCCACACGGTGGTGGTGCCGGCGGTGTGATCGCGGCCGGTGATGCGGAAGTCGCGGCCGCGTTGGGCGCTGGCCGCGCGGCGCACGGCGTCGGGGTCGAGGGTGTGGATCCACACGGTGATCGCGGTGTCGAGTTTGTCGCCCGACAGCGTCCCCCAGGTGGTGGCCGCGGCGGCGAACTGGTCGTCGAGTTGGGTCCACACCGCATCGTCGACGACCAGGGCGCACAGCCACACGATGCGCGCGACCACCCGCTCGCAGACCTGCCCGGCCAGGAAGCGGGCGTTGAGGCGGGGCAGGTGGTCGCGCAGGATGACCGCGGTGTCCATCAGCGACAGGGCGCGGCCGTGGGAGACGGTCAACGCGCATCCGATCTGGGCGGCGGCCTCATCGACAGGGTCGCAGGCCCACCGCGCCCGCGCCGGATCAGCCTCAGCGGTGGCCTCGGCGCGGCGGCGTCGTTCGGCCAGCGCGGCCAACAGTCGGGCCTGGGCGGCGGCCGCGGTAGTGGACCAGCCCGCGATGGCGTCGATCAATTCGCGATCCGAGGCGTCGGCCAGCGCGGCCGGACCAGGAAGCGAACTGTCGAACATGTGTTCTACTTTAGGGCTGCCCGCTGACATGCGGGCGCCTCGTGAGACCGGCCCGCTCACGTTGGGGATGAAAACGCGATTGGGGAGAGCCGCATCTGAAAATGGCCCGCGGTTGGGGACAACCGCAAGTAGGCGCGAAAACGCGGCGTGGCGGCGAAAAACTCGGCGGCCATCTGGGATCACGGCAGATTGCGGCGATAACGCGTTGCGATTACGCGGAATGGGCTGCGATCGGGGTCACCCGCAAGGAGGGGCCGAAACGCTAGTGAGGCTGCCGCAACCGCGAACGGCCTCGCGGCCCCGGGACTACGGGGCCAGTTCGATCAACACCGGCGCATGGTCACTGGGTGACCCGACCCTGTTCTTACCGGTCTTACGCTCGTCGCGGACGATCTCGCCATGGGTGACCCGGTCCGCGAACGCCGGTGAGCCGAGGATGAAATCGATTCGCATGCCACGGTTCTTGGGGAACCGCAGCTGTGTGTAGTCCCAGTAGGTGAACACGTCGGGACCGGGCGTGTACGGACGCACCACGTCGGCGAACCCGGCGTCGACGACCGCGTCGAACGCCGCACGCTCCGGTTCTGTCACGTGGGTGCTGTCCCGAAACACCTCCATGTCCCAGACGTCTTCGCCGGTGGGCGCGATGTTCCAGTCGCCCATCAACGCTATCTGCGCACCGGCATCGGCGGTCAACCACGTCGCCGCGGTATCACGAAGGGCGGCAAGCCATTCCAGCTTGTACCGATAGTGGGGCGAGTCGACAGTGCGACCGTTGGGGATGTACAGACTCCACAGTCGCACGCCGTCACAGGTCGCACCCAGTGCCCGCGCCTCGGCAGCGGCCTCGTTCTCGGGCTTGTCACTCCAGGTCGGTTGCCCGGGGAAGCCGACTTCGACGTCGTCGATGCCGACCCTGGAGGCGATCGCCACACCGTTCCACTGATTGAACCCGCAGTGGACCACGTCGTAGCCCAGCGCGGCGAACGGCATGGTGGGGAACTGGTCGTCGGAACACTTGGTCTCCTGCATCGCCAGCACGTCGACGTCGGCGCGGGCCAGCCAGTCGGTCACGCGGTCGACGCGAGCGCGGATGGAGTTGACGTTCCAGGTGGCCACTCGCATGCGCCAACCCTACGTGTGGGCGAGCAGGTCCTCGGCACGCACATAGCGGGACCGGTGGTGGTCGCGGAATCCCATCGACTCGTACAACGCTCGTGCACCGGTGTTGTCGGCGACGACCTGCACGTAGCCGCGGGTGGCGCCGCGGTCCCGGGCCCACGCGAGCAGGCCGGTGCACAGTGCGCGGGCCAGACCGCGACGCCGTGCGTGCTCGGAGACGTGAACCGCCGAGATGCCGGCCCATCGGGTGCCGTCCGGCGCCTCGGTCACCGCGCCGCGCCCCACCGCGGCATCGTCGAGTGCGGCGAAGGCGACCTCACCGTCGACGACAGCGGTCAGGACCTCGACGGGTACCTCGCGTTGATACAACTGCAGCCAGCGTTCGTCCGGGCGCGACGACACCCTGAGGTCGGCCGCCGGCGGCACGGCAACATCCATATCGGTTGCCATGACCAGGTTCTCGGCGTCCGTCGGCACGCCCGGGGGAATCCGTAGCAGCCGGTCGGGCGCCGAGATCAAGGCCGGCACCCCGCGGGAGCTGTACCAGTCGGCCACTGTGGCGATCTCAGCGTATGAGGTGAAGCGCAGCGGCACAGCCGAATTGGCGCGTCGGGTGCTCCCGTTTCCGAACCGCGCCAGCCATTCGCCGAGCCAGGCATGCTCGGTGCCCGGCCACGCCAGCGCAGCCGCATGCTCGAGATTGCGGATGTCGCCCGTGCGCACGGGCATCTCCGGAACGACCCGCACCGCCAGCACGTCGGCAGGCTTCACCTCGACGATGTCACCGCGTCGGGTGCGCACCCGCACCGTCGCGCCGGTGTCGACGAGATGTCCCACGACGTCGGAGTGCGGTGGCGTCTCACCTGCGGGCAGGCGGTACCGCAGGCTGACTCGGGTGCCGACCTCGGGCAGGTCTGACACGGGTCAGTGGCCGAACGGATCGGGGTCCTCGCCGGGCATCCACGACAAGCCCGGCACACCCCAGCCGTGGGACTTGATTGCACGCTTGGCGCTGCGGGCGTTGCGGCCGATGAGACGGTCCACGTAGAGGAAGCCGTCCAGGTGGCCGGTCTCGTGCTGCAGCATCCGCGCGAACAGATCCTCGCCCTCGAGGGTGATCGGCGAGCCGTCGGCGTCCAGACCCGTCACCCGCGCCCACGACGCGCGGCCGGTCGGGAACGACTCCCCGGGCACCGACAGGCAGCCCTCGTCGTCGTCCTCGGGGTCGGGCATCGTCTCGGGCACTTCGGAGGTCTCCAGCACCGGGTTGATCACCACCCCGCGCCGTCGCAAGGTCTTGCCCCGCGCGTCGGCGCAGTCGTAGACGAACAGTCGCTTGCCGACTCCGATCTGGTTGGCCGCCAGCCCGACCCCGTGTGCGGCGTCCATCGTGTCGTAGAGGTCTTGGATCAGATCCGCGATCTCGGCGGGTAGCGAACCGTCGTCGGCGACGGGCACCGGTTCGGTCGCGGTGTGCAGGACGGGATCTCCTACGATGCAGATGGGTCGTACGGCCATGACCGGCAAGCTTAGTGCGGCGGTTCGACCGCCGACTCGCGGCGGTTTGTGACGACTTCCGTGACCAACCCGTGATTGAATACTCGCCGAAACCACATGGATGTCATTCTCGATTGTCGGAAAGGTCCCATTAGCAATATGGACGGCGCGATCGCGCGGGCTGAGCACTCCGGGGACGACACCGAACCCACCGACGGCTTGACCCGTCGCGAGCACGACATCCTGGCCTTCGAACGGCAGTGGTGGAAGTACGCCGGCTCCAAGGAAGACGCCATCAAGGAGCTGTTCTCGATGTCGGCGACCCGCTACTACCAGGTACTCAATGCGCTGGTGGACCGCCCGGAGGCGCTGGCGGCCGATCCGATGCTGGTCAAACGGTTGCGACGGCTGCGCGCCAGCAGGCAGAAGGCCAGGGCGGCACGTCGCCTCGGCTTCGATGTGACCTGATCGCTACCGGGTGTCGATACAGTAGGCGCCGATGAACCAGCGAGACTCCTCGGGCCTGCCCCTGCGCGCCATCATCATGGTGCTGTTGTTCCTCGGTGTGGCATTCCTGCTCATCGCGTTGCAGACGATGGGAGGCGGGTCCGACGACGGGGACGATTCGTCGATCGCCGCCGTCACGACGACCACGACGACGTCGGCCCCGGCCGAACCGGAGCGCCCTGAGGTGCGCGTGTTCAACATCGGCACCGTCGAGGGCGCGGCCGACGCGATGGCCACCCGGCTGCGTGACGCCGACTGGAACGTCACCGAGACCGGCAACCTGGAGCTGCCGGACACGACGGTCACCACCGTGTTCTTCGGGGACACCCCCGGTGAACAGCAGGCCGCCGAGGAGATCGGCAGACTGCTCGAGGCGCCCGTCGCGCCCCGGGTTCCCCAACTTCTCGAGCAACCACCGGGCGTTGTGGTGGCTGTCACCGGTTAGGCTCTTGGGCATGCTCAGGACCGTCGCCGCCGCCACCTTGTTCGCAGTGCCCGCGCTCGCGCTCAGTGCCTGCGCCCCGCCCGGGGAAGTGCCCTCGGACACCACGGGCACCACCCCCGCGATCTGGACGGGATCACCGTCACCGTCGGCGGGGCCCGGTGAGGAGCACGGTGGCGGCTCGGCGGCCGCAGCGGGGGAGATGCTGACCGCCGACCTGCAGTCACCCGACGGCACCACGGTGGCCACCGCGGAGTTCGCGTTCTCCGACGGCTACGCGACGATCACCGTGCAGGCCAGCGAGGGCAGCGAGCTGGAGCCCGGCTTCCACGGTCTGCACGTCCACTCGGTCGGCCAGTGTGAGGCCCCCTCCACCCCGCCGACGGGCGGCGACCCCGGCGACTTCCTGTCGGCCGGCGGTCACCTGCAGGTGCCCGGGCACAGCAGCTACCCCGCCAGCGGTGACCTGCCGAACCTGTTCGTCAAGGAGGACGGCTCGGCCATGCTCGTGGTGGCCACCGACGCGTTCACGATGGAGGACCTGACCGGCAGCGAGGGGACCGCGCTGATGGTCCACGAGTCGCCCAGTAACTTCGGCAACATCCCGCCGGAGAAGTACACCCAGGTCAACGGAACCCCGGGCCCGGACCAGGACACGCTGGCGACCGGCGACGCCGGATCGCGGGTGGCCTGTGGCGTCATCACCGGGTCCTGATCCCGGGGCCGGTGCCCGCATCGAGTTCGCCGGGTCGCCCCGGCCCACCCTCGGCGTCGAGTGGGAGTTCGCGCTCGTCGACCCCGAAACCCGCGACCTGAGCAACGAAGCAGCCTCGGTGATCGCCGAACTGGGCGAGAACCCGCGCGTGCACAAGGAGCTGCTGCGCAACACCGTCGAGGTCGTCACCGGCATCTGCGACAACACCGGGGAGGCGATGGCCGATCTGGCGTCGACTCTGCAGCCGGTCCGCCAGATCGTGCGCGAACGCGGCATGGAACTGTTCTGCGCCGGCACCCACCCGTTCGCGAAGTGGTCCGCGCAGAAGCTCACCGACGCCCCACGCTACGCCGAGCTGATCAAGCGCACCCAGTGGTGGGGCCGGCAGATGCTGATCTGGGGCGTGCACGTCCACGTCGGGGTGTCCTCGGAGCACAAGGTCATGCCGATCATCACCTCGATGCTCAACTACTATCCGCATCTGCTGGCGCTGTCGGCCTCCTCGCCGTACTGGGACGGTGAGGACACCGGGTACGCCAGCAACCGGGCGATGATGTTCCAGCAGCTGCCGACGGCCGGGCTGCCGTTCCAGTTCCAGAAGTGGAGCGAGTTCGAAGGGTTCGTCGCCGACCAGAAGAAGGCCGGCATCATCGACCACATGAACGAGATTCGCTGGGACATAAGGCCTTCCCCGCATCTCGGCACGATCGAGGTGCGGATCTTCGACGGGGTGTCCAATCTGCAGGAGCTCTCCGCGCTGGTGGCGTTGACGCACTGCCTGATCGTGGATCTGGACCGCCGGTTCGAGGCGGGGGAGACGCTTCCGGTGATGCCGCCCTGGCATGTCCAGGAGAACAAGTGGCGCGCCGCGCGTTACGGGCTGGACGCGATCATCATCCAGGACGCGGACAGCAACGAGAAGCTGGTGACCGAGGATCTCGACGCACTGCTCGAGCGGCTGTCCCCGGTGGCGCAGTCGTTGTCGTGCAGCGACGAACTGGCCCGGGTGGCCGACATCTACCGGGCCGGCGCCTCGTATCAGCGGCAGCGCCGGGTTGCCGAGGAACACGACGGTGATCTGCTGGCCGTGGTGGACGCGCTGATCGCCGAGTTGGTGATCTGAGCATGCCGACGGTGCCGATGTTTCCGCTCGAGGTGGCCATGCTGCCGGGTGAAGAGCTGCCGCTGCGGATCTTCGAGCCCAGGTACGCCGCCTTGGTGCAGGCCTGCCTGGCCGCCGACGACCCGGCTTTCGGGGTGGTCCTCATCGCCGCCGGGCGCGAGGTCGGTGGGGGTGACAGCCGCAGTGACGTCGGCGCGCTGGCCCACATCACCGAGTACGCCGAGCTCGGACCCGGCCTCTACCAACTCAAATGCGTGATGGGCGAACGAATCCGGGTGGTGGAGTGGTTGCCCGACGATCCGTACCCGCGCGCGGTGGTGGAGACCTGGCCGGATCAGCCCGGCGCGGCCGTCGACGTGGAGGCCATCCGCGACATCGAGGACCGGATGGTCGCCCTGTTCGAGCGCATCGCCACGGCACGCGGGGCGCAGGTCAATGCGCGCGACATCGTGCACGGCGCCGACGAGTCGGGGCAGGCGGCAATGTGGTTGTACGCGTTGACCTCCCGGCTGCCGATGGGCCAGGCCGACAGGTACTCGGTGTTGGCCGCGCCGACCGCGGCCGAGCGGGTCGTGGCGTTGTCCGAGGCCGTCGACACCGTGACCGCGATGGTGGAGTTCCAGCTCTCGGAGTGAGGGCGCGCTACAGCAGCGCGGCTTCGATGAACGTCCGGCGCGGCAACACATCCTCGACGCCGTCGGGTGTGCACCGGGCGTAGCGGTTTAGCAGGCTCGTCGAGGTGACAGTGCTGACCTCCCAGCCGCGTTCGGCCAGCCAACGCCCGGCCCCGGCACTCTCGTCGTCGGGCACTTCGACGGCCAGTCTGCTGCACGGCCGGCTCAGGGCAACGGCCTGGCGCAGCACGTCGGCGCGATCCCCGGCCGACCAGCCGGGCAGTATCCCCTCCAGCGACCAGGCAACCGGTTCGGACCGGTCGAAGCCGGCGCTCGACAGAGCGGCCGAGAAATCGGCGCGAACGTCGGCGGGTACCGGGACATGCCGGGGCACCGCACGTTCGGCGCGGCGGTCGCGCAACGCCGCGATCTTGAACTCCAGCACCGCAAGCCGGTCGACCTCGTAGAGCGTGCTGCTCGACAACCACGGCAGCCGCCACGCCCGGGTGTCCAGCCCGGCAGCCAGGATCACGGCCTGGTCGACGCCGTGCGCTCCCGCGGTGACGAAGTGCTGGTCGAACCACCGGGTGCGGCAGGCGACGTAGGCCTCGAGGGCGGCCGGCGGGATGTCGTCGACGAGGCGATCAGCCGTCCACCCGTGTACGGCCGCGGCCGCCAGCAGATCTTTCGCGTACGGGTCGGTGAACAGCGGGCAGGCCGAGCGGTCCTCGTCGGCGCGCAGAGTGGCCGCCGAGAGCATGGCGGGGTGCACCGCGGCACCGTCGAGGCTGTCGGCGCATCCGCTTTCCACTGGGCTGACCATGGCGGCAAGGTTCCCGTTTTCCGCCGCGCTCAAGCGGTCAGCCTTCGGGGCGTTGGTCGCCCAGTTCGTCGATCGCCATCAGGTCCTTGCGGTAGGTGCCTTCCCGGTACACCACCTGGCTGACGCGCATGGCGATCACCGGTGCCGTGATCGCGGTGAACAGTCCCGCGAGGACGAGTACGCCGACGTCGACGCTGTCGCGTAACCGCAGCGACGCACCGGCCAGCACCAGCAGCAGACCCAGGACCTGCGGCTTGGACGCCGCGTGCATACGGGACAACGAGTCCGGGAAGCGCACCACGCCGATGGCCGCGGTCAGCGCCAACACCGACCCGGCCAAGACGAGGAGTGCGCCGATCAGGTCCAGGATGTTCACGGCTGGGGGTCCCCCTCCTTGTCGGGCACCCGGAACCGCGCCACGCTGACCGACCCGACGAAGCTCATCAACGACAGGGCGACGATGCCGTACTTGACGGTGGAGTCCAGGCTGAAGGCTGCCCAGGTCGCCAGGCCGCACATCACCACCGCGATCAGGGTGTCGCTGGCCACCAACCGGTCCATGGTGTTCGGCCCGGCCAGCACCCGGTACATCGTGATCGAGGCAGCGGTGATCAGCAGTACCGCGCTGATCGTCCAGATGACGGTCACTGGGTTGCCTCCTCGTCGGCCGGCCGCCACTCGTGCTCGCGTTCGAAGGCGGCGATGACCAACTGCTCCAGATGGGCGAGCTGGGCGAAGAAGCCCTCGATGGCGCGTTCGGGGCGGACGTCGAGGACGTGGACGTAGAGGATGCGGCGGGCCTGGTCGATGTCGACGACCATGGTGCCGGGGATCAGCGTCAGGATCGACGCGATCAGCGACAGCGTCAGGTCGGACTTCACCGACAGCGGCGCCCGCACGATCGCACTCTGCGGCGGCGGGCCGGGTTTCACGGTGAGCCAGGCGATCTGGAGGCTGGCTTTCGCCAGGTCGACCATGACGCGGCCCTGCAGGCGCAGCAGCGACAGCGGATGCAGCCGGCCCTGCACCGGCACCACCGGAAGGGGCAGCAGCAGCGTGATCAGCAGCGCGACCGCGAGCCCGCCGAGGATGTTGGCCGGCGAGAGGGTGCCCCACAGCAGCACCCACACCGCTGTCAGCCAGCAGACCAGGCTGATGCGCAGACCGTACTTGCGGTTCACGACGGTTCTCCGAGCACGGCGCCGACGTAGGCCGGCCGGTCGAGCAACTGATCGGCCGCGCGCTCGCTGTAGGCGAAGATCGGCCCGGCGGCCACCGTGAGCGCCAGGCCCACCCCGATCAGCGCCACGGTCGGTGCCACCATCCCGGCCGGCATCCTGCCCACGTCGGCGCGCGCGTTGAACTCGACGTCCCCGCCGCCGTCGGCGATCAGCGCGGTGGGTGCGGCCATCGCCAGCTGCCCCTCCGGGGCCTCCTCGCGCGGCCGCCAGAACGCCTTGGCGTACACCCGGGCCATCACGTACAGCGTGAGCAGGCTGGTCACCACGCCGCCGCCGACCAGCATCCAGGCCAGCACCGCGCCGTCCGCGGCGCCCGCCTCCAACAGCGCCACCTTGCCGATGAAGCCCGAGAACGGCGGGATGCCACCGAGATTCAGCGCCGGGACGAGGTACAGGATCGCCAACAGCGGGCTGGCGGCCGCCAGCCCGCCGAGGCGCCTCAGCGTCGCCGAGCCGCCCTGCCGTTCGATCAGACCGACCACGAGGAACAGCGTGGTCTGCACGATGATGTGATGCGCGGCGTAGAAGATCGCGCCGGACAGGGCCAGCCTGGTGGCCAGCGCCACCCCGAAGATCATGTAGCCGATGTGGCTGACCAGCGTGAACGACAGCAACCGCTTGATGTCGTTCTGGGCGATGGCGCCGAAGATGCCCAGCAGCATGGTGGCCAGCGCGGCCACCAGCAGCACCGGGTTGAGCCCGACATCGGGGAACAGCAGCGTGTGAGCGCGGATGATCGCGTACACACCCACCTTGGTGAGCAGGCCGGCGAACACAGCGGTCACCGGCGCAGGTGCGGTCGGATAGGAGTCGGGCAACCACGCGTACAGCGGGAACACCGCGGCCTTGATGCCGAACGCGACCATCAACACGGCGAACAACGCGCTGCGGGTGCCCGGGCTGACGTCGTCGAGGCGGATCGCGAGCTCGGCCATGTTGACCGTGCCGGCCGCCGCGTAGACCAGCGCCACGCCGGTCAGGAAGATCATCGACGACACCATCGAGACCATGACGTAGACGACCCCGGCCCGGATCCGTGCGGCGTTGCCGCCGACGGTGAGCAGCACGAAGCTGGCCGCCAGCAGCACCTCGAAGCCGACGAACAGGTTGAACAGGTCACCGGCGAGGAACGCGATGGACACACCGGCCGCCAGCGCCAGGTAGGTCGGCGCGAAGATCGAGACCGGCTGGCGGTCGTCGCCGTCACGCATGCCCTGCCCGATCGCGAACAGGAGCACCGTCAACAGCACGATCGACGACACCACCAGCATCAGCGCCGAGAGCCGGTCGACGACCATAGAGATGCCCAGCGGGCCCAGTCCGTCGTCCGTGGGCCCCCAGCCGCCGACCTGGACCACGAGGGTGTCGCCGCGGTCGGCGAGGTAGAGCAGCGTGACCGACACGGCCAGCACCGCCGACAGCGCGATCAGCGAGATCAGCCGCTGCACCCGCGGCCTGCGGCCGGCGATCAGCGTGGCGGCCGCGCCCAGCATCGGGATGAGCACCGGCAGCGGAATGAGGATCGCTGCGGCGCTCACGTCTCGTGCTCCTCGTCGTAGAGCTCGTCGAGATCGGCGCGCTCACCCGGGGAGCGGGCGGGGCGCTCGGTCACGACGTCGCGGTGGTCGTCCTCGCTGCGTTCGGCCACCGCGACGTCCTCGGGGTCGCGGCCGATCTCCTCGGCGGTGGTCAGTTGGTAGGAGCGGTAGGCCAGTGCCAGCATGAACGCCGCCACGCCCATGGTGATGACGATCGCGGTGAGGATCATCGCCTGCGCGAGCGGATCAGCGGTGATCTCGCGGCCCAGCACGGTTCGTCCCCGCACCGGCGGGTTGCCGGACGGGCCGGCGGTGATCAGCAGCAGCAGGTTGACGGCGTTGCTGATCAGCAGCACCCCCAACAGCATTCGGGTCAGGCTGCGGTCGAGGACCAGGTACACGCCGCAACTGAGCATCGCGCCGATGGCGACGAGTCCTACCAGTGACGGGCTCATGCGGTCTCCGCCTGCGCGACCGGTCGCTGCCTGCCGAGGTCGTCGTCGAGCCGCGCGCCGAGGCTGCGCAGGATGTCGAGAACCAGGCCGACCACGATCAAATACACTCCCGCGTCGAAGAACAACGAAGTCACCAGCTTCACGTCACCCAGCACCGGCAGCGTCGCCTCGAGGGTCGCCGACGACAGCACCGGCGCGCCCAGGAACAGCGAGACGACGGCGGTGCCCGCGGCCAGGGTCAGCCCGGCGCCCAGCACCTTTCCGGCGTCCAGCGGCAGCGTCTCGCCCAGCTCGTAGCGACCGCCGGCCAGATAGCGCAGCGACAACGCCAATCCGGCGGTCAGCCCGCCGGCGAAGCCGCCGCCCGGGGTGTTGTGGCCGGTGAAGAAGAAGTACAGCGACAGCGCCATGATCAACGGGAACACCATCCGGGTGGCGACCTCGAGAACCAGCGACCGTTCCGCCGGATCGCGGAAGACGTTGCCGCGCAGCAGGATGACCGGCGAGGGACGTGGGGCGTGCTCGGTTCTGCGATCACCCGGCACCCGGGGTGCGGCGCCGAACCGGCGGTGCCGGAACACCATCGAGGCCACGCCGGTCGCGGCGATCAGCAGCACGCACACCTCGCCGAGGGTGTCCCAGGCGCGGATGTCGACCAGGATGACGTTCACCGCGTTCGAGCCGTTTCCGCGGTAGTAGGCCGCATCGGGCAGCAGCGTGGCGACCGAGACGGCGTCGCGGGCAGCCATGGCGAACGCCGCGACCGTCGTCACCGTCGCACCCACCGCCACCGACAACGCCGCCCGCGGCAGCCACAGTCGCTTGACCGTCGCGGCGCTGGTCTCGGCGGGCAGTGTCCGCAGCACCAGCACGAACACCACCAGCAGGACGGTCTCGACCAGGAACTGCGTCAGCGCCAGATCCGGGGCGCCGTGCAGCGCGAACACCACACCTGTGCCGTAGCCGGTCAGGCTGATCAGCAGCACCACGGCCAACCGGTTGCGAGTGACGGTCGCGCCCAGCGCCGCGGCGATGATCAGCACGCCGATCACCGCCTGCAGGGGCGAATCCCAGGGGCGGAGCTCGACGCGGTCGCGTGCCCCCCACGCCAGCATCGCCAGCGGCAGCAGCACCAGCGTCGCCATGACGGTGGCCTGGATCGCCGGGATCGAGCCGCGTTGCGTCACCCTGGTGGCTCGCAGCGAGAGGCGGTCGGCGGCACGCACCACCGCGTCGTAGCGTTCGTCGGCGTCGCCGAGTGACAGCCAGCGGCTGCGCAGCCGCGGTAGCCGGCGGCGTCCGAAGAACGCCGCCGTGCCGACGCCGATCACCACCGCCGACAGCACCACCGGCAGACCGAAGCCGTGCCAGAGCGCCAGGTAGTAGTCGACGCCGCCGGGCAGGGTGCGGGCGTAGGAGCTCAGGGCGCTGTCGACGGGAGACGGGAACACCCCGAACAGCAGGCCGGCGGTGGCCAGCACGGCCGGCGACGCCAGGAACACCAGCGAGGGCTTGTGCATCCGGGCCACCAACGGTGACGGCTCGGGTTGGCCCTTGCGGGCGAAGCCCCCCCACACCACACGCAGGCTGTACATGAACGTGAACGTCGACCCGAGCACGATCGCGGCGAGCACGAACGGCGCGCTGGCGCCGAGTTCGGGGCTGTGCAACAGCGTCTCGAAGGCGGCTTCCTTGGCGACGAAGCCGAAGAACGGTGGCAACCCGGCCATGCTGGCGGCTGCCGCGGCCGCGATGACCAGCAGCACCGGGCTTCGGGAACCCAGCCACGCGAGCTCCCGGATGTCCCGCGTCCCGGTGGCGTGGTCGATGACACCGACCACCATGAACAGCGTCGCCTTGAACATCGCGTGGGCGCACAACAGCGCCAGCCCGGCCAGCATCACGTTGCCGCCGCCGGTGCCGACCAGCACGGTGATCATCCCGAGCTGGCTGACGGTGCCGTACGCCAGAACGAGCTTCAGGTCGTATTCGCGCAGCGCCCGCCACCCGGCGATGATCAGCGTCAGCGAACCGAGGACCACGACCGTCGGCCGCCACGGTGGCGCGTCGGCGAATCCGGGGGTCAGCCGGGCCACCAGGTACACACCGGCCTTGACCATCGCCGCGGCGTGGAGGTAGGCGCTGACCGGGGTGGGGGCCGCCATGGCGCCGGGCAGCCAGAAGTGCAGCGGCACCAGCGCCGACTTGCTGATCGCGCCGATCAGCACCAGCGCGAGCGCGACGTTGACCGCGACGCCGGTGGGCGGTGCAGCCACCAGTTCGGACAGCAGGTAGGTGCCGGACGCGGTGCCCAGCACGATGATGCCGACCAGCATGGCCAGCCCACCGGCGGTGGTGACCAGCAGCGCCTGCATGGCGGCGCGGCGGCTGGTTGCGCGCTCGGCGTAGTGGCCCACCAGCAGGAACGACAACACCGTCGTCAGCTCCCAGAACACGTAGAGCAGCAGCATGTTGTCGGCGGTGACGAGACCGAACATCGCGCCCGCGAAGGCCACCAATTGGGCGGCGAAACTGGGCAGCCGGTCCTCCCGGCGGCCGTCGTGGTGGTGGAAGTACTCGGTGCAGTACAGCAACACCAGCGCGCCGACGCCCAGCACGATCACGCTCATCACCGCGGCGAGCGGGTCGAACCGCAACACGATGTCCATCGACAGTCCGGGCACCCACGGCACGTCGACGCGGGCCTGATACCCGTCGGTGGGCCAGTTCGTCGCGACCCACGTCAGCGAGCCGGCCGGGACGAGCGCGAGCACGGGAAACGCCCGTCGGTCCCAGCGGCGCACGAGCGCCGGTGCCACCACGGCGGCAGCCGCGTGGGCGAGCAGTATCGCGAGCATGGACTCCGGGGATTCGGGGGCGGGGACCGGTGAACTGGTGCGATCAGTCTACGTGAGCACCTGTTTCGCCCTTTGTCAGCGATCTCTGCCGGACGGCGCCCCCTGCACCATGGCCGAGATCTGGTCCTCGACCCCCGCGGCGGCGACGAACAACAGCTCGTCGCCGGCGCGCAGCACTTCGCTGTGCTGCGCGACGATCAGATGCTTGCCGCGCAGCAGCGCCACCAGGACGCTGTCGGTGGGCATCGGCAGCGTGCGGACCTGGCGGCCCACCAGCCGGCTCTGCGCCGGCAGCGTGAACTTGGCGATGTTGGCCGGCCCCACCCGGGTGGGCGAGACCCCGCCCAGGCCCATCAGCCGGACCAGGCGTCCGACGTCGATCGCGCCCTCCACCGCGGCGACCATCGCCAGCGGCGTGGACACCGCGACGTCCACCCCCCACGCCTCGGTGAACAGCCACTCGTTGCGGGCGTCGTTGATGCGCGCCACCATCCGGCCCACGCCGAACTCGCCCTTGGCCAGCAGCGCCATGGCGAGGTTGGCCTTGTCGTCACCGGTCGCGGCGATCGCGACATCGCAGCTCTGCAGCTGCGCCTCCTCGAGCGACGACAGTTCGCAGGCGTCGGCCAGGAACCAGTCGGCCCCGGGCACCCGGGCCGGCACGTACCGGGTGAACTCCCGCTCGATCAACAGCACCTTGTGACCGTTGTCCACCAGCTCCGCAGCCACCGAACGGCCGACCGCGCCGGCTCCGGCAACCGCTATCCGCATGGCTGGCTCCTTTCGGCCCTGAAATACTGTCGGCGAGTTTCTCCGCGCGCCACGCAATTGTGAACGAGGATTTTCCGTGACCCTGCACCAGTTGTACGTGGCGCTGTTCGTCGGCGGCCTCGTGCTGCTGGCGAGCATCATCGCCACCCGGCTGGCCACCGGTCTGGGTCTGCCCAGTCTGCTGCTGTTCCTCGGCGTCGGCGTGTTCGTCGGCGAGGACGGCATCGGGCTGAGCTTCGACGACGCCCAGCTCGCGCAGAACCTCGGCACCGCGGCGCTGGGCATCATCCTCGTCGAGGGCGGTCTGACGACACGCTTCAGCGACGTGCGCAAGGTACTGGCGCCGGCCGGTGTGTTGGCGACGATCGGCGTCGGGGTCAGCGCGGTGGTCACCGCGACCTGCGTGCATCTGCTGCTCGGCGTCGACTGGCAGTTGGCGCTGCTGCTGGGGGCGATCGTGTCCAGCACCGACGCCGCCGCGGTGTTCTCGGTGCTGCGGGTGGTTCCGCTGCCCCGGCGCCTCGGCGGTCTGCTGGAGGCCGAATCGGGCTTCAACGACGCGCCTGCGGTCATCCTGGTGCTGCTGTTCAGCGCGGTTCCGCTGGAGCTGGACCCGATCCGGATCGCGGCGACCCTGGTCTACCAGCTGGGGACAGGCATTGTCATCGGCCTGACCTGCGGGTTCCTGGGCGCGATGCTGCTGCGGCGCATCGCGCTGCCCGCCGCCGGGCTCTACCCGCTGGCGACGTTCGGGTGGGGCATCCTGGCGTTCGCGGCCGGTGGGGCGGCCGAGGCCAGCGCCTTCGTCGCGGCGTATCTGGCCAGCGTGGTGCTGGCCAACTCCGGGTTGCCGCACCGGTCGGCGACGAAGTCGTTCGCGGAGGGTTCCGGGTGGCTGGCCCAGATCGGGTTGTTCGTCCTGCTCGGGCTGTTGGTGACGCCGTCCCAGTTGGTCGACGATCTGGTGCCGGCGATCGTGGCCGGCCTGGTGCTGCTGCTGGTCGCCCGCCCGGTATCGGTCATCGTGTCGCTCACCGGTTTCCGGGTGCCGCTGCGTGAACAGGCCTTCCTGTCCTGGGCCGGGTTGCGCGGCGCGGTGCCCATCGTGCTGGCGACGTATCCGATCGTCGAAGGCGTGCCCGGCAGCGGGCGGCTGCTCAACATCGTGTTCATCCTGGTGGTGGTGTTCACGCTGGTGCAGGGACCGAGCCTGAGGTTCGTCGCCGAGCGGCTGCGCCTGGTGACACGGGACACCACCCGGGAGATCCAGGTGGACGCGGCGCCGCTGGACGTGCTGGGCGCCGAGTTGCTGACGATGACGCTGTCGCCGGGTTCGCGGCTGCACAACGTCACGGTGCTGGAGCTGCAACTGCCCGATCCCAGCGTCATCACGCTGATCATCCGTGCGGGCCGGTCGTTCGTCCCGGAGCCGATCACCCGTCTGCAGGTCGGTGACGAGCTGATGATCGTGACGACGACGGCGACCCGGGAACTGGCCGAACGCCGGCTGCGCGCGGTGAGCCGTCGGGGCCGGCTGGCCTACTGGTTCGACGAGTACGGCGACCCGGGTTAGCGCGCCCGGTGCGGGCGCAGTGGCCGGCATGGAGACGGCAGCGCGTACTTCGCCGGCGCCGCGTGACCGAGCAGTCCGATGCCCGCGCCGAGGATCGGCCAGATGGGCCAGAAGTACCACGAGCCGGCGGTCAGACCGACGACCAGCCACACGGCCAGCACGATGACGACCATCGCGAGGTAGCCCGCCAGATGCAGCTGCACGCTGCGCCGGACGGCGGCCCGCCGGGCGGCGCGGCGGCGCGGGTCGTTGCGCCGCAACTCGGCCACCGGAAGGTCGGTGGTCAGCGCGCGCAGGTCGTCGGCGGTCTGCGCGGTGAAGGCGGTCTGCAGGCGGTTCTCGTACTCCGGCATGTTCAGGTAGCCCTCGGCGAGTGCCTGGCCGAGCAGGGTGGCGGTCGATTCGCGGTCGCGGTCGCCGGCGCGGGTGGGGGAGGTCATGCAAGCCTCGCAATCTTGACGGTGACAAGTTCGACGATGCCAGCTCAACTAGTCACTGTCAAGATCTATATTTGCGTTCAGACTGCATCCACTGCGGGAAAGTGCGAGAAGACCCCGCAGCCAGCGCAGTATGAACGTCGGATTCCGCAGCCCGCGCAGTATGAACGTCAGGTCAGTCGGATCAGCGGCCGGCGGCGAAGTCCCGCAGCGCGGTCACCTGCGCCGGGTCCAGCGACGGTCGTACCGCCTCGCGGGCCGCGGCCACGTCGGCGGCGGTGACGTCGGCGGCGTCGATCGAGCGCCGCATCGCCGTGAGCGCCGCCTCGCGCAGCAGCGCCACGCAGTCCGCCGCGCTGTACCCGTCCAGCTCACCGGCCAGTGCCTCGAGGTCGACGGCTTCGGGGCCTTCGGAAGCCAGCGGCACCGATTTGCCTGCGGTGCGCAGGATCTGGACGCGCGCCTCGGCGTCGGGCGGCTCGACGAACACCAACCGCTCCAGCCGCCCCGGCCGCAGCAGCGCCGGGTCGATCAGATCCGGCCGATTGGTCGCGCCGAGCACCACCACATCGCGCAGCGGCTCGATCCCGTCGAGCTCGGTCAGCATCGCGGCCACCACGCGGTCGGTCACCCCGGAATCGAAACTCTGCCCACGCCGCGGCGCCAGCGCGTCGATCTCGTCGAGGAACACCAGCGACGGCGCGGAATCCCGGGCCCGCCGGAACAGTTCGCGCACGGCCTTCTCGCTGGAGCCGACCCACTTGTCCATCAGCTCGGCACCCTTGACCGCGTGCACCGACAGCCGGCCCGAGCTGGCCAGCGCGCGCACCACGAACGTCTTGCCGCAGCCGGGCGGGCCGTAGAGCAGCACGCCGCGCGGCGGCTGCACGCCGAGGCGCTCGAACGTGTCCGGATGCTGCAGCGGCCAGAGCACCGCCTCGGTCAGCGCCTGCTTGGTCTCGGCCATGTCGCCGACGTCGTCGAGCGTCACCGCGCCGACCGACACCTCCTCGGTCGCCGAGCGCGACAGCGGCCGGATCACGCTGAGCGCCCCGACCAGATCCTCCTGGCGCAGTTGCGGTGCCACCTCATCGCGGCTCGCGCGCGCCGCCGCCCGCAGCGCCGCCTCACGCACCAGTGCGGCCAGATCGGCGACGACGAAACCCGGTGTCCGGCCCGCGATCTCGGTCAGATCCAACTCAGCGGCAGGCACGTCGCGGACTAGCACCTCCAGCAGCTGCTTGCGGGTCGTGCCGTCGGGCAGCGTCAGGCCCAGCTCGCGGTCGCACAGGTCCGGGGCGCGCAGCCGGGCATCGACGTTGTCGGGTACCGCCGAGGTCACGACCAGTGCGACACCGTCGGCGGACACCGCCTTGCGCAGCTCGGCGAGGATCAGCCCGGCCACCGGCTCGGCCGTCGCCGGCAGCAGCGCGTCGATGTCGGTGATCAACAGGATGCCGCCGCCGTGGTCAGGCGCACTCGCGGTCGCCACCGCGTTGGTCACCGCAGTCAGCCGGTCGGCCGGCGCCAGGGAGCCGATCTCGGGGCCGTCGAGTTCCACCAGCCGGCGATCGGCGCACACGGTGCGCACCATCGTCGCCTTGCCGACGCCGGCCGGACCGGACACCAGCACCCCGAGATCAGCTGAGGCGCCGAGGGTTTCGAGCAGCTCCGGCTCGTCGAGGGCCAGCTTGAGCCACTCGGTCAGCTTTCCCGCCTGCACATGGGAACCCTTGAGGTCGTCGAACGCGACCGCAGGCGGGCTGGGTCGCACCGGCGGCTCGTCGGTGCGCGCCACGCCCGCGTCGGGTCCGCTCACCCGCGGCTCGGGCGGAGTCCAATCCCCCCAGCTGACCAGTGAATTCGGCTGTACGCTGACCGGCCCCGACGGATCGACCCCGGTGACGGTCAGCAGCTCGGAGGTCCAGGTGATGCCCACCGTGGCCGCCAGCGCGGCGCTGGCCTGCGACGTGGATGTGCCGGGACCCAGGTCGCGAGGGAGCAGCGAGACGATGTCGCCGACCGTCATCACCTTGCCCAGCAGCGCCTGACGCAGCGTCGCCGGGGTCAGTGAGCGGGTGGCCAACGCCGAGCCGCTCAACGTCACCGAGCGCGCCCCGTACACCGTCACCGGCGCCACCAGCACCGGCGCATCCTCGCGCACCCCGGCGTTGGACAGCGTCACGTCGTCGAGCAACGCGGTGCCCGGCGGGAATCCCGCGGGCGCGATCCCGGCGACCGCGGCGGTGGTCCGTGAGCCGGTCAGCGACACCGCGTCCCACTCGCGGAGGCCCAGGGCGGCCAACGCCTCGGGATGCAGCCGCACCACGCCACGTCGCGAGTCCGTCGCCGAGGTGTTCAGCCGCGCGGTCAACGTCAGCTGCGGGCGCGCACCCTCGCGGTCGGCGACGTCCAGGTCGGACACGTCATCCCCTCGGGGGGCGGCGCAACCCCAGCCGCAACATCGAGCGCCGGTGCGGCTGGGCGCGCCGGTAGGCGCGGCGTGCGGCACGCTGCTGGCGCGGCTTGTCCTGCCACACCTCGGGGTGGGCGGCCAGGAAGCGGCGGGTGCGGATCGCGAACGGGATGTGCAGTGCGTAGGCCACGATGATCACCAGGATCACGACGTAGCCGTACAGGATCGAGGCGGCCACTCCGATGGCCAGCAGCGCCAGCAGCGGCGCAACCATGTTCGGCGGCACCGAGAACGTGTGGATCTTGCGCATCGGCAGCGTGCTGACCACCAGCAGCGACACCACGATCATCCAGATCACCACGGCCGGCTCCGAGGTCCACCAGCCGTCGCCGAACTGCATCTTCGCGGCCAGCGGACCGATCGCGCCGATCGCACCGGCCGGGGCGGGCATCCCGACGAAGTACTTCTTCTCGTAGGCGGGCTGATCCAGGTCGAGCATCGCGTTGTAGCGGGCCAACCGCAGCACGATGCACACCGCGTACAGCAGCACCACGATCCAGCCGATCCGCGACGTGGAGAGCAGCGTGCCGTAGACGATGAACGCCGGCGCCACGCCGAAGTTGACCGCGTCGGCGAGCGAGTCGATCTCCTCGCCCATCCGCGACGTCGCGTTCAGCGCGCGGGCGGTGCGGCCGTCCAGGGCGTCCAGGATCGCCGCGACGGCGAGGAAGGCCATCGCCTCGGTGGCGCGGCCGTCCAGGGCGAACTTCACCGACGACAGCCCCAGGCAGATGGCGGCCACGGTCATCGCGCTGGGCAGGATGCGGGCGCTGACCACCGGGGGTTTGAGGCGGGGCCTCATGGCAGCTCGGCCAGCACGGTCTCGCCGGCCAGCGTGCGCTGGCCGACCTCGGCCAGCACGGTGGATCCGGCCGGAAGATAGGTGTCCAGCCGCGACCCGTACCGGATCAGGCCGTAGGTCTCGCCGATGCCGACCGTGTCACCGGCCTTGACGTCGCACACGATCCGGCGGGCCAGCAGGCCGGCGATCTGCACCGCCACCACCTCCGCGCCCTCCGGCGTGCGGATGACGACGCTGTTGCGTTCGTTGTCCTCGCTCGCGGCGGCGAGGTCCGCCGAGCCGAACAGGCCGGGGCGGTGCACGGTGGTGACGACCTGACCGCCGACCGGTGCGCGCTGCACGTGCGCGTCCAACAGGGACAGGAAGATGCTGATGCGTGGCACCGGGGTGGTCGGCAGGCCCAGCTCGAGCGGCGGGACGGCCTCGTCGACGACGCAGATCAGACCGTCGGCCGGGGCGACGACGACGCCGGGGCGGCTCGGTGGGGTGCGGGGCGGATGCCGGAAGAACGCGGCGTTGGCCGCGGCGGACGCGAGGCCGGTGCGGCGCAGCCAGCGATGGTTGCGCCCGGCTAATGCAAGCGCCAGGCTGGCGCCGACGAACGGCGCACCCGCGCGATGCATGGGAGGTACAGCCGAACGAACCAGGGCCGCGAGCCGCGCTGGTCCTGTCTTGAGGTCGGGGCGTCTGGCCATCGTCTGGCGATTGTACGGTGATGGATGCTCAGCGCAGGTCCCACACCTGCACGCGGGTTCCGGCGTTCACCGAGTCGACATCCTCACCGAGCTCGAGCAGGCAGTTCGCCGACGCCAACCAGCGCAGATGGTGCGAGGCCGGCGGTCCGTAACTGGTCACCGCGTCGCCGTCGAGCACGCCGCGGCGGAACTGTCGCTTGCCCCGCGGGGAGATCAGGTCCTCGGTCAGCACCGCCTCGCGGCGCGGACGCTCTGCGTCGGGGCGCCCCATCGCCACCCGTAGCGCGGGCCGCACGAACACCTCGAAGGACACCAGCGCACTGACCGGGTTGCCGGGCAGCGTCACCACCGGGACGCCGTCGAGCCTGCCCGCGCCCTGCGGCATACCGGGCTGCATCGCGACCTTGACGAACTCCACGTCGCCGGAGCCGCCGAGGGCGTCCTTGACCACCTCGTAGGCGCCGGCACTGACACCGCCGGTGGTCAGGATCAGGTCGGCGTCGGCGACATGGCCGCGCAGCGTCTCCCGGAACGCGTCGACGTCGTCGCCGGTCATCGGCGAGGCGGCCACGTCGGCGCCCGCGTCGCGCACCGCCGCGGCCAGCATGACGCCGTTGGACTCGTAGATCTGGCCGGGTTGCAGCGGCACGCCCGGGCCGACCAGTTCGGTGCCGGTGGAGACCACCAGCACCCGCTGCCGGGGCACCACGGTCAGCTCGCCGAGCCCGAGCGCGGCGGCCAGCCCCAGCGTGGCCGGTGTGACGACCTGCCCGGCGCGCAACACGGTGGTGCCCGCGGTGACGTCCTCACCGGCGCGGCGGACGTGCTGGCCTTCTCGGGGTGCGGACCGGATCGTGACGGTGTCGGTGGCGCCGTCGGTGGCCTCGACCGGGACGACGGCCGTCGCGCCGGCGGGCAGCGGTGCGCCGGTCATGATGCGGTGGGCGGTGCCGGCGGCCAGCGTCGGGATGTCGGTGCGTCCGGCGGGGATGTCCTCGGCGACGGGCAGCCGCACCGGTGAGTCCTGCCCGGCGTCCGCGACATCGGTGGCCAGCACCGCGTACCCGTCCATCGCCGAGTTGTCGAAGCCTGGCAGCGACAGCGGGGCGACCACGTCGTCGGCCAGCACCAGCCCCAGCGCGGCGGCCAGCGGCAGCGCGACCGGCGGCCGCGGGTTGATCAGGCCGGCGACGACCCGGCGGTGTTCCTCGACGGACCGCATCAGACGGGGAATTTCACGCCGGTGAGCTCCTCGGACACCGACCACAGCCGCTGCTGGACGTCGGTGTCGTGCGATTGCCGATTCGACTGCACCAGCACCGGATGGCCGACCAGCTCCCGGAAACCGGACGGCCCGTAGTACTGCCCGCCGCGCACCGCCGGATCGGTGGCGGCCCGCAGGGTGGCCAGCGAGCCGACGGCGGGGCTGTTGGTGACCAGGCCGGCCAGCGCGGAGAAGCCGGGCAACCCCGAGCCGGGGATGTGGCGCATCAGCTCGGTGTTGGAGATGCCGGGGTGCGCGGCCACCGCGACGGTCGGGGTCTGCGTGGCGGCCAGCCGGCGCTGCAGTTCGTAGGTGAACATCAGGTTCGCCAGCTTGGACTGGCCATAGGCCGCGACGCGGTTGTAGCTGCGCTCCCACTGCAGGTCGTCGAAGTGGATGCCGGCCTGGATGTTGTGCGCGATGCTGGCCACCGTCACCACACGCGAGCCCTCGACCTGCAGCAGGTGGTCGAGCAGCAGCCCGGTCAACGCGAAGTGGCCCAGATGGTTGGTGCCGAATTGCAGCTCGAACCCGTCGGCGGTGGTCTGCTTGGGCGGATACATCACGCCCGCGTTGTTGATCAGCAGATCGATGCGCGGGTAGGCGGCTCGCAGTTCGTCGGCGGCGGTGCGCACACTGGCCAGCGAGGACAGGTCCAGCTGCTGCAGTGCGACGTCGGCGTTCGGCGTGCGGCGCCTGATCTCGCCGACCGCTTTTTCGCCCTTGCCGAGATCGCGCACGGCCACGACGACGCGGGCGCCCCGCTCGGCGAGCACGGCGGCGGTCTCGAGGCCGAGGCCTGCGTTGGCACCGGTGACTACGGCCACCCGGCCGGTCTGGTCGGGAACATCGGCGGCGGTCCACTTCGGGCTCATGGCTTCAACATACTGAGAGCATGACCTTCGCAGAACCCGCGCATCCGCCGAGCGCCAAGGCACCGCTGGTGTGGGCCCTGGGCGCGGCCATCCCGTGGGCGTTCGCGGTGCTCGCGCAGATCGTGTGGTTCGTCCTCGACGGCCGATTGCCGTGGCTGCACGCGCTGGCCGCGGTCGCCACGCTGTTGGGCATCGTGCTGTTCGTGGTGGTGGTGCCCGTGTGGCGCTACCGCGTGCACCGCTGGGACCTCGACCCGACCGCGGTGTACACCCGCAGCGGCTGGCTGGTGCAGGAGCGCCGCATCGCGCCGATCTCACGGGTGCAGACCGTCGACACGTACCGGGGGCCCCTGGACCGGCTGTTCGGTCTGACCAACGTGACGGTGACGACCGCGTCGTCGGCGGGCGCCGTGCGCATCGTCGCGCTCGACGACCCGGTGGCCCAGCAGGTGGTGGCCAGGCTGACCGACATCGCGGCGCTCGGCGCCGAGGATGCGACGTGACCGGCGCCCCGGTCGCCGACGGCTGGCAGCGGCTGAGCCCGCGCATGCTGCTGGTGCATCCCGTCCACGAGGTGATGCGCCAGCTTCCGGTGTTGATCGGTTCGCTGGTGCTGGGGTCGGCGACCGGAAACCCGCTGTGGACGGTGGCCGGTGTCGCGCTGATCGTGGCCTACGGCCTGGCCCGCTGGTTCACCACCAGCTACCGCATCGGTCCCGAGGAGGTGACGCTGCGCACCGGGGTGCTGCAACGCTCGGTGCTCTCGTTGCCGCGCAACAGGATTCGCTCGGTGTCGACCGACGCCCGGCTGCTGCACCGGTTGCTCGGGCTGACGGTGCTGCGGGTGTCCACCGGCCGCGAGGCCACCGGCGACACCGTGTTCGCCCTCGACGCGGTGCCCGCCGGCGACGTCCCGCGGCTGCGGGCCGAGCTGCTGGCCGACTCGCTGCCGCCGCAGCCGTCCGGGCGGGTCCTGGCCGCCTGGCAGTCGTCCTGGCTGCGCTACAGCCCGCTGACCTTCACCGGGTTGGCGATGATCGCCGCAGCGCTCGGGGTGATCTCCCAGTCGGGTCTGCTGCGGCCGCTGCGCGACTCGGCGGTGCTGCGGGCCGGGGAGGGCGCCGCCGAGGGCCTGGGGGTGTGGGGCGCCGTCGCCGTCGGTGCCGCGGTGGTGCTGGTGGCCTCGGTGGCGTTGTCGGTCATGCAGTCGCTGCTCACCTACGCCAACCTGATGCTGCGCCGCGACGGTGAGGTGCTGCATCTGTCCCACGGTCTGCTGCGGGTGCGCGAGCACACCTACGACATGCGTCGGCTGCGGGGCGGCACGTTGCGCGAACCGCTGCTGGTGCGGCTGTTCGGCGGCGCCCGGCTGGATGCGGTGATGACCGGTGTCGCCGGGGCGGGCGAGGCCTCGCAGCTGCTGCCGCCGTGTCCGCGGGCCACCGCCGAGGCGGTGCTGGTGGACCTCATCGAGCGACCCGACGTGGTCACCGGGGCGCTGACACCGCACGGCCCGGCGGCGACCCGGCGGCGCTGGGTGCGGGCGCTGGCGCTGCCGGTCGTGGCGTCCGTCGGCGCCGGGATCGTGGCTCTGACGATCGGGATCGGCGTGTGGGTGTGGCCGGTGCTGGTGCTGCTGGCCGCCTTCAGCGTGTTCCTTGCCGTCGACCGGTCCCGGTCGCTCGGTCACCGCGTGGGTGGCGGCTGGCTGGTGGCCCGGGCGGGCAGCATGCAGCGCCGCCGCGACTGCGTGGCGGCCCCGGGCATCGTCGGCTGGACGGTGCGCCAGAGCTGGCCGCAGCGCCGCGCCGGAGTGGCCACCTTGGTGGCGGCCACGGCGGCGGGAACCAAGCGCTACGAGGTCCTCGACGTGCCCGCCGACGCGGCGTGGACGATCGCGGCGACGACGTCGCCGTGGCTCGCGGCGACCTCGTGGGCGCGGGACTGACTCGGGCCCGAGTTGCATCCGACTGTCGGCGGTTTACTGTCGCAGCATGGCTATCGGTGGAGTGCTCTTCGACATCGATGGGGTGCTGGTGACGTCGTGGAAGCCGATCGACGGGGCGGCCGAGACGCTGCGCACGTTGGCGGACAACCAGATTGCGTGCGCGTACCTGACCAACACCACCACCCGCACCCGCGCGCAGATCGCGCAGCTGCTGACCGACGCCGGCATGGTGGTCAGCCCCGACGAGGTCGTCACCGCGGCCGTGCTCACCGCCGACTACGTGCGCAGCCGCTACCCCGACGCGCGCTGCTTCCTGGTCAACAGCGGCCAGATCGGCGAGGACATGCCGGGCATCGACCTGGTGTACTCCAGCGAGTTCAGCGGCCCGACCGCGCCTGAACGCCCCGATGTGGTGCTGCTCGGGGGAGCAGGTCCCGAGTACAGCCACCTGACGCTGTCGTGGGTGTACGACTGGATGGCGCAGGGGGTGCCGGTGGTGGCTATGCATCGCAGCACCGCGTGGACCACCGAGGACGGGCTGCGCGTCGACACCGGCATGTATCTGATCGGGATGGAGGAGACCTCGGGGCGCAAGGCCACCGCGGTCGGCAAGCCGGCACCGGAGGGCTTCCTGTCGGCCGCCGGCCGGCTCGGCGTCGATCCCGAGGAGATGTACATGATCGGCGACGACCTGAACAACGACGTGCTGGCCGGGCAGGTCGTCGGCATGACCGGCGTGCTGGTGCGCACCGGGAAGTTCCGCCAGGACACGTTGGACCGTTGGGCTGCCGACGAATTCGCCATGCAACCCAACCACGTGATCGACTCGGTGGCCGACCTGCCCGCGCTGCTGGATCTGTAGGTCGCGCCGGCACCGGTGAGTTTTCCGCTGACAGCGGGTCAGTCTCGGTATGACAGAGATCCTCAACGTCACTACCTGTGTCGACGCACCCGCGCCTGCCATTTTCGCAGTGCTCACCGACCCTGCCAACCACGCGGCCATCGACGGTACCGGTTGGGTGCGTGAGTCGTTGGACGGCGAGATGCTCTCCCAGCTGGGCCAGATCTTCCGCATCGCCATGTATCACGACAACCATCCCGACGGTCACTACGAGATGGCGAACAAGATCACCGCCTATCAGGCCGATCGAACGATCGGATGGGAACCCGGGCAGGCCGGTCCCGGCGGCAGCATCGAATTTGGCGGCTGGACATGGTGTTACGACCTGGGTCCGGTCGACGACCAGCAGACCCGGGTGACTCTGACCTACGACTGGTCAGCGGTCCCACCAGCGCTACGCGAGCACATCCAGTTTCCGCCGTTCCCGGTCTCACACCTGGAACAGTCGCTGGCGAACCTCGCGACGCTGGTGGGCGCTCGGGCCTGAGTGTCAGGGCGCGGGCACCGTCACGCAGACGTCGCCGACGCAGCCGCCGCCGCCCTCGGGGCCACCGCCGCCGCTACCGACGCCGGGAATGGAGCCGCTGCCGCCCTCGGGTCCGCCGCCACCGGTCGGCCCGCCGGGGATCGATCCGCTGCCGCCCTCGGGCCCGCCGCTACCGGTGGGGCCGCCCGGGATGGCGCCGCCTCCCCCTTCGGGCCCGCCGCCACCGGTGGGGCCGCCCGGGATGGCGCCGCCGCCACCGGGCTCCTCGCCCTCGGTTCCGCCCGGTGCCGGCGTCGGGGTCATCGGTGTGGTCGTGGTGGTGCTCTCCTGCGACGTCGTGGATGTCGTGGTGGTGGTCTCGTCACCACCACCCTCACCCTCGGAGCCGCACGCGGCCAGCAGAGGCGCCGCGGTGAGGCCGACCGTCAGCCCGAGGACCGCAGACCAGCGCCGCCAGCCGCCGCGAGTGCTCGACGATGCTGCGAGGGATTCGTGTGCCATTCCGAGTGCCATGTGCCCGCTTCCTAGTCGGCGTTTCGGTCGGCGCCGTTTTCCCGCAATCGCGGGTTTCTAACCTTGTTGGGAGAGCTGGCGTACCGCGACGATGCGGGCCTTGAGCTGATCGCTGGTAGCCGCGGCCACCGGGGGGCCACCGCAGATGCGGCGCAACTCGTTGTGGATCTGGCCGTGCGACTTGCCGGTGCGGTGGTGAGCGAGCGACACCAGCGTGTTGAGCTCTTTGCGCAGGTCGCGCAGCTGGCCGTGGGTCGACGGGCGCGGCACCTCCCCGTTGGCGGTGCGCTTGGTCAGCTGTGCCTCCTGACGCTGGCGCAGCAGGTCCCGCATCGCCGCGGCGTCGAGCAGACCGGGGATGCCCAGGAAATCGAGCTCCTCGTCGCTGCCGGCCGGCGTGGCCGTGCCGAACGACGAGCCGTCGAAGATGACCTGGTCGAGTTCGGCGTCGGCGCCCAGGTACTCGATCTTGCGTTGCTCGTCGTCGCCCGGTTCGTCGCGTTTCTGCTCGGCCAGTTCAGCGTCGAGCGGGTCGTCGAGGCTCTCGCGGTGCGGTTTGCCCAGCACGTGGTTGCGTTGGGCCTCCATCTCGCTGGCCAGCAACAGCAGGTTGGGCACCGACGGCAGGAAGATGCTCGCGGTCTCGCCCGGCCGGCGGGAGCGGACGAACCGGCCGATCGCCTGCGCGAAGAACAGCGGCGTCGACGCACTGGTGGCATACACGCCGACCGAGAGCCGCGGCACGTCGACACCCTCGGAGACCATCCGCACCGCCACCAGCCAGCGGGACGTGCTCTCGGAGAACTGGGTGATCCGCAGTGAGGCGTCCTTGTCGTCGGAGAGCACCACGGTGGGCACCTCCCCGGTGATCTTGGTCAGCAGGTCGGCGTAGGCGCGGGCCGAGGACTGGTCGGAGGCGATGATCATGCCGCCGGCGTCGGGCACGTGCTGACGCTTCTGTTGGAGCCGTCGGTCGGCCGCCTGGATCACCGCAGGCATCCACTCGCCGGCCGGGTTGAGCGCCGTCTTCCAGGCCCGGGCGGTCTGTTCGGCGGTCAGCGGCTCACCCAGGCGGGCGGCGTGTTCCTCACCGGCGCTGTCGCGCCAGCGTGCCTCGCCGGAGTACGCCAGGAAAACCACCGGCCGCACCACCCCGTCGGCCAGCGCGTCGGCGTAACCGTAGGTGTGGTCGGCGGTGGAGTACTTGAAGCCCGCGGCGTCCTCTTCGTAGGTGACGAACGGGATGGCGCTGTCGTCGCTACGGAACGGGGTTCCTGTCAGGGCGAGCCGGCGCGTGGCGTCGTCGAACGCCTCGCGGATGGCGTCACCCCACGTCTTGGCGTCACCGCCGTGGTGGATCTCGTCGAAGACGACGAGCGTCTTGCGGTTCTCGGTGCGCACCCGGTGCCGGGTCGGGTGGCTGGCGACCTGGGCGTAGGTGACGACGACCCCGTGATACTCGGAGGACGTCTGCGAGTTGGAGTTGGAGAACTTCGGGTCCAGTGCGATGCCGTGGCGCGCGGCGGCCAGCGCCCACTGGATCTTGAGGTGCTCGGTGGGCACCACGATCGTGACGGCCTCGACGGTGCGCTCGGCCAGCAGCTCGCTGACGATGCGCAGCGCGAACGTCGTCTTGCCCGCGCCCGGCGTGGCCACCGCCAGGAAATCGCGGGGAGCGGCCGTCAGGTATTTGACCAGTGCACGGCGCTGCCAGCCGCGTAACGCCTGGGCGGCGGGTGCTCCGGAAGCGCCGGACATGGGTGCTGCATCAGCCTGCACCCACAACTCCTCCCCGACGTTTCGTCCTCGACTGCGGGACCGGAAAGCAGTTTAGGGCAGGCGGTTCCGCGGCCGCATCTCTGCTCGGCGTGTCCGGCGGCCGCGTGTCCGCGACGGTCAGGTCGGCTCCTCGACGAGGTGGTTGTCGTTCTCGGCGAACCACTCGGCGCGCTCGTTGTCGGTCAGCTCACCCAGCCGCGCCAGGCCCTCGAAGTAGTGTTCGCGCGGCGCGCCGGGGGCGAACAGCATCAGCATGCTCAGCGGCTCGTCGGCCTCGTTGCGGAACCCGTGGACACCGCCCGGGGGGACATAGAGGAAATCGCCGGCGTGCCCGTCGACCCACTCGGTGCCGTTGTAGAGCGAGACGGTGCCCGACAACACGTAGAACGCCTCGGACATGCCCCGGTGGAAGTGCGGGCCCGGACCGCCCCCGTTGGGGGCGATCCGGATGCGGTAGAGCCCGTAGTCGCCGTCGGTGTCGGACTGGTTGGCCAAATAGTGGTACTGGACGTGCCCGAATGCGTCGTAGTCGGGCGGGGCGTCGGCGCGCTTGAGCCATGCGCTGGCCTCGGGTTCGTCGGCGGTGTAGCGCGGCGGGGGATAGGGCGGCACGACCAGCGACATGCCGCCCAGTCTGCCCGCCTCAGCCGACCGGGAAGACCACCTTGGTCAACTCCTCGGAGACCTGCCACAGTCGTCGCTGGAGATCCAGGTCGTAGGACTGGTCGCTGGATGCGACGACGACGGGATTGCCCTTGAACTCGGCGATGCCGGATGGCCCGTAGTACTGCCCGCCCAGCGCGCCGGGATCGGTAGCCGCGCGCAACGTGGGCAGGGCGCCGTCGGCCGCGCTCTGGCTCATCAGCGGACTGACCAACGAGAACCCCCGCTCGACGAACTTGGGCAAATTGCGCATCAGCTCGGTGGTCGAGGTGCCCGGGTGAGCCGCCAGCGCGGCGGTCTTGCCGCGCGGGGCCAGTCGGCGCTGCAGTTCGTAGGTGAACAACAGGTTGGCCAGCTTGGACTGGGTGTAGGCGCCCATCCGGTTGTAGCGGCGCTCCCACTGCAGGTCGTCGAAGTGGATCGAGCCGCCCATCTTGTGGCCGTTGCTGCTGACGGTGACGATGCGGGCGCCGTCGACGTCGAGCAACCGGTCCAGCAGCAGGCCCGTGAGCGCGAAGTGGCCGAGGTGGTTGGTGCCGAACTGCAGCTCGAAGCCGTCCTTGGTGGTGGCCTTCGGGGTGGTCATCACACCGGCGTTGTTGATGAGCAGGTCGAGCGAGTCGAACCTCGTGTGCAGTTCCTCCGACGCCGCGCGGATGGAGGCCAGCGACGTCAGGTCGAGTTCCTGCACCGTCACGTCGCCACCGATGCGCGCGGCGGCCTGACGGCCCTTGACGGTGTCGCGGACGGCGAGCACCACGCGGGCGCCCTTGTCGGCGAGCGCCTTGGCGGTCTCGAAGCCGAGCCCGGTGTTGGCTCCGGTGATGACGGCGGTGCGACCGCTCTGGTCGGGGATGTCGGCGGTGGTCCAGGTGCTCATCGGTGTACTCCTAGAATGGCGGAAACGGGGCGGTCGCCCCGGTTGATCACAACTATACGGAACGTGCGCCCCGCTTATTCGTTCCCGGGAGGTGGTGATGGCTCAGCCGCACCGGACGCTGCGCGCCGACGCCGCCCGCAATCGCGGACGCATCCTCGAGGTGGCCTACGAGACGTTCGCCGCCGAGGGGGTCGCGGCGCCGATCGACGAGATCGCACGCCGGGCCGGTGTGGGCGCCGGCACCGTCTACCGGAACTTCCCGACCAAGGAAGCGTTGTTCACCGCCGTCTTCGAGGACCGCATCGCCACGATGCTCGACCGGGCCCGCGCTCTGCTCGCGACGGACCCGACCGACGCGCTGTTCCTCTTCCTGCGCGAGTTGATCGAGGTCGGTGCCACCGACCAGGGCCTTGTCGACGCGCTCGCCGGCGACGGGATCGACGTTCTCTCGGCCGCGCCCAAGCTGGAGACAGACTTCCTCGGGGTCCTGGATGACCTCCTGTCGGCCGCGCAAGGGGCCGGTACCGCCCGCCCGGACGTCGACGTCCGACAGGTCAAGGCGCTGCTGGCGATCTCCAAGTCGGCGCAGGGATACGACGCCGACGTCATGGCCGGGGTGGCTACGGTGATCCTGGATGGTCTCAGGGCTTCCGGATAGGGCCTTTCCGACCTTGCACTCGCCCAGGTCGAGTGCTAAGAATGCAATTGGCACTCGCGACCGGCGAGTGCTAGGTCGGAGCGGTGAGGCCGGGGCCGCGACAGCGAGCACAGCCCCAGTCGTCCGTCGCGGGCATCGATGCCGACCACAAGACGTGCATCCCCGATCCGGAGGAAACACTTCGCAATGGCCAAGACAATTGCGTATGACGAAGAGGCCCGTCGCGGCCTCGAGCGGGGCTTGAACAGCCTCGCCGACGCGGTAAAGGTGACGCTGGGGCCCAAGGGCCGCAACGTCGTCCTCGAGAAGAAGTGGGGCGCCCCCACGATCACCAACGACGGCGTGTCCATCGCCAAGGAGATCGAGCTCGAGGATCCGTACGAGAAGATCGGCGCTGAGCTGGTCAAGGAAGTCGCCAAGAAGACCGACGACGTCGCAGGCGACGGCACCACCACCGCCACCGTTCTCGCCCAGGCGCTCGTTCGCGAGGGCCTGCGCAACGTGGCCGCCGGCGCCAACCCGATGGCGCTCAAGCGCGGCATCGAGAAGGCCGTCGAGAAGGTCACCGAGACGCTGCTGAAGTCGGCCAAGGAGGTCGAGACCAAGGAGCAGATCGCTGCCACCGCCGCCATCTCGGCCGGCGACTCGCAGATCGGCGAGCTGATCGCCGAGGCGATGGACAAGGTCGGCAACGAGGGTGTCATCACCGTCGAAGAGTCCAACACCTTCGGCCTGCAGCTCGAGCTCACCGAGGGTATGCGCTTCGACAAGGGCTACATCTCGGGGTACTTCGTGACCGACGCCGAGCGCCAGGAAGCCGTCCTGGAGGAGCCCTACATCCTGCTGGTCAGCTCCAAGGTGTCCACCGTCAAGGACCTGCTGCCTCTGCTGGAGAAGGTCATCCAGTCCGGCAAGCCGCTGCTGATCATCGCCGAGGACGTCGAGGGCGAAGCCTTGTCCACGCTGGTGGTCAACAAGATCCGCGGCACCTTCAAGTCCGTCGCCGTCAAGGCCCCGGGCTTCGGTGACCGCCGCAAGGCGATGCTGCAGGACATGGCCATCCTCACCGGTGGCCAGGTCATCAGCGAAGAGGTCGGCCTGTCGCTCGAGACCGCCGACGTCTCCCTGCTGGGCAAGGCCCGCAAGGTCGTCGTGACCAAGGACGAGACCACCATCGTCGAGGGCGCCGGGGATTCCGACGCCATCGCCGGCCGTGTCTCGCAGATCCGCGCCGAGATCGAGAACAGCGACTCCGACTACGACCGCGAGAAGCTGCAGGAGCGCCTGGCCAAGCTGGCCGGCGGTGTTGCGGTGATCAAGGCCGGCGCCGCCACCGAGGTGGAGCTCAAGGAGCGCAAGCACCGCATCGAGGACGCGGTGCGCAACGCCAAGGCCGCCGTCGAGGAGGGCATCGTCGCCGGTGGCGGCGTGGCCCTGCTGCAGTCGGCGCCGTCGCTCGAGGAGCTCTCGCTCTCCGGTGACGAGGCCACCGGCGCCAACATCGTGCGTGTCGCGCTGTCGGCTCCGCTGAAGCAGATCGCCCTCAACGGCGGGCTCGAGCCCGGCGTCGTCGCCGAGAAGGTCACCAACCTCTCGGCGGGTCACGGCCTCAACGCCGCGACCGGCGAGTACGAGGACCTGCTCAAGGCCGGCGTCGCCGACCCGGTGAAGGTCACCCGCTCGGCGCTGCAGAACGCGGCGTCCATCGCGGCGCTGTTCCTCACCACCGAGGCCGTCGTAGCCGACAAGCCGGAGAAGGCCGCCGCACCCGCCGGCGACCCGACCGGTGGCATGGGCGGTATGGACTTCTGAGTCCCAGTCAGTGAAAGGCCCGGTCCCGCTCGCGGGGCCGGGCCTTTTGCTGTGCCGCTGCTGCTCTGCTGCCGCTGCTGCTCTGCCGCTGCTGTCCCCTCCCGCTGCTGCTGTGCCGCTGCTGTCCCCTCCCGCTGTTGCCCCCTCCCGCTGCTGTCCCGTGCCGCAATGTCGGTCTGAGCGCGCCATCATGGATATATCGGGCTGTTGCTATTTGTATGTGGGCGATTGTGGGTGCGCCCGATTAGCGGGTCTGCGATCTGGTGGTCGGTCCCGCCCGCTGGGGCGTTCAGGCCAGGGCGTGGCTCAGGTTGCCGGTGTTGATGGCTTTGAGCAGGTTGTGCACCATCGCGTGGAAGGTGAATTCGGCGGCGGCGCGGTGATGACCGCGGCTGGTGAACCGGCGGAAATTGAGGTTGTGCTTGGCGTGGCCGAACGGGGTTTCGGCGATGTGGCTGCGCCGACTGTAGAGCTGCTCCCGCGGCGGTGGCGATCCTGTGGGCGTTGCGTTGCGCCGGGCTAGCGTCGGTGGGAGGCGGCCCTGAGGTCGGCCGCTGGCGGGCGGTGTCGCGGACCTGTGTGTTCTTGCCCGGGGCGATCAAACGCTTCGGTCCCCGACAGGTCAGATTCGCCGCACTCAGGTATCCGGCATCCGCCAAGAGCAGACCGATATCGGTGGTAGCACCATCTGTGATGTCGTCGTCACCCCAGTGCTGCGGATCAGTGAATGATCCTGTGTCACCGAGGGTTGGGTCACTGTCGGAATCGCCAGTCGGGGCCAGGCGGTGACGCTCGATCATTTGAGCAGCGGCGTCGGCTTTGGCGGCCATCTCGGCGAACATCACCTTATCGCTGGGACTGTTGCCGACACCGGTAGCGATGATCACCCCGTCCTCGGTGGTCGCGGCCTGACAGTTGTAGCCCTGCACCCAGCCACCGCCACGCAGCGCCATCATCCGTGACTGCGGATCGGTCATATTGCGGCGCGCCGGACCCAGATCCGCGGTCGCCCTGGCCGGCTTGTGCGCCGACGTCGCTGCTGTTGCTGCGGCTGCCTGGTCGGCTTGCTCGCGTGCCAGGCGTCGAGCCAGGGCCTTGTCCCAGCTGGCTCGGGCCTTGCGGACCCGGGCGACCTGCTCGGCCGGTCCTGGTTGAAAACCCCGCGCACCGGGACGCCAGCGGTCCACGCGGGCTTGCTCCTCGGCCAGGGCCCGCCGGTAGATCTGCTCTCGGATTTCCACCTCGATCTCCCACGGCGGCTGCCCTTTCTGCCGGCGCCGCCGGGTGTTGTCCTGCCACTGCGCGAGCAGCTCCGCGCGCGCCTGGATGGCCTGTTCGGCGCTGTTAGCGCGCCGCCGCGCGGCCTGACGACGACGTTCACGCGCATCGTCCTCATCAGCCAGTTCAGCAATCGCTGCCAGGATTCGAGCGCCCCGCGACTGCGGATTCATCATCGCCGGCGGGGTGCGGTCATCACCGCCCTCGGTGGGCGCCGCGTCCTCGGCGGTGTCGGTGGCGGCATGCTCAGCGGCCGCCCGGCGTGCCTGCTCGGCCAGCGCCGCCGCCAAGCCCTCGCCGGTGCGGTTAGCCGACAGCGACGCATTCGCAGCGATCTTCACTCCGTCGAGGGCGACCACCCCCAGCCGGGCCAACCCGAGCTTGGCGCACAGCATCAATACCTGCGTGAACAGGTCTGCCGCCGCATCCGCGCAGTCGGCGCGAAACCGCGAGATCGTCACATGATCAGGCACGTCCCCGGCACAGATGATCCGGAACGCCACATCCCGATGACACAACCGCTCCAACCGCCGCGAGGACCGTTGCCCTTGCGCCCATCCCCAGATCAGCAACGTCAACAGCATGTCCGGGTCATACCCCGCACGACCGACCCCGCCGGTCTTACGTCCAGCGTGCAACGCTGCGGTGTCCAACGACTCCACGACCTCGATGACCAGCCACACCGGATCGTCGGCGGGCAGCCAGTCACGCATGTCTTCAGCCAGCAGGAACCGCTGATCTCGATCCACCCGGCGATAACCCTTGGCCACCAACGAATTATCCCAGCTCAACGCATCCAACACGCCCAGACAGACCGACCGCAGCTACCTCATTTTTGAAACAGCCCGATATCTGCGCGACGCTGCCCTCAGCGCGACATCATGGTGGGGCCGCGATGAGCGCGCCGGCGGATGACCAGGAGGATGTCCTCGAGTACCACGTCCCAGCGGTAGACAACATCCTCATACGTCAGTCGAATCACCACGTACCCCAGTCCGATCGCCACTCTGTCCCGGGTTCGGTCGGTTTGGTATGACGGCAGGTGGTGCTCGCGGCTGTCGGCTTCGATGATGAGTCGATCGCCCACCAGGAAGTCGACCCGCCCCACCCCCACGATGTTCACCTGAGTGCGAACGTGGATTCGCTGGGCTCGCAGCCGTAGTCGGATGATCGTCTCGGTACCGGATTCGCTCTTGGCATCGCACCGTTCGGCCAGATTCAACCGTGCGAAGCGCGACGCCGCCACGATCGCTCTGGCGTCGGCCATCTCGATCATCCGCTTGTTCAGCATCGAGTCCAGCACGATGACCACTCCCTCGGGGTCGAGGCAGTTGGCCGCCGATGCGACGGCAATGTTCATCGGGTCGACCGCCCCGACGATGGGTGGATCCAGACGATACGGATGACAGGATCGAATCCCCGGACGAGACTGGCGCGCCCGAGACGCATACCGGATGTGGAGAGCGGAATCCGGCACCCACACACGCCAAAGGCGCAGCGCCGAGACACAACCCAGTACCCCTCCGGCGGACACGGCACGGACGACCTCTGGGTTGGCGACCTGACTGGCGTACCACCCTCGCCGCAGACGCAGCCAGCCCTGTTCGGGTAGTTGCCTGATCCTTGGGTGCGTCCACCCCGCTGCTCGCAGTTGCGCGGTGGACACCACCCCTCCGTTGGCCGCGAGGAGATGCGCGATCCCTGCCACCTGTCAATAGCAGCGCAGGACTACTGATCAGCGGTAGGGCGATTGCGCGTGCTGTGGATAACTGCCACGAGCATCCGCTCCGCCGAAGGGGACCGCGCTATAGCGGCACGCAGTCGTCGCCGCAGCCCGGGCCGGTCGCGGTGCCGGGTGCGGCGGGCCGGTGCAGCACCGCGCCGGTAGGTTCGACGCGCAGGCTGTCGTCACCGACAACAGCGGCGCCGTCGACGATCAACGTGTAACCGCCGGGCGCGCGGGGTGGCCAGACCAACGTGACGGCAGGGTGCGCGGATGCGTTGCGGCGCGTGCTGTTTCCCACTCCACCGATGTGCAGTGCGCCGGAGGTCAGCGTCGGGTCGACCGCCACGGTGTGCGCGCGGAAGTCGTCGCCCACCGTGACGAGGTAGGCGAACGAGAAGTCGCGCAGCGTATCGCTCAGCGTGTCGAGATCCACCTTGACGCTCATGAGGCGAGGGTACGGCGCTAGGTTCGAAGCATGCCGCTGCCACAGCCGACATCGACCACCACCGCCCTGGTCACCGGGGCCTCGTCGGGTATCGGCGCCGACCTGGCCCGCGAGCTGGTCGCCCGCGGTCACGGCGTCACGCTGGTCGCCCGCCGCGAGGACCGGCTCGAAGAACTGGCCGCCGAACTGGCCGGCCCCGTGCGGGTCGAGGTCATCGGCTGCGACGTCGCCGACCCCGCCGCCCGAGCGGAATTGTTCCCGGAGGTCGAGCGGCGCGGCCTGACCGTCGACATCCTCATCAACAACGCTGGGGTGGGCACCATCGGCCCGGTCGTGGACTCGACGCCGGAGGCCGAGATCGCGCAGGTGCGGGTCAACGTCGAGGCCCTGATCGACCTCACCACCCGCGCCGTCCAACAGATGGTGCCGCGCGGCCGCGGCGCCATCCTCAACGTCGGCTCGACCGCAGGTTTCCAGCCGTTCCCCGGCCAGTCCGGCTACGCGGCGACCAAGGCGTTCGTGCGGTCCTACACCGACGGGGTGCGCGGCGAGCTCGCCGGCACCGGGGTCACCGTCGCGGCGCTACATCCGGGACCGGTGCGCACGGAGTTCCTGGAGACCGCGGGCATGGATGAACGGACCTTCGCCGCGGCGTTCCCGAGATTCATGTGGGTGCCGTCGGCGACGGTGGCCAAGGCCGGCATCGACGCCTTGGCGCACGACCGCGGTGCGGTGATCCCCGGCCTGCAGAACGAGATTCCCGCCCGCCTGTTCGAGTTGATGCCGCGTCGGCTGCTGATTCCGCTGCTGACCAGTCGCCACCCGGCGCTGCGCCGGTCAGGTCGCTGAACCAACGGGCGCCCTCTGCCGGCCGCGGATCAGCTTGCCCGGACGCGCGTCGGTGGGGGAGCCGTTCTCGGCGATCACCTCACCGGAGACGATCGTGGCGACGTAGCCGTCGGCGGTCTGGTCGAGTCGGCGCCCACCGGCAGGCAGGTCGCTGACGACGACCGGCCGGTGCAGCCGTAGCGCCTGCGCGTCGATGACGTTCAGATCAGCCTTGTAGCCCACCGCGATTCGGCCGCGGTCGGCCAGCCCGGCCACACGGGCCGGCACCGACGTCAGCTCCCGCACGGCTTCGGCGACCGACAGCCGGCCCGCCGCGCGGTCGCGCACCCAGTGGGTCAGCAGATACGTGGGGAAGCTGGCGTCACAGATCATGCCGTAGTGCGCGCCACCGTCGCCGAGGCCGAGCACCACGTCGTCGCGGCGGATGAGCTCGGCGACCGTGTCCAGCGAGCCGTCGCGGAAGTTGGCCAGCGTCACCAGCAGCATCGCGTGACCGTCGTCGTCGAGCAGCCGGTCGTAGGCCTCTTCGAGGGGGGTCACACCCCGCGCGGCCGCGCGGGCGCCGATCGAATCCGACGGTGACGGTTCGTAATCCGGCGGGTCGGCCAGCGGGAACATGTAGTTCCAGGCCTGCGCGGCGAACATCAGCGGGTGTCCGTCCGATCCCGGTTTGTCGTTCAGGATGCGTTCGCGTACTTCGGGTTTGCGCATCTCGGCGACGCGCTGCGCCAGCGGCAGATCGGCGATCTGCCGATACGACGGGTACATCACGAACGGGTTGCCCGACAGCTCGAGTCCGAGCACCAGCCCGATCGGGCGCGGGAAGATCTGCGCGGTGATGTCCCCGCCATCGGCGTTCGCCTTCTCCACCATCGTCAGCGCGTCGAGGAAGAAGGGCTCGCCGGCGTTGCCGATCGCCAGCGTGAAGGTGACCGGCAGCCCGACCTCGGCCGCGACCTCGAACACCGTTTTCAGCACTGGTTCGTAGTCGCCGGCGACCAGGTCGGGAACGAACTGGATCAGGCCGCCGCCGGCGTCATCCACCCCGCGGGCGATCGTCTCGATCTCGGCGCGGTCGGCGTCATAGCTGGGAATCGGGGCGCCGCTGAACGTCTTGTGCAGCGTGAAGCGCGACGACGCGAAGCCCAGGGCCCCGGCGCGCACCGCCTCGGCGGCGAGTTTGCGCATCATCTCGAGGTCTTCGGCGGTGGCGCGCTCGCGGTCGACGCCGCGGCGGCCCATCACGTACACCCGCAACGGCGAGTGAGGCAGCAGCGCGGCCACATCGATGTCCCGTCGTCCTGCGTCGAGGGCGTCGAGGAACTCGGGAAAAGTCTCCCAGTGCCACGGCAGCCCGTCGACCATGACCACGCCGGGGATGTCCTCGACGCCGGCCATCACGTCGACCAGGACGTCGTGGTCGGCGGGCCGACACGGGGCGAAGCCGACCCCACAGTTGCCCATCACCGCCGTGGTCACACCGTGCGCGGACGACGGGGTGAGCCGGTCCGACCAGATCGCCTGCCCGTCGTAGTGGGTGTGCAGGTCGACGAAACCGGGGGTGACGAGCAGGCCGGTCGCATCGATCTCGCGGGCGCCGGGCTCGTCGACCTGTCCCACCGCGGCTATCACACCCCCGGACACCGCGACGTCGCCCACGAACGGCTCGCCGCCGAGCCCGTCGACGAGGGTTCCGTGGCGGATGACGAGTTCATATGTCATATCCCGAATGTACGGTGAGCGCATGATCGACCACTTCGGAATCAACTGCGCTGACTTCGAAAAATCGACGTCGTTCTACGACCACGTGCTCGGCGTGCTGGGCTACACCCGGCAGATGGACATGGGGGTGGCCGTCGGCTACGGCACCGACGGACATCCCGCTTTCTGGATCGCGGACATGGCCGCCGGAGACGCCGCCGGACCCAACCGAGAGGTGCATGTCGCCTTCGCGGCCAAGGATGCCGAAGCGGTGCAGGCGTTCTACCGCACGGCACTTTCGCTGGGAGCCGAGCCGCTGCACGAGCCGCGGTTGTGGCCGGAGTACCACGACAACTATTACGGTGCGTTTGTCCGCGACCCGGACGGGAACAACGTGGAAGCTGTGTTTCACGGCGGTGGACCCAAGGAGCACGGCGGCGAGCCGCCTAAAGAGCACGGCGGCGGAACCGAGGAGTGACGACATGGCCGACATCGATGCCGCCCGCGAACTGCTGCGTGACGCGTTCACCCGGCAGATCGAGCACGTCGACGACCTGACCGACGGGCTGACCGACGAGGTCGCCTATTTCCGGCCGGCGCCTGACGCCAACACGATCGCGTGGCTGATCTGGCACAGCGCCCGCATGCACGACGCGCAGCTGTGCGCGCTCGCCGACCTCGAGCAGGTGTGGTTCCGGGAGGGCTGGGTGGACCGGTTCGATCTCGACCTGCCGCGCGACGCGCACGGCTACGGTCAGACCCCCGAGGAGGTCGCCAAGGTGCGTGCGCCCGCCGATCTGCTGGCCGGCTACTACCACGCGGTACACAAGGAGACCTTGGAGTACCTGGCGTCGGTGACGGCCGACGAACTCGCCCGGGTCGTCGACCCCAACTGGAGTCCGCCGGTGACGGCCAGCGCACGCCTGGTCAGCATCATCGACGACGCCGCCCAGCACCTCGGCCAGGCCGCCTACATCCGGGGCATCGCACACTGACCCGGCTGATCCGGTGGTGGCCGGCGCTCGCGCTGGCCGGTGTCGTGCTGCTCGGACTCGCGGTCGGTGACGGCACGACGGCGCTGGACGAGTGGTTCCAGCGTCTCGGCCGGCAGTATCCGGCGCTGGGCTATCTGCTGGTGTTCACCGATGCCCGCGTCACGCTGGGGCTGGCTGTCTGCATCCTGCTGATCGCGCTCTACCGGCGGCGATGGCGCCTGGCGGCGGTGGTCGCGCTGGCGCCGTTGCTTGCGGTGCTGACAGCGCGGATCGCGAAACGCCTGTTCGGCCGATACAAGGACGACGCGCTGGCCTACCCGAGCGGGCACACCACGGTGGCGGTGGTCGTGCTGGGGATGGCGGTGCTGGTCGCGGGTGCCGCGACGTGGACGGTGATCGCAGCGACGGTGGTGGCCGCGCTCGGCGTGGTGGGGCAGGGCGTGACGTATCACTTCTTCACCGACGCGATCGGGGCGGTGTTACTCGGTACCGCACTGGTCGCGGCCCTCGCCGTCCTCGCGGCACGGTCTCCGGGAAGCCCCCCGACCAAACTTGACGGGTGTCAACCCGGGTGCGACGTGGATCACAGCGGCCGTTAGCATAGGTCCATGACCGCGACGCCAGACGTGCACACGCCAGCTTCCTTCACCGGCACCGGCACCATCAGGAACCCGGCGACGGGCGATGTCGCCGGCGAGGTGCGCTGGACCGACCCGGCCGACGTCGCCCACATCGCCGCCGGCCTGCGTGCCGCGCAGACCGAATGGGCGGCCCGTGGGGCCAAGGGACGGGCGAAGGTGCTGGCACGGTACGCGGTGTGGCTGGGCGAGCACCGCGACGAGATCGAGCGACTGCTGATCGCCGAGACCGGCAAATCCGCCGTCGACGCGTCGCAAGAGGTGCCGCTGATCATCATGATCGCGTCCTACTACATCAAGACGATGGAACAGGCCCTGGCGCCCGAGACGCGCCCGGCTGCGCTGCCGTTCATGGCCATCAAGAAGATCGCGGTGCACTACCGGCCCCGTCCGGTCGTCGGCATCATCGCGCCGTGGAACTACCCGGTGGCCAACGCGTTGATGGACGCCATCGGTGCGCTCGCGGCGGGTTGTGCGGTGTTGCTCAAGCCGTCGGAACGCACGCCGCTGACCGCCGAACTGCTGCTGCGCGGCTGGCTCGAGTCGGGTGCCCCCGAAGTGTTGGCGCTGGCGCAGGGCGCCCGCGAGGTGTCCGAAGCGGTGATCGACACCTCCGACTTCATCCAGTTCACCGGCTCCAGCGCGACCGGCGCGAAGGTCATGGAACGCGCGGCGCGCCGGCTCACCCCGGTGAGCCTGGAGCTCGGCGGAAAGGACCCGATGATCGTCCTCGAAGACGCCGATGTGGATCTGGCCGCGCACGCCGCGGTGTGGGGCGCGATGTTCAACGCCGGGCAGACGTGTGTCTCGGTGGAGCGGGTCTATGTCGTCGACGTCGTCTATGACCGGTTCGTCGCCGCGGTGGTGCGCGACGTACAGAATCTGAGCACCGGAGCCGGCGAGGGGCACGCCTTCGGCGCGATGATCGACGAGAGTCAGGTGGCCGTCACGGAGCGTCACGTCCAGGACGCGCTGACCAAGGGCGCCCGGGCGTTGACCGGCGGCCGCCGTCCGGTCGGCTCGGGGTCGTTCTACCCACCGACCGTGCTCGTCGACGTCGACCACTCGATGATGTGCATGACCGAGGAGACGTTCGGACCGACGCTGCCGATCATGAAGGTCGCCGATGCCGCCGAGGCGGTCCGGCTGGCCAACGACAGCCCCTACGGTCTGTCCGCGTCGGTGTTCTCCGGCGACGCGGAGCGCGCCGAAGCTGTTGCGGTGCAACTCGATTGCGGAGCGGTCAACATCAACGACGTGATCTCCAACCTGATGTGCACCACCGCGCCGATGGGCGGCTGGAAGTCCTCCGGCATGGGGGTGAGGTTCGGCGGCGCCGAGGGGATCCGCAAGTTCTGCCGCCAGGAGGCGGTGGTGGCGCCGCGCACCAACGTCGGCGCCGGCGGCAACTACTACAACAACTCGCTGCGCGCACTCAAGCGGATGAACTCGATGATGACCAAGATGGCGCTGATCGGGCCGAAGCGCGCGGCGAAGTAGCCGTCACCCGGCGAGCGCGGCGGGCTCCGCGTCGCCGATGGCCCTGCTCGGGTTTCCGTGGATGTCGACGGGGACGTCACCGGCAAGGGTGACCCGATGCATCAGCCGCCGCTGCCGGTCGTAGTCGTCGACGGCGCGGTGCTGGGTGGCGCGGTTGTCCCAGATCGCCACGTCGCCGGCCTTCCAGTTCCACCGGATGGTGTTCTCCGGCAACGTGATCCGTCGCTGAACGAGATCGAGCAGGGTCCGGGAGTCCTGCGGGTCGAAACCGATCAGGTGTTGGGTGAAGTCTCCGGCGACCAGGGTCCGCTCGCCGGTCTCGGGGTGGACCCGCACGAGTGGGTGTTCGGTACGGAACTCTTTGTGCCCGAACGCTTCGCGTGCCGCGCGGAACTTCTCGTCGGTGGTGGTGGCTGAGGTCGCGACGTAGTCGAACCGATTGCTGTGCAGGGCCCAGGTGTTCTCGGTCAGCCGTTTGAGCGGGTCCGGCAGATCGCGGTAGGCGGCCGCGGTGGAGGCCCACATCGTCGAGCCGCCATAGGGCGGCAGGGTGACGGCCCGCAGGACCGAGATCGAGGGGTAGTCGGGAACGAAGGTGACGTCGGTGTGCCACCGGTTTGCCGAGGCGTAGTCGGAGTCGATCGGCGTGATGGCCGGAACGTCCGTCGCGGCGAATGCGGCGAGCAGGGGATGCCCGACCGGCGTGCCCATGAGTGCGGCGAAGCGGTGCTGGGCGGCGTCGTCGAGGTGGTGTTGGTTGCGGAAGAAGATCACCCCGTGTTCGAGGAGCGCGGTGCGGACCGCCGAGACGACGTCCGGGGAGAGGTCGCCGCCGAGGGAGACGTCGTCGATGCGGGCCCCGATGTTGCTGCCCAGTTTGGTGATCGACGGGGTGGCGGCCATGGGCGGGGTCCTTTCCCTGAGGTGTAGTCATTCGACTACACAACCGACTGTAGTCGAATGACTGCACCCGCGCAACGATCCCAGGTCGCGGGCAGGCGCCGCGTCGACGCATGGTCGCGGCAACAGGCCACCTGTTGTTCACCGCGCCGTCACCGAGTGGTTCGTGAGGCTGGATAGCTTCGGCGCGTGACTCTGGATACCTCTGGTTACACCGTGGTCGACGACGACGATGACGACCCGGTTCTGCTGATCCAGCCCGGCGACCAGGTGGTCGACACGTGGCGGGAGAACTATCCGTACGACGAGCGGATGAAGCGTGCCGATTACGAGGAACAGAAGCGGCTGCTGCAGATCGAGCTGCTCAAGCTGCAGAAGTGGAGTCAGGCCAACGGGCACCGGCACGTCATCGTGTTCGAGGGTCGCGACGCCGCGGGTAAAGGCGGCACCATCAAGCGCTTCATGGAGCACTTGAACCCGCGTGGCGCGCGCATCGTGGCGCTGGAGAAGCCGACCGAGCAGGAGCGTACGCAGTGGTATTTCCAGCGCTATGTGCGCCACCTCCCGCATGCGGGCGAGATCGTGATGTTCGACCGGTCCTGGTACAACCGCGCAGGCGTGGAACGCGTGATGGGCTACTGCACCCCCAAGCAGCACGCCGAGTTCATCCGCCAGGTTCCCTGGTTCGAGCAGATGCTGGTCAACGACGGCATCTTCCTGACGAAGCTGTGGTTCTCGGTGTCGCCGTCCGAACAACGCACCCGGTTCACGATCCGCCAGGTCGACCCGGTCCGGCAGTGGAAGCTGTCACCCACCGACCTGGCCTCGCTGGACAAGTGGGACGACTACACCGCGGCCAAGGAGGACATGTTCGCCTGGACCGACACCGAGACGGCGCCGTGGACCGTGGTCAAGAGCAACGACAAGAAGCGTGCCCGCGTCAACGCGATGCGTTTCGTGCTGAGTAAATTCGACTACGACAACAAAGACCATGACGTGGTCGGCCGGCCCGACCCGCTCATCGTGGGACGCGCGCTGGGCGACTGACCGGCCGAGAAGGAGGACGCGTCGGTGCGGTTTGTGACGGCGCTGTTCTTCTGGCTGCTGACCACCGCGGCGCTGGCCGTCGCGGTGCCGGTGGTCTGGGCGCAGATGACGATCGTCAACGAGGACGGCTACGCCGCGCTGTCGGCGTCGGCGGCCGGTGACGCGCGCCTGCAGGAGGCGATGGCAGGTGAGCTGACCACCCAGCTGGTGTCGCTGGGCGACGACAACGGCTACAGCCTCAACCCCGTCCTGGTGCGTCAGGTCGCGGCGTCCTACACCGGCAACGACGGCTTCGCCGGACAGTTCGCCCAGGCGAACCGCATCGCGCATCGGTGGATGTTCACCGGCGCCGTGCCCAGCGGCAACTCGACCGACGAGTGGCTCATCGACGTCGCGCCGATGCTGTCGGATCCGTCGTTCCAGGCCACGCTGGGTTCGCTGGACCTGGAGGTCCCGCCGGCGCTGACGGTGCCGATCACCGTCGACAGCCCGGAGCTGCAGCCGGGCAAGCTGCGCTGGCTGGCGACCTGGGGTCCGTGGGCCGCCGCGGCGGTGGTGGCGGTGGTGGCGGTGTGTGCGCTGCTCACCGTCGTCGCGGCCCGCTCCCGCGGCAAGGCGCTGGCCGCGCTCGGGGTGTCGGCGCTGTTGGTGGGCGCGGCAGGCTGGGCCGGCATCGAGGTGGGCCGCGGCTACGTCGAGGACGCGCTGAACCGCACGACCGGTGACATCCGCACCGTGGCCGAGGTGATGGTCGCTCACGCCGAGGGCAGCCTGCACCACTGGCTGAACATCACGCTGGTCGCCGGGGCGGTGCTGGTCGTCCTGGGCGCGATCGCCGCGGGCCTGGGCGGTCTGCGGCGCGACTGACGGTCAGGAGTTGGCGGCGACGAACCGGCGCAGAAGCGGCCACCCCGCCGCGAGGTTGACCACCACGCCGCCGATCAGGTAAGGCCACCACACACCGCCGGCACACGCCACCCAGAACGCCTTGGCCGCCCAGTACGGCGGGAGCACCCCGAACGCCAGATTCCACGCCGAGTCGACGAACCAGGGCAGGCACGGAACCCCGGCGATGAGCAGTCCGAGCAGCCGCAACATGGCGATGCCCTGCACCTTGTTGCTTGCCGCGGCGACGATCAGCAGCATCGTCACCACCGCCGACAGGCCGGCCACCATCCCGATCGGAATCAGCGGCCACACCAGCGACGACGGCACCAAGCCCGTCAACGGGATCGTCACCGCGACATAGACGGTCGTCACGGTCACCACCGTGGCGGCGCGGTAACCGAAGAAGCTGCGCAGCGTCACCGGGGTCACCCGCAGCGCTGTCAGCGTGCCGGCGTCGACCTCGTCGAGTACCAGGAACGCCGCCAGCCCGCCGACGACGATGATGCTGGTCAGCAGCAGCAATCCGGTGACTGCCAGCGGGTAGTAGGGCACCAGGTCGAAGTCGTAGCGCTGCGCCAGGGCGGTGGCGAGTCGCGGCACGAGCACCGCGGTGCCGACGGTCCAGATGGCCGGGGCGAGCACCAGCATCACTAACAGCGGGTCGCGGTAGGTGCCGCGCAGGTCGTTCCTGCCGAACGCGGCCCAGGCGGCGGTCACGCGGCACCCGACCGGGCGATGACGTAGCGGTCGAACAGGACCCGGGCCACCTGGTACAGGCCGGCCGCGCAGAGCAGCGGATACCCCAGCGCGTACGCGATCTGCCAGGGCGCCAGGCTGATCTGGTCGAACACCGCGGCGAACAGCAACAACGGGCCCTGGGTCGGGATCAGGTAGAGCACCGGGTGCGTCCACACCCCGAGCAGGTACACCACCGGCAGCGCCAGGATCAGCAGCGGCACCACCGTCGAGAGGAACCAGTCACTGACCGAGGCGAACGGCAGCGCGGAGATGAACCCGGACAGCAGCATCACCAGCGTGCCGAGGACGACGCCGGCGACCAGCGGTGCCGGGTGGAAGTCGGTGCCGTGCGTCGCGATCACCACCACCACCGCGACGAACAACGAAATCACGGTCAGCGCCACGAGTTTCACCGACAGGTATTCGCCGAAGCGCAGTGGGCTGCACACCACCGCCCCGAGCGTGCGTTCCTGCTTCTCGAAGAACACCGAGCCGCCGATGAAGAAGAAGCCGATGACGGCGATGTCGCCGATCAGCACATAGGGCTCGACGATGCTGCGCAGGTGGTGCGGCATCGGCAGCAGGACCGCCAGCCACAGCAGGCCGGAGATCACCGCGGCATGCACGAACCGTTGGCGCACCTGCAGGGTGGCTTCCAGGCGCAGGGCGCTGATCCAGCGCGTCATGCCAGGCTCCGGCCGGTGACGTCGACGAACACCTCGTCGAGGCTGGCCTCACGACTGTGGATGGTTTCCACGTGGTGGCTGCGCAGCACGGAATGGAAGTCGGCGTCGTCGGCCAATCCGTCCATCGGGAACTCCGCGGTCTGCAATGTACCCTCCGCAGCGCGGTATTCGACGCGGACGAGCCGGCGACTGCGGGCGATCTTCAGTTCTGTCGGCGCGTCGAGGGCGACGATGCGGCCGTCGACGACGAACGCCACCCGGTCGCAGAGTTCGTCGGCGGTGGCCATGTCGTGGGTGGTGAGGAATACGGTGCGACCGCGGTCTTTCAGGTCCAGGACCATGTCTTTGACTCGCCGCGCGTTGACCGGGTCCAGGCCCGAGGTCGGCTCGTCGAGGAAGATCAACTCGGGGTCGTTGAGCAGCGCCCTGGCGAACGTCAGCCGCATCTGCATTCCCTTGGAGTACTTGCCCACCCGGGTGTCCGCCGCGTCGGCGAGGCCGACCGCCTCGAGCAGGGTCCGCGGATCCTGCGTCGCCCCGTCGTACAGCGAGGCGAAAAACTGGAGGTTCTCGGCGCCGGTCAGCTTCAGGTAATGGTTCGGCAGCTCGAACGACACCCCGATGCGTTGGTAGTAGTCGGACCCCCAGTCCAGCGGGTCGCGGCCCCAGACCAGCATTCGGCCGCCGTGGCCGCGCAGCAACCCGATCAGCAGCTTCTGCGTGGTCGACTTGCCCGCACCGCTCGGGCCGAGGAAGCCGAAGATCTCTCCCGGGGCCACGGTGAAATCCATGCCCCGCACGGCGGGTTCGGTCGTCTTGGGATAGGTGTAGGTCAGCTCGCTGACGGCGATGACGGGTTCGGTGTTCATCTCGACTCGTGTCATCCTTCGGTTGGACAGCCGGGCAGGAATTCCGACCAGACTTCCCGGAGCGCCGCGTCAGACTATAGTGAATTTTCAGAAATTATTGAAGTCTTTGAAAACCGAGGAGGTCGGTTGGTGACGCCCGCGCCGAGACTGCACGAGGCCGCGGAGCGGCTCGCCCTCGTCCTCTCGGGTCAAGGTCTGCAACGCATGACCGCCCGGGTGCTGACCGCGCTGTTGTTCTCCGAGAAGTCCAGCGTGACGATGTCCGAGTTGGCCGACGAACTCCAGGCCAGCGCAGGCTCGATATCCGGTGCACTGAAGAATCTGACGTCGGTCGGGCTCGTCGAGCGGGTGCCCGCACCGGCCAGCAGACGCGACCACTTCCGCCTGCGCCCGGACGCCTGGGCGACGCTGTACACCAGCCAGAACCAGACGATCGCCGCGTTCCTGGAGGCGGCCGACGACGGGATCGCCGCGACCGGTGGCTCCGGCCTGGCTCGGGACCGGCTGGTCGAGATGCGCGACTTCTACGCATTCCTGCTGGGCGAGATCCCGGCCGTGTTGGAACGCTGGCAGGCCGGCCGGCGCTGAGCGACAGGTACCCTCGGAACGAGTCCCCTCTCGAAAGGTCGCTCATTGTCCACACCTGGCACCGCCGAACTCGACGGTCTCGCCGGCTGGACGGTGGACCTGATGGAGCGCCTCGGAGGCCCCGGAGCCGGGCTGGCGATCTTCCTGGAGAACGTGTTCCCACCGCTGCCCAGCGAGGTCATCCTCCCGATGGCGGGGTTCGCCGCCAGCCTCGGTCGGCTCTCGGTCGTCGAAGCCGTGCTGTGGACCACCCTCGGGTCGGTGGTGGGCGCCTGGTTCATCTACTGGCTCGGTGCGCGGCTCGGCCATGACCGGATGCGCAGGTTGGTGCTCAAAGTCCCGTTGATCGACGTCGAGGACATCGACAAATCCGCGGCATGGTTCGCCCGGCACGGCACCAAGGGCGTGTTCTTCGGCAGGATGCTGCCGTTCTTCCGCAGCTTCATCTCCGTCCCGGCCGGCACCGAGCGGATGAACTTCGCCGTCTTCACGGTGCTCACCTTTCTGGGCAGCCTGATCTGGAACAGCGTCTTCGTCGGTGCGGGGTATGGGCTGGGCGCCAACTGGCACCGGGTCGAGCCCTACGCCTCGACGTTCCAGTACATCGTTCTCAGTGCGGTCGCGGTCGCCCTCGGTTGGCTGGTTGTCTCACGCATCCGTCGTCGGCTGCGGGCCAAGGCCGGCACGGAGGTCTGAGCGGGGCAGCAGGCCGGCCTGCCGGTACACCTCGCGCAGATAGCGCCGCATCTCGTCGACGTCGGGCGGTGCGGGTTGCAACACCCGGTAGGTGACCGCGCCCACCATCATGTCGATGGCCACCTCGAGGTCCGCGTCCGCGGCGACGGTGCCCAGCTCGCGGGCCCGCTCGAGGAGCGCGGCCGCCTGGCGGCGACGGGGCGCGATGTAGCGGCGCCAGTAGGCGGCCATCAGCTCCGGATGGCTGACCGCCGAGCCGAACACCCTGGCCACCAGGGCCCGGTACCGGGGGCTGGCCGCGGTGGCCGCAGCCCGTTCGATGGCGGCCTCGACCACCTCGTAGGGCGACGCGGACACGGCGGTCGACGCCCAACCGTATTCGTCGGCGACCAGCGTTTCCATGGCCGCCGAGATCAGGTCTTCCTTGTTCGACCAGCGCCGGTAGACCGTCGGTTTCCCGACTCCGGCGCGGCGTGCGATCTGTTCGATGCTGGCCCCTTCGACACCGCGCTCGAGGAACAGGTCCAGGCCGGCCTGCAGGATCGCCCGGTCGGCCTCGGCGTCGCGCGGTCGCCCGCGCGGCGCGGTCACGGTGTCGAACCGGAGCTCAACGCGGCGCTGAGCCAACGGCGCACGGCGGATGCGTCGCCGCGATCCCCCCGCCACGCCAGGTGGGCGTCGGGGCGGATCAGTATCGCCTCGTCACCGTCGTAGTCCAGCGGGGTGACGAAGTCGCCGAGGTACTGGCGGGCGGCCTCGATCGCCGGTGAGGGAAGGCCGGGCGTCAGCAACGCCCACCGTCCGCCGAGCTCCCGGTGCAACCGGGTGACAACGCCGTCGGCTCGGGTGCACGCCAGGTCGGCGATCCGGTCTCCCGGCCGCGGCTTGGCTCCGCGGCCGCCCAGCGGCCCCTTGTGGTAGCTGACCCACAGCTGCGACGCGGTGTAGGTGATCCACCGCTGCACCGGCGCGCGCCCGAAGACCTTCGGGGCGACCCGGTCCCGCAGGAATCGGCCGACGGGGTGGTCCGCCACGTTGACGCGGGTGACCGCGCTGGTGCCGCGCAATACGTCGGTGGCCAGTGGGCGGCGCTCGGCCTCGTAGGTGTCGACGAACCGCTCGGTGGCCAGACCGCGGATGGTCAGGGCGAGCTTGAAGGCCAGGTTCTCGGCGTCGCCGATGCCGGTCAGCATGCCCTGCCCGCCGAACGGGGCGTGCGCGTGGGCGGCGTCACCGGCGATCAACGCGTGGCCGTGTCGATAGTGGTCGGCGAGGCGGCGGTGCACGGTGAACATCGACAACCACTCGGCATCGCCGACGCACACGCGGCGCCCGCTGCGCTCGGGGAGGACCTGCCGCAGGCGCGTCAGTATCTGGCCCTGGTCCGGCGTCGCGGCGTGGCCCGGGTCGTAGGCGAACACGCGCCACAGGTCGTCGCGGCCGTCGTCGCTGGGCATCGGCATCACACCGAGCAGGCCGTCGGGGTGGATCCAGCCGGTGGTGCCACCGCGGTCCACATCCCAGTCGAGGTGCAGGTCGGCCAGCAGCCAGCGTTCGGTGAGCTTGACACCGGGGAACGCGATGCCGGCCAACCGCCGGGTGGTGCTGGAGGTGCCGTCGCAGCCGACGACCCACTGCGCGTGCAGGCGGGTGCCGTCGTCGAGTTCGGCGACGACGAGGTCCTGCGGGGGCCCGTCCTGCTGGGACAGTCCGGCCAGGCCGACACCCCAGTGCGGCACGACGTCGAGCTCGGCCAGGCGGTCGCGCAGCGCAGCCTCGACCTTGGCCTGGGAGACCACCATCGGCGGCGCGGCGGTGTCCATCCGGGGATCGCCGAACTCCAGCGTGACCAGCGGGCGGTCACCGAGGTAGTTCGTGATCCGCATGGCCCGCAACGACTCGTCCGGCAGCGTACCGAGGGCGCCGAGCCGGCCGAGCACCTCCGAGCCGCGGGCGTGCAGGAAGTTCGCCCGCGACGTGGTGGCCGGTCCGGTGGCGCGGTCCACGACGCGCACCGAGATGCCGTGCAGGCGCAGCGCGCAGGCCAGCGTCAGTCCCGTCGGTCCGGCGCCCACCACCAGGACCTCGGTGTCGGTCACGCAGTCGACAATAACGGAACGGTACCGTAACGGAAAGAGTCAGGGGTGGATCACATGTGACGGATCCGGGCGGCGCTGCGGTGGGGCCTGGCTGTAGTCACCCCAGGGCCCGTCGCGCTGTTCCACCGCCGCGCGCACTCCCTCGGCGGCAGCGGTGTCGACGAAGCGCAGCGCGTCGGGGGTGTTGCGCATCAGCCCGTCCAGGATGCCGCCGAGCGTCTGCGTCGAGGCCAGCCCCATGTTCTCGTAGGCCTGGTTGACGATCAGCTTCTGCGCCTGCAGCTGGCTCAGCGGAATGGTCGCGAGCCTGGCGGCGATTTCGGCGACGCGCGCCTCCAGCCGCTCGAACGGCACCGACTCGTTGATCAGCTCCACCGCCGCGGCCTCCTTGCCGGTCAGCGGCTCCCCGGTCAGCGAATGCCATTTCACCTTCGACAGGGACAACCGGTAGAGCCACATGCCGGTCAGGTAGGCGCCCCACATCCGGGCGTAGGGGGTGCCGATCACGGCGTCGTCGCTGGCGATCACCAGGTCGGCGCACAGCGCGTAGTCGCTGGCCCCGCCCACGCACCAACCGTGGACCTGCGCGATCACCGGCTTCGACGCCCGCCAGATCGCCATGAACTTGTTCGTCGGCCCGGTCTCGCGCGCGGACACCATGGCGAAGTCCTTACCCGGGTCCCACCGGCCGTCGGTGTTCATCGCCTCGCCCCAGTGCTCGAACCCGCCGCCGAAGTCGTAGCCGCCGGAGAACGCCCGCCCCGCCCCGCGCAACACGATCACCTTGATCGCGGGATCGCGTTCGGCCAGCCCGATCGCCGTCTCGATCTCGTCGGGCATCGGCGGGACGATCGTGTTGAGCCGCTCGGGACGGTTGAGCGTGATGGTGGCGACCGGTGATTCGGTGCGGTACAGCAGGGTCTCGAAGGTCGACGAGGTCGGTGACATAGTCAGCAGTGTGCCCGCTGGGCTCTACCGCCAGCCGCGGAACGCGTCGAGCAGCTTGTCCCGAAAAGCCGGGTCGAGTTCCTCCGCCCCGATCCGGTCGACGCGGTTCAGAGTGGCCACCGTCGTCCGGAACTGCTGCAGATAGTTCTCGCAGCCTTCGCAGTCGAGCAGGTGCGTGTCGAAGCGCGCCCGGGTCTCGGCATCCAGCGATCCGTCGAGGTAGGCGGTGACCAATTCGACGAGCTCGGCGCAGGCCAGGTCACGGTCTTCGGTCATGACACATCCTTCAGGTAGTTCTCCAGCGCCTGGCGCACCGCGGTGCGGCCCCGGTGCAGCAGCACCCGCTGGTTGGCGACGCTGATGTCGAGCAGCGCGCAGACTTCCGCGGAATCCAGATCCAGCACGTCACGCAACGTGACCACGACGCGCTGGCGTTCCGGGAGTTTGTCCAGCTCGCGGCGCGCGACGTCCATCAGCTCTCCGCCGAGCACCGCACCTTCCGGAGACTCCGGAAATGCCACGGGCATTCCGTCGTCCCTCCAGTGGCCCGGCCACTCGTCGGCACCGCCGCGGAACCGTGCCGGGTCGACGCTGCCGCCGGTGAACGCCACGACCTGCATGTCACGGTCCTTGCGTTCCCGGGCGCCGCGGGTCCGGGCGATGTTGATCAGCACGGTGAAAAGCCATGTGCGGACGCTGGATCGGCCCTCGAAGCCGTCGATACCCTTGAGCAGTGCGATCCACGCCTCCTGGACGACTTCCTCGGCGATCTCCCGGCTGGCGACGTAGCCCCGCGCCACCCGCAACATCGACGGGGTGTGCCGATCGACCAAGGCAGCGAAGACCGCCTCGTCGCGGGCCCGCAGCGCCGCGACCAGCTTCTCCTCGTCGGCCGGCGTCGCGGTCGTCACGGCCCGATGGTAGCCCGCCGCGACTGGAGTGCGCGGTACGAATCGGCCAGTGTCCACACCGAGATGCCCAGCAGCGCAACATCCTTGATCAGGAACTGACCCGTCGAGGACAACACCGGGAAGCCGCCCGCTGACGCCTCGAACACACCGGGCGTGGTGATCAGGAAGCTCAGCGTGGCGGTGAACAACCCGACCGCGACCACGCTGCCCGCCATCGAGAACGTCGGCCACCACGGCTTGACCGCGATGAGCGCCGCGGCCGCGATTTCGAGCGCTCCGAGCAGCGCGGAGAACGTCGTGACCGAGAAGACGTCGTACACCCAGCTCATGAACGGACTCGACGCCACCAGGGGCTCGATGCCCCGCGCTTCGAACTCGGTGAACTTCAACGCCCCGATCCAGGCGAGGATCAGCACCAGCGAGTAACGCAGCAGAGCGCCGCCGGCGCGGTCCAGTCCGCTCTGGAGTCGGTCGGAATGCGGGCTTCGGATGGTGGTCATGCGGCGCCTCCGGCTTCAGCGGCCCCGCCCTGATGGCGCGGCCCTTCACCGTGGGCAGTGTGGGCAGGCAGGCCGGGCGTTACACCGACGGCGGGTCGGGCTCACGCTGCGCCGCGTCCGCGGATCGGATCCGGCCGCCGAGCTTGATGTTCGGGGTGCGGAAGTACGCCCAGCCCGTCATCAGGATCGCCGCGGCGGCGACGAAGGCGACCGCGCTCTGCAGGTCGGGCAGGGCGCCGAGGAACAGCAGCACCATGCCCACGCCGGTTCCCGTCCAGTAGAGCCGCCGTTTGACCGAACGCCTGGACAGTGTGGCGGTGTCCCACCCGGGCACCACGATCGCCAGCAGCAGCACCAGTGCGCCCGCGCTCAGCAACACCGTCGAGGTCGTCGTCACGTCGCCGGTAGCACCAGCTGGAATCCGTCGACGATCTGTTGAGCGTCGCGGCGGAACTGCGGATCGTCGGGTTCGGTGGTCTGGATGGTCAGCGTCGCCAGCCACGTGGGATCGGCTTCGGCGACCACCGCATGCATGATGACCGGTCGCTCCGGGGCCAGGCCCATTTTCGGAGCGGTGTACCGCGTTGTCTCCGAGGGGAACCCGCAGGTGGTGTTCGCCTCGACCGACATGTCGCTGGCACCCATGATCTCGACCAGGTTGTTCCGGTTCTGGTCGAAGATCTCGGTGGGCGTCTCGTTGGTGCCGCGCGCCGATTCGAGGGTGACCACGGCGTTGGTGGCGAACCCCCGGGTGCGGAGGTTCTCGGCGACGATCGCGTACCGGATGACCCGGCTGTCCATCATCGAGTTACGCTCCCAGCCGCTGGGGACCGGGATGCGCAACTGGGGCTCGCTCGCGTTGGTGGTGGGGATGTCGGCCAGCGGCGCATCGACCGTCGCGCAGGCGTCTTCCCCGGCGGAGGCCGTGACCGCGGTTCCGGCGACGTCGCGGGTGCAGCCGCTGACGAGCAGTGCGGTCACGGTCCCCGCCGCGAGCAGCGCCCGGTAGGTGAACGTCATGTCAACTCCCGTCCAGCGTCCGCCAGAGATACTCGTAGATCAGTGCCGCCCGGAAGGCGATCTGCGGGTTGTCGGCGGCGCCGGCGTGGCCGCCTTCGACGTTCTCGTAGTAGGACACCTGATGGCCGGCAGCCTCCAGCGCCGCGGTCATCTTCCGGGCGTGCCCGGGGTGGACGCGGTCGTCCCGGGTGGAGGTGGTGATCAGCACCGGCGGGTAACGGCGCTCGGCGGAGATGTTCTGGTACGGCGAGTATTTCGAGATGAACGCCCAGTCGTCCGGGTTGTCGGGATCGCCGTACTCGGCCACCCAGGAAGCGCCGGCGAGCAGCAGGTGGAACCGGCGCATGTCGAGCAGCGGCACGCTGCACACCAACGCCCCGAACAGCTCCGGGTACTGGGTGAGCATGATGCCCATCAGCAGACCGCCGTTGCTGCCGCCCTGTGCGCCGAGTTGGGCGACCGTGGTGATGTTCCTGGCCACCAGATCCCGCGCCACCGCCGCGAAGTCCTCGGCCACCAGGTGACGGCCTTCCCGCATCGCCTGGGTGTGCCAGGTGGGGCCGTACTCGCCGCCGCCGCGGATGTTGGCCAGCACGTAGGTGCCACCACGAGAGAGCCACAGCCTGCCCAGCACACCGTCGTAGCCCGGGGTGCGCGCCACCTCGAACCCGCCGTATCCGCCCAGCAGCGTGGGGCCGGGGCCCTGCCGATGCCGGTGGCCCACCACAAAATACGGGATGGCCGTGCCGTCGTCGGAGGTCGCGAAGTGCTGCGTGACCTCCAGGTCGGCGGCGTCGAAGAACGACGGCGCCCGCTTGACCTCGGTCAGCTCGCCGCCTGCGGCCCCGTGCAGCAGCCGCGACGGCGTGTCGAAACCGCTGCAGTCCAGGAAGATCTCGTCGCCGTGCGGATCGGCGGCCACGATGGAGGTGTTGGTGTTCTCCGGCAGACCCGACACGGCGTGCGAGTCCCAGGTACCCGGGGTGAACACCTCGACCCGGCTGGCCACGTCGGCCAGGGTGACCACCACCAGCCGGTCCCGCGTCCAGGCGTAGTGGTGCAGGCAGGTGTGCGCGTCGGGCGCGAACACCACATGCAGTCGCGCTGTGCCGGCGAGGAATTCGTCGTAGTCCGCGGCGAGCAGCGAACCGGCCCGGTACTCCTCGACACCGGTCTCGAGGCTGTAGTACCAGTCGGTGCGCAGCTCGATGAGGAGCCAGCCGCGGTGGATGGAGATGCTCGCGTCGGTGGGGGTGTCGATTCGGATCAGTTCGTCACCGCGAAGTTCGTAGACCTCTTCGTTGAAGAAGTCGAGCGCCCGGCTGATGATGGTGCGCTCGAAGCCGGGCGTGCGGTCCACCGATGCCGCGACGATGACGTCGTCGGGGGACCCGGAGAACACCGTTTCGGCCTGCTCGAGTGGCTGGCCCCGCCGCCACCGCTTGACGATGCGCGGGTAGCCCGATGCGGTGAGCGACCCCTCGCCGAAGTCGGTGCCGACGAGCAGCGTGTCCTCGTCCGCCCACGTGGTCTGTGACTTGGCCTCGTCCAGCTCGAAGCCGCCGTCGACGAATTTGCGGGTGGTCATGTCGAACTCCCGCACCACCGCGGCATCCGAGCCGCCGGGCGACAGGCTGATCAGCGCGCGGTCGTGGTCGGGTTCGATGACGGTGGCCCCGGCCCACACCCAGTTCCGATCGTCGGTGCGCGCCAACTCGTCGACGTCGATGACCACGTCCCAGTCCGGCTTCTCGGTGCAGTAGCTGTCCAGCGTGGTCCGCCGCCACAGGCCCCTCTGGTTGGTCGCGTCCCGCCAGAAGTTGTAGAGGTAGTCGCCGCGGCGCCGCACGTACGGGATCCGGGTGTCGGTGTCGAGCACCTCCAAGGCTTCGGCGCGCAGCTGCTCGAACCGGTCGCCGGTCAGTTCGGCGACCGTCGGCTCGTTGTGCTGGTGCACCCACGCCAGCGCATCGTCACCGGTGACGTCCTCGAGCCACAGGTACGGGTCGGTCGGGTCGTTGTCGTGCGGCGCGGTGTCGGTCACGCCCCCATTCTGCGCATCCTTGTCGGTCATGTTCGAACCGGTCGCTGTAACGGGAAAGCTCGGTACGATCACCCCTGGTGAGCAGCGGGGGCTCGGAGTGAAGCAGTTTCGCCGGTGGTGGCGACAGCCCGACCGGCACGACTGGCTGTCGGAGTACCTCGCGTCCCGGCGGCTGCTGAGCGTCTTTCGGGTGTCGATGGCAGTCATCTTGGCGGTGCTCGCCGTCGCGACCGCGTTGGTGTCGATCAGTCCGGCCGGGCGGCAGGGCGGTGCGCTGGTGGTCGCGGTCGGCTTCGCCGGATTGGCGGTGTTCTACGCCGTGCGCTGGCCGAGCCGGGTGCAATCGGCGGTGTTCTCCATTGCCGGCAGCGTCGGCATCGCCGTGGTGGCCGCGACCACGGCAGAACCGCAGGCAGGTCTTCTGACGTGCTGGGCCTTCGTCGGACTCGCCGCGTACGTGGCGTCTTTCCACAACCCGCGGCTGCTGGTGCTCAATGTGGGTGTGGCGCTCGGCACGCTGGTGGCGTGCGCGGTCCGCGTCGGGGTGAGTGGAGACGTGCCGCTGGCCGTGGCCACGATGCTGCTGGCCGGCGGTGGCCTGATGACGGTACCGGTCGGCGGGCAGATCCTGGTGCGGCTGCTGTGGAACGACGCGGTGTCGACAGACCCGCTGACCGGCCTGGCGAATCGGCGGGGTTTCCGCCGGTCGGCCCACGTGCTCATCTCCGAGGCGGCACGCACCGGTGCAGCGTCGTTCAGTGTGGTGATGATCGACCTGGACGGCTTCAAGCGCATCAACGACACCCAGGGCCATGCCGTCGGCGACCGGGTGATCGTCGAGGTCGCGACCAGGATCCGGGAGGTCGTCGGGTCGAGCGGGCTCGCCGCGCGGGTCGGTGGTGAGGAGTTCCTGGTCGCCCAGGCCACGCCACCCCGCGAGGTCGAGATGCTCGCGCGGCGCCTCTGTTCGGCCATCGCGGCCTCGCCATGGGGCATCACTGCAAGCCTCGGCATCGCCGGCGCCACAGTGAGCGGGGCAGTGGACGGGGCGACCGCCGACATCCGCACCCTCGTCGAGGCGGTCATCGCCAACGCCGACATGGCGATGTACGAGGCGAAGCGGGCCGGCGGCAACCAGATCCGCCAGTCCGCCGCCGCTGCGTAGCGCGTGGTCAACGGTTCACCTCGGCTCCAGCGTCTCGCACCGATCAGCTCAGGTGGTGCACGTCGGCCAGGCCGTAGACCGGGGTGGGGATGCCTTCGTAGCGGGCTTTGAGCTGCAGCGCCAGGTACAGCGAGTAGTGCCGGGACTGGTGCAGGTTGCCGCCGTGGAACCACAGGTTGGGCTGCTGGGTGGGCTTCCACATGTTGCGCTGCTCGCCCTCCCACGGCCCGGGATCCTTGGGGGTGTCGCTGCCCAGGCCCCACACCTTGCCCACCCGGTCGGCGACGTCCTGGCCGATCAGATCGGCGGCCCAGCCGTTCATCGAGCCGTATCCGGTGGCGTAGACCACGACGTCGGCGGCCAGTTCGGTGCCGTCGGCCAGCACCACCGCGGTCTCGGTCAGATGGTCGACCTGTCCGTGGGCGAGCTTGATCCGGCCGTCGGCGACCAGGTCGCAGGCGCCGACGTCGATGTAGTAGCCCGAGCCGCGGCGCAGGTATTTCATGAACAATCCGGAACCGTCTGCACCCCAGTCGAGTTCGAAACCCGCCGCCTCGAGGCGGTCGTAGAACTCCTTGTCGCGTTCGCGCATCTGGTCGTACAGCGGGATCTGGAATTCGTGCATGATCCGGTACGGCAGCGACGCGAACGTCAGGTCCGCCTTCTCGGTGGTCATGCCCGCGGCCAGTGCGCGTTCGGAATACAGGTCGCCGAGCCCGATGTCCATCAGCGTGTCCGATTTGACGATGTGGGTCGACGAGCGCTGCACCATCGTGACGTCGACGCCGTTCTCGTAGAGGGCCTTGCAGATGTCGTGGGCCGAGTTGTTGGAACCGATCACCACCGCCTTGCGGCCGACGTAGGCGTCCGGTCCGGGATGGGCCGACGAATGGTGCTGGTCACCGCGGAAGAGGTCCTGACCCGGCAGCGTGGGGATGTTCGGCTTGCCCGACATCCCGGTGGCCAGTACCAGTTGGGTGGGGTGCAGCGTCAGCTTCTCACCGTCGCGGTCCACCTCGACGGTCCACCGGTTGGTCTCCTCGTCGAAGGAGGCCGACGTGCAGGTGGTCTTCGACCAGTACGGCACCTCCATGACGCGGGTGTAGAACTCCAGCCAGTCGCCGATCTTGTCCTTCGGCGCGAACACCGGCCAGTTGGCCGGGAACGGCAGATAGGGCAGGTGGTCGTACCACACCGGGTCGTGCAGACACAGCGACTTGTACCGCTTGCGCCACTGGTCGCCGGGCCGTTCGTGCTTGTCGACGATGATCGCGGGCACGCCGAGCTGGCGCAACCGCGCCCCCAGCGCGATGCCGCCCTGGCCGCCGCCGATCACCAGGGCGTAGGGCTGGATGCTGCGGCCGAGCTCGGCCTGCTCCTCGGCGCGTTTCTCCGCCCACGACCGAGGGTCGGGATCGTCGCCGTGCACCGCGCCGAGCACCCGGCTCGGGCCCTTGGGCTCCTCGTGGCCCTTGAGTTCCTGCAGCGCGGTGAGCAGCGTCCATGCGCGGGGCTGCCCGTCCTCGTCCTTGAGTCGCAGGTGCCCGACCCCACGGCCGACGGCGGTCTCGAACTCGATGAACGCCGTGGTCACGCCCTCGTCCTCGGTGGGTGTCTCCCGGGCGCGGAAGCCGGACGGGTCGGTGCCGGCAAGGCGCGTGGTGAGCATGTCGGTGATCTGCTCGCGGCCCTCCATCGTCTTGAGGTTCCAGGTGAACGACACCAGGTCACGCCAGAAGCTGTCGACGGCGAACATGCCGGCGACCCGGTCGATGTCGCGTACGGCAAGGGCGGCCTCGAAGTCGGCCAGCCAGGCGTCGACACGCTGGGCGGGAGTCACATCGGGAGCGGTCTGCGGATCGAGAGTGGAAGTCATGTGAGCCAGGACACACCTCTGGATCGGCGGTCGGCAAGAGTTGCGAAGCGTTGCAACCCCGAGAGCTGTCGGTGCAACCCCTCGCAACTCTTTCGCGCTGTGTCGCCCGTCACATACAACTGCGGGCATGAAAGCAGCTGTCTACTACGGACCGAACAAGCTCGAGATCGACGACGTGCCCGAACCCGACCCCAGGCCCGGCACCGTCAAGCTGCTGGTCGGCTACAACGGCATCTGCGGTACCGACCTGCACGAGTACTACGCCGGGCCGATCTTCGTGCCCACCGAACCGCACCCGCTGACCGGGGCGCAGCTGCCGCTGACCATGGGCCACGAGTTCTCCGGCACCATCACCGCCGTCGGCGACGGCGTGACCGGGTGGAGCGAGGGCGACCGGGTCGCGGTCGAGCCGGTGTACCGGTGCGGAACCTGCGCACCGTGCCGGGCCGGCAACTACAACGTGTGTGCGCAGATCGGGTTCCACGGACTGATGTCCGACGGCGGCATGGCCGAGTTCAGCATCGTGCCGACCGAGATGCTGCACCGGCTGCCCGACAGCGTCGGGTTGGAACTCGGCGCGCTCGTCGAGCCGATGTCGGTGGCCTACCACGCCGCCACGCTGGGTGATGTCTCCGCCGGCGACACCGCGGTGGTGTTCGGTGCCGGACCCATCGGGATTGGCCTGTGGTTCGCACTGCGCGGCAAGGGCCTCGAGGACGTCTTCGTCGTCGAACCGTCACCGACGCGCCGTGCCGCGATCGAGGCGCTCGGCGCCACGACACTGGATCCGGGCGGTGCAGACGTCCCCGCCTTCATTGCCGAGCACACGCGGGGCGCCGGGGCGGACGCCGTGTTCGACGCCGCCGGGGTGACCCCGGCGGTGGCCACCGCGCTGGCCTGTGTCGGCTCTCGCAAGCCGATGGTCAGCGTCGCGATCTACGAGAAACCCTTGGAGACACCGCTGTTGAACCTCGTCATGAACGAGTCCCGGATCCAGGGCTCGCTGTGTTACACCGGCGCCGACTTCGAAGCGGTGATCGCGCTGATGGCCCAGGGCGCCTACGACACCACCGGGTGGGTGACCCGCATCTCGCTCGACGACGTGATCGACGAAGGGTTCGAGGCGCTGCACGCCGGCACGAAGATGAAGGTTCTGGTCGACCCGAACGAAGGGAAATAGTCATGGCTCTCGACGGCAGGGTCGCGTTGGTGACCGGTGCGGCCCGCGGTATCGGCCGTGGCATCGCGTTACGGCTGGCTCGCGACGGTGCGGCGGTGGCGCTGGTGGACACCCGGGCCGACGGCATCGAGCGCGTCGCCGGTGAGATCGCCGAGATCGGCAGCAAGGCAACGACGTTCGTCGCCGACGTCAGTGACCGCGAGCAGGTGTTCGCCGCCGTGGACCATGCTGCCGCTGCACTGGGCGGTTTCGACATCATGGTCAACAACGCCGGTATCGCGTTGGTCGGGCCGGTCGGTGAGGTGACGCCGGAGGAGGCGAACCGGGTCTGGGCGATCAACGTCAACGGGGTGCTGTGGGGCATCCAGGCCGCGGTGGCGAAGTTCAAAGAGCTGGACAACCAGCAAGAAGGAAAGATCAGCAAGATCATCAACGCGTCGTCGATCGCCGGCCACGACGGGTTCGGCATGCTCGGGGTGTACAGCGCGTCGAAGTTCGCGGTGCGCGCGCTGACCCAGGCCGCCGCCAAAGAACACGCCGCCGACGGCATCACCGTCAACGCCTACTGCCCGGGCGTGGTGGGCACCGACATGTGGGTCGAGATCGACAAGCGGTTCGCCGAACTGACCGGTGCCGCCGAAGGCGAGACCTACGACAAGTTCGTCGGCGGCATCGCGCTGGGCCGCGCCGAGACCCCCGAGGACGTCGCCGGCTTCGTGTCCTACCTGGCCGGACCCGACGCCGACTACATGACCGGACAGGCGGGTCTGATCGACGGCGGTCTGGTCTACCGCTGAGATGGAGAGCACACTGGGTGACGATGCCCAGCTATGGAGGCAGTCCGCCCGTGCCTGAGCCCGCGGTCGCCGTCGGTGAGGATCCGCGCAGTTATGCGCGGCTGATGTCGGCGGTCTACGACGCGACGATGGCCGGCCACCGGGCCCCGGCGCGGCCGCGGGACGTCATCGGGCAGAGCTGGCAGCGGATGATGGCGCGCGGGATGCACGAGCGGGTGGCCGACGAGCACGCCGAGCCGGTCGTCGAGGCCGGCGCGCTGGAGACGTTGCGCCGGTCCTCCGGGCTGCTCGAGGTGCTCGGCGAGATCTCGCACGGGCTGGAGTCCCTGGTCGCCGACGGCGAGAACATTCTCGTCGTCGCCGACGCGCAGGGCCGGGTGCTGTGGCGCAGCGGCTCGCCGTCGGTGCTGCACAACGCCGACCGGCTGGGTTTCGTCGAGGGCGCCAACTGGGGCGAGGGCGCCGTCGGCACCAACGCGATCGGCACGGCGCTGGTCTCCCAGCGTGCGGTGCAGGTGTTCTCCGCAGAGCACTTCCTGCGCAGCCACCACGCGTGGACGTGCGCGGGGGCACCCATCCGCGACCCTCGTACCGGACATGTTCTGGGTGTCGTCGACGTCTCCGGTCCCGCCGCGACCGTGCACCCGACGACCATCGCGCTGGTGGACGCCGTGGCGCGGCTGGCCGAATCGCACCTGCGCGCCGAGCACGACCGCACGCTGAACCGGCTGCGAGCGCTGGCCGCGCCGATCCTCGCCCGGTTGGATGCTCCCGCGCTGGCCGTCGACACCGAGGGCTGGGTGGCCGCCGTCGACGCGATGCCGTTGCACAACCGGATCCTGTTGCCCGAGCACCTGGGGCCCGGGAAGGTGTGGCTGGCGACGCTGGGCATGTGTGCCGTCGAGCCGCTGCCGGGCGGCTGGCTGGTGCGGCTGGCGGGTGACTCCGGAAGCGGCGACGAGGACGGTCCCGCTGTGTCGCGGGTGACCGTGGATCTGAGCAACCCGGACCGGCCGTCGCTGTGCCTGGCCGGCGAGTTCGGCTCCTGGCGGCACGACCTGTCGCTGCGGCACGCCGAGATCCTGTGTGTGCTGGCCGATTCGCCCCAGGGCCGCACCGCTCCGCAACTGGCCGACGATCTGTACGGCGACCGTTCCCGGGTGGTCACCGTGCGGGTGGAGATGTCGCGGCTGCGCAAGCAGTTCGCCGGACTGCTCGCCGCCCAGCCGTACCGCTTCGCCGGCACGGTCGAGCTGGACGTGCGCTATCCGACCGACCGCCGGATGCTGTTGCCGCCGTCGACGGCCCCGGCGATCCGGGCCCTGCGGGACGCGGCCGAAGCCGGGACCTAGAAGGCGAACACCGTGAAGAACGGCAGGATCGGCACCAGCAGACCGGTGCTCATCCAGAACATGCCGAAGTTCATCGCGAAGTCGCACGAGGCGGCGAGCCGGTGCGCCGTGCTGCCGACCGCACGGACTTCGTGGCAACCTCGCTCGGGTCCGGCCGGCGCGAGCACAGCCGGCCCGGCGCCCGTGGTGGCCTGCTCGAGCTCCGCCATGCGCGGGCGGGTGACCTCCCGGATCGCGGTGACGCTGGCGGCCAGCAGGTAGGTCATCAACGGCACACCGATCAGCGCGAACACCCACATCGTCGTTCCGGGTTGCGCTCCGTGCCCCGAGGTGCCGTAACCCATGCCGCCGTGAGCCATGCCGCCGTGAGCCATGCCGCCGTGAGCCATGCCGCCGTGACTCATGCCCGGGTGCCCCGTGGCGTGCTGCGCTTTCACCGCCATCGCGGCCAGATGCCAGGTCATCGCGGCGAACATGGCCGCGTGCCCGCAGAAGTGCAGACCGGCGCGACGGTCGGCGGCGCGGAAGCCGTCCACCGCCAGCCAGCCGAACCACGCGGTCCCCACGGCGAACGCCGCCACCAGTGCCGAGGTGGGTACGAGCGCCGTGAGCGCCGCCCAGGTCGGTCTGGCCACCATCAGCAGCATCACGACCGCCATCGCGAGATGGGCGGCATTGGAGATGCGCTGCCGGGCGTCCTGTCGGCGGGTCAGCTCGTAGGTACACCACACGGTGCACCACGCGAACAGCGCGAGCAGGACCACGAACTTGGCCGGCGTATCGGCGAGCGTGAACATGTGTCCTCCCGGTATCCCTGTGTCATTGGTCGCGGCGGCGCACGGTTCGGTTCCCCGCCTATCTGAAAGGTGGGCAAGGTCGCGGCGCGGATCGGCGAGCGGGGCCACAATGGAGGACATGGACGCACCGAACCGGGCACTGGTGACCGAGGCCGCGGCCGAACTGCTGCGCACCCTGCAGGGCAGACATGGAGCGTTGATGTTCCACCAGTCCGGCGGCTGCTGTGACGGGTCGTCGCCGATGTGCTACCCCGACGGCGATTTCGTGGTGGGGGACCGTGACGTACTGCTGGGGGTCCTCGACGTCGGCGACGGGGTGCCGGTGTGGATCTCCGGTCCGCAGTTCGAGGCGTGGAAGCACACCCAGCTGGTGATCGACGTGGTGCCGGGTCGCGGCGGCGGGTTCAGCCTGGAGGCCCCCGAGGGAATGCGATTCCTGTCCCGGGGGCGGGCGTTCACCGACGACGAGAACCGGGCCCTCGAACAGGCCGCTCCCGTGACCGGCGCGGACTACGAGCGCGGGGTGCGTCCACCGAGCCACGGCACCCGGGTGGTGTCGGAGGGGGATGCCGAGTTCGACGCCGTGTGTCCGTTGCCGCAGGGGTAGGCGCACTGCAGCTGAGGGCGCGCCGCCCGACCCGGCTGGACCAGCCGCTCGCTGGGGCCTCCTGAGTACACCAACCCCTCATGTGTTCAGATAGACACGTGAAATCGACCGTGAGGTGGGCTCTGGCGGCGACCGTGGTGCTGGCGGCGGCTGGCTGCACCGCGCCGACACCGGACGACGCCGACGACACGCAGATCGTGCTCGCCGAGGGCTACGAACTGGGCGGCTACAACCCCGTCAACGGGTACGCCGAATCGGGCGTGTCGCCCATCTACGACGGCCTCTACCGTCCCAACGCCACCACCGACGATGTGGTGCCCGACCTGGCTCCGGCGCTGGCGCAGGGCCCGCCCGAGCCGGCCGGACCCAACCGGTGGCGGATCCCGCTGCGCGCCGGGGTGCAGTTCTCCGACGGAACCGCGTTCGACTCCGCCGACGTGGTGGCGACCTACGCCGCCGTGGCCGATCCGGCGGTCGCCTCCGAGATCGCCACGGCGGTGACGCCGATCGTGGCCATCGAACCGGACGGGCCGGAGGCGGTGACCGTCGAGTTGACGACCGCCGCCGACCCGCGGCCCTACCTGCTGCTGGGGATCCTGCCGTCGGAGCGAGTCGAGTCGGCGCCCGCCGGGGACTGGGCAGTCAACACCGAACCGGTGGGCACCGGCCCCTACCGGTTGGACAGCCTGCGGCCCGACCAGGCGGTGCTGGTGGCGAGAGAGGACTACTGGGGCACCCCGGCGCAGGTGGACCGGCTGGTGTACGCCTATACCCCCGACGACAACAGCCGGGCGCAGAGCATGGCCTCGGGTGCGGTCGACGGCACCAATCTTCCTCCGCGACTGATCGATTCGCTCACCGCCGGCGACGTCGAGACGGTCTCGGTGAACTCGGCGGACTGGCGCGGCATCGCACTGCCCGCAGGCAACCCGTTCACCGCTGAGGTGCCGGCCCGGCTGGCGATGAACCTCGGGGTCGACCGGGAGGCCATCGTGCGCGACGTCCTGCGCGGATACGGCCGGCAGGCGAGCACGCCCGTCGCCGAAGCCTACGGCGCCGCATACAACCCCGACGCGCAGTACGACTTCGACGCCGGTGAGGCCACCGACATGCTCGACGCGGCCGGCTGGCGTGTGGGCTCGAACGGAATACGCGAAAAAGACGGTGCCCGAGCGTCGTTCGAGCTTCTGTACAACGCCCAGGACACGTTGCGCCGTGATCTGGCGGTCGCCTACGCGGCCGCGATGAAGCCGCTCGGCATCGACGTACGCCCCCGCGGCACCAGCTGGGACGAGATCGACACGCGGTTCGGCGATTCCGCAGTCGTGCTGGGCGGCGGATCCAAGCCGTACAGCATCGACTCCCAGGTCTATGACACCCTGCACACCCGGGTGCCGGATTCCTCGCCGTACTCGAATCCGGGCAACTTCACCGCCGCGGGTCTGGACGGCATGCTCGAGCGCGCCGCCCAGTCCCCTCCCGGTGCCGAGAAAGACGATCTCTACCAACGGATTCAAGCCACGTATGCGGCCGAGCCCTCACAGGTGTTCCTGGTGTTCCTCGACCACACCTACGCCTACCGCGACCTCGGCTGGAACCAGAGCGCGCCGATCATGGAACCGCACTCGCACGGGGTGACGTGGGGGCCGTGGTGGAACCTCGCCGCGTGGACGCGTTGAGCGCGCCGGCCACACTCGACCGCCCGGCCGTCGAGTCCGTCGGCTGGACTCCCCGCAGCCGCGGGCGGGCCGCCGCCCGGCTGCTGGCGGTCCGGACCGCCGTGGCGGTGCCGCTGACTGTCGCCATCTCGGCCGCGATGTTCGCCGTCGCGTCACTGTCGCCGTTCGACCCGTTGGCCGCCTATCTCGGGGCGAACTACCAGTTCGCCACCGAATCCCAGCGTGCGGCGATGCGCGTCGCCTACGACACCGAGATGCCCTGGTATCAGGCGTGGTGGCAGTGGATCGGACGTCTGCTGCACGGGGACCTGGGCTGGTCGTCGACCCAGTCGCAGCCGGTGAGCACCGTGCTGGCCGAGCGGATGCCCTTCACGCTCGGCCTCTCGGGCGCGGCGCTGCTGACCGCCACCGTGGTCGCCCTCCTACTCGGATGTCTGGCCGGCATGCGCCGTGGCGGAGGCCTCGACCGGGTGTGCACGGGCCTGTCGGTGGCGCTGGCCGCCGTGCCGCCGTTCGTGGTGTCGCTGATGCTGGTGATCGTGGTTGCGGTGAGCCTGCGCTGGCTTCCGGTGTCCGGCGCGGCCGCCCCGGGCGCGGACTACACCCCCGCGGGCGTGGTGCAGCACGCGATCCTGCCGTGGCTTGCGTTGAGCGTGTCGATGGTTCCGTGGCTGCTGCTGACCACCCGTGCGGCCGTGGTCGAGAGTGTCGACTCCGACGCGGTCCGCGGCGCCCGCTCCCGGGGTGTGCACGGCTGGGCGCTGTTGCGCGGCCACATCGCACCGGTCTCGGTGTTGCCGACCCTGGCACTGCTGGGTACCCGGCTGCCCGAACTGATCGCCGGCGCCGCGATCGTCGAAACCGTGTTCGGCTGGCCCGGGATGGCTGCGGTCCTCGTCGAATCGGCTGCTGCTCTTGACTTTCCGCTGCTGGCCGCGCTGACCGTGGGTGCGGCGGCAGCCGTGCTGGCCGGATCGGCACTGTCGGACGCGGCCGCGGTGGCCATCGACCCGCGGATCGCGATGGTCGCATGAGAGCCTCGACCGCCATGTTCCCGCTGCGGATGTCGCGCTGGCCGTGGCTGCTGCTCGGCGCGATCATCGTTGCGGCGGTGATCATTCCGCTGCTCGCCGGCGAGCAGATCGCCGATTTCGGTGCCGCACTGCAGCCTCCCGGCGCCGGCCACCTCGCCGGAACGGATCACTCCGGGTACGACCTGCTTGTGCGCACCGCCGAGGGGCTGCGGGTATCGCTGCTGATCGCGGTGGTGTGCGCCCTCGCGGCCACCGCGTTGGGGCTGGCCATCGGCGTCGGCGCCGCGCTCGTGGGCGGCTGGGTCGACGCGGTGGTGATGCGTCTGGTGGACGGATTCAACGCGCTGCCGCATCTGGTGGTGGGCATCGTGATCGCCGCGATGTGGCGGGGTGCCCCGCTGGCGATCGTGGCGTCCATCGCGCTGACGCATTGGCCGGCCGTCGCCCGCGTGGTGCGTGCGGAACTGCTCGCCGTCGCCGAGGCGGGTTGGGTCGAGACCGCGCAGTTGGCCGGTGCTTCAAGGGGATTCATCGCTCGTCGGCACCTGATCCCGGCGGTGACCGGTCAGGCGCTGGTCGCGATGGTCGTGCTGCTTCCGCACGCGGTGTGGCACGAGTCCACCCTGTCCTTCCTCGGCGTCGGCCTCTCGCCGGACCGGGCCAGCCTGGGCACGCTGCTCAGTGAGGCCCGCGGCGACATCCTGTCCGGCGCCTGGTGGACGCTGGCCGTGCCGGCCGCGGCGCTGATCGCGACGGCACTGACGTTCGCGGCCGTGGGCACGCTGGCCCGGCGCCGTCATCAGCCACCTGTCGGGCGGGTGTGGTGATGGCCGTCGTCGCGAGTCTGCACGGCTTCAGCGCCGACATCGCGGTGCGCCGGGGCCGCGGCACCGACTCGGTGACCGTCCTCGACAGCGTCGACCTCGCTGTGCGGGCGGGCAGCGTCACCGCCCTGATCGGCGAATCCGGTTGCGGCAAATCCATGGTCGCCGCTGCCCTGGCCGGACTGATGCCCCCGGGGTCGCGGGTGCGCGGCACGGTGCGGATCGGCGGAACCGACATGGACGTACAGGACGAGAAGGGCTGGCGCGCACTGCGCGGACGCCGCATCGGCTTGGTGCCGCAGTCGGCGGCCACGTCGTTCACGCCGGTGCGCACCGTCGGTTCCCAACTCGCCGAGATCTGCACCCGGCTGGGCGCTGACCGCAATCCCGAGCAGCTGTGCGCGGCCGTGGCGCTGCCGGCCGACGTCGTCGACCGCTATCCCGGGGAGCTGTCCGGGGGCATGGCCCAACGCGTCGCGATCGCCGCCGCGCTGGCAGGGCGTCCGGCCCTGCTGCTGGCCGACGAACCCACGTCGGCGCTGGACCCGGGCAACGCCGAGCTGGTGTGGCACCTCCTCGGGCAGGCCTGCGCCGACGGTGCCGGGGTGCTGGTCATCACCCACGACATGCCGTCGCTGCTGCGCGCGCAGAAATGCGATGACGTCGCGGTCATGGCGCGGGGCCGCGTGCTCGACCAGCTGCCCCTCGACGCCGCCCTGGCCAGCACCGACCCGTATCTGCGGGCCTTGCTGAACGCGGTGCCGGCATGACCGGTGACCTGCACGCCACCGGCCTCACCGTCAGATTCGGCGGGCGGACGGTGCTCGACGGCGTGGACCTGACTGCCCCGGCCGGCGCCATCACGGGTGTGACGGGTGCGTCGGGCAGCGGCAAGACCACGCTGCTGCGGGTGCTGGCCGGGCTGCAGAGGCCGCACGCCGGAGCGATCCGCTACGCGGCTGCGTCCGCGAGCGGCGCGTCGACTTCTGCGTCCGCGAGCGGCGCGTCGACTTCTGCGTCCGCGAGCGGCGCGTCGAATTCTGCGTCCGCGAGCGGCGCGTCGAATCCGGCGTCCGGTTCTGCGTCCGGGCCGCCTCGCGGTTCCGTCGCGCTGCTGGCCCAGCACCCGCGGCTGGTGTGCAACCCGCGCTGGACGCTGCGCCAGCTCATCGACGAGCCGCTGGCCATCCGTGCGGGCCGCGGCTTCCGCTCGTCCGCCGAGCAGACCGCCGACCGCGTCGGCCTCGACACCGCGCTGCTGGAGCGCTATCCCGGGCAGGTCAGTGACGGGCAGCTGCAACGAGCCTGCCTGGGGCGGGTGCTGACGCAGGGCGATGGCGGGCCGTTGGTGGTGCTGTGCGACGAACCGACGGCAATGCTCGATCCGATAGCGACAAGCTCGGTGGTGTCTCTGCTGCGCGACATGGCGGGCACCGGGTCGACCATCGTGCTCGTCAGCCACGACCCCGCGCTGATCGACGCCCTCACCGAGAGCGCGCTCGCCTTGCCGACCCCGTTAGGGTGAGAACCGTGACCCACTATGACGTCGTCGTTCTCGGAGCCGGTCCCGGCGGGTACGTCGCGGCCATCCGCGCCGCCCAGCTCGGGCTGAACACCGCCATCATCGAACCCAAGTACTGGGGCGGTGTGTGTCTGAATGTCGGGTGTATCCCGTCCAAGGCGCTGCTGCGCAACGCCGAGCTCGCGCACATCTTCACCAAGGAGGCCAAGACCTTCGGCATCAGTGGGGAGGCCAGCTTCGACTACGGCGTGGCCTTCGACCGCAGCCGCAAGGTCGCCGACGGCCGGGTGGCCGGCGTGCACTTCCTGATGAAGAAGAACAAGATCACCGAGATCCAGGGCTACGGCAAGTTCAAAGACGACCACACCATCGTCGTCGATCTCAACGAAGGCGAGACCGAGGAAGTCACCTTCGACAACGCCATCATCGCCACGGGCGCGCACACCAAGCTGGTGCCGGGCACCGAGCTGTCGGAGAACGTGGTCACCTACGAAGAGCAGATCATGGAGCGCGAGCTGCCCGGCTCGATCGTCATCGCCGGCGCCGGCGCGATCGGCATGGAGTTCGGTTACGTCATGAAGAACTACGGCGTGGACGTCACGATCGTCGAGTTCCTGCCGCGCGCGCTGCCCAACGAGGACGCCGAGATCTCCAAGGAGATCGAGAAGCAGTTCAAGAAGCTGGGCGTCAAGATCATGACCGGCACCAAGGTGGAATCGATCGACGACGACGGTAAGTCCGTCACCGTCACCGTGAGCAAGGACGGCAAGTCCACCGAAATCAAGACCGACAAGGTGATGCAGGCCATCGGCTTCGTCCCGAACGTCGAAGGTTTCGACCTGGACAAGGCCGGCGTCGAACTGACCGAGCGCGGCGGCATCGCCATCGACGACTACATGCGCACCAACAAGCCGCACATCTATGCCATTGGCGACGTCACCGGCAAACTGCAGCTCGCCCACGTCGCCGAGGCCATGGGCGTCGTCGCGGCCGAGACCATCGGTGGCGCCGAGACACTCGCGCTGGGCGACTACCGGATGATGCCGCGCGCCACGTTCTGCCAGCCCCAGGTGGCCAGTTTCGGGCTCACCGAGGAGCAGGCCCGCGAGGAGGGCTATGACGTCAAGGTCGCCAAGTTCCCCTTCACCGCCAACGGCAAGGCCCACGGCATGGGCGACCCCAGCGGCTTCGTCAAGCTGATCGCCGACGCCAAGTACGGCGAGCTGATCGGCGGTCACCTGATCGGCCACGACGTGTCCGAGCTGCTGCCGGAGCTGACGCTGGCGCAGAAGTGGGACCTGACGTCCAATGAGCTGGCCCGCAATGTGCACACGCACCCGACCATGTCCGAGGCGCTGCAGGAGTGCTTCCACGGCTTGGCCGGCCACATGATCAACTTCTAATTGAGGGCGATCTGGATAGCCGGCA